>DAIPIS010000015.1:0-25788 GCA_036770665.1 Meridianimarinicoccus sp.
GCGCTGGGTCATCATCAAGCCCGAACAGTGGCCGGATCTGGGGCAGGGCAAGGAAACCCTGCGCAACGATTACATGCTGTTCTGTTCCAACTTCAACGGGACGTGGGACCAGTATATCGACGCGTTCTCGGACGGGATCCCGAACGGGCTGAACCTGTTCTGGTATTCGGCCACGAAGTACCCCCGGTCGATCCCGGTGACACCGTTCAAGGACTACATCACCCACAACCAGCTGTTCACCGACTATTATTACAACGCGACACCCGGATCGGCGCAGCGCGACGTGAAGGCGGCGCTGCGCGTGCGCGCGGCGATCGACCGGCTGGCCAAGGCCCATGGCAGCCAGTCGCCGGAGGATTTCGCACGGACCTTTACGGCGGAACTCCTGACGGTGCAGGGCTGCCTTGGCGATCCGGGGTTCGGGCCGGTGGCAAGCCTTGATACCGAACACGCCGACATGAACCGGATGCGCGCCGTGCAGAACGCCGCGACCGTCTATGATTTCGAGCGGAGCTGAGCGATGCCGGACTTCGACACGGGTCACCTTTTCCTGACGTTCCTTGCACCGATCCGGGCGGGCACCACGACCGACGTGACCGGGCAGGTCATGTCGTTCGAGCAGGCAATGCGGATCACCCTGGGCCTGCTGCCCACGGCGCTGCAATCGCCGGCCACGATCCGGATCGGCGAAAACAGCCCCTTCGCACGCAGCTTGCAGACCCATCTGTGCCGCTTCGTGGTCATCGAGGACACGATCTACAACGGTCGCACGCCACAGGATGCACTGGTCATGTCCCTGCGCGGGCAGGATCCCATCCACCCCCAACCCGTGGACCGGCTGAAGAGCGCCTACCTGCTGTTCGCCGCGGATATCGACGCGGTGATGGACGAAGGCGACCCATTGCCGACGCGACTGGATGCGCGGCAGCAGGCCCGTGTCCGGGATGTCTGGGCGCGGCGGCTATGGGATCGGATGGAGCCGGAACTCCGCGCGATCTACGGGAACTGCGTGGGGTTCGACGGTGTGATATCGGGTGACGATTTCGCCCGCTACCTGGCCCGCTGCCAGGTCGAAACGACCATGCCCTTCCACGACTACTGGACCAGCCCGCCAAAGCTGGACCCGTTGCCGATCAAGCCGCTGGCCGCCATCGCGATCGCACCGCTGGCGGTCACCGCGTTGGCGTTCCTTGCGCAGCTCTTCGGCTACATGACCCCCCAGTCCGGCTGGGTGGCACTGGCAGGGCTGATCGTCAGCGCCGTGGTGCTGGTCGGGCTTTATCGCTACATCGTCGCGCGCGGGCAACGCCCGATGCCACCCGCAGACCACGGCGATCTGCCAAGCGTGCTGAAATCCCTGTACCTGCAACAGCATTTCGCCGATTTCGTGGTGGACCGGCAGGGGTGCGATGCCGACACGCTCCACGCCGCGTTCGGCGACTTCCTCGCCACCCACCGGCCCGCCGACACCCTGTCGCCCACGCAAACCCCCGGCGTGATCTCGGTCCGCCACGGCACGTCCTGAGGCATGGACATGACACGCCAACTCAATCTGGACGACATTCAGGGCAACATCACCCGCGCGTACGGGCGGTATTCGTTTCCCTTCGCGCGGTATCTCTTTCTCAACCTGCCCGACCCGATATCGGCGCGACGTTTCGTCGATCTGGTCCGCCCGCGCGTGACCACCGCCGCGCGCTGGACACCCGACACCAAGCCGAAGGTCACGCTGAACATCGGCTTCACCTATCCGGGCCTGCGGGTGCTGGGCCTGCCGACCCGGACGCTGCAAGGGATGCCCGAAAGCTTCGTGGACGGGATGAAGGCGCGGGCCTTCGTGCTGGGCGACCGCAACCCGGAACGCCCCGAAGCCGAGGATACCGACTGGTGCCGCCACTGGGATCCGATCTGGCAGGCGAACCGCGCCGGGGACCCGTCGCGCGACGTGCACGTGTGGATGTCCATGAACGCGCAACTGGCGCAGCTGGGCAGCGACCAGCCGGTGCCGGAACTGGAGGCGCAGATGGACTGGCTGCGCAGGATTTGCCGCGATACCGGTGTGCGCCTGCTCGACGGGCACGGGCAGGACGGGTCGCAGGACCACCAGGCCGCAACCGCCGTGTTCAAGGACATCGGCGGCGCACGGTTCCCGACACCGCGTGAACATTTCGGCCTGACCGACGGGATCGGCGATCCGGTCTTCGAAGGGCAGTACCCGCCTGAAGAGGAAAAGGATGCCGTTGTCGGGCGCGGCAAGTGGATGGGCCGCGCCACCGGCTGGCAACCCATCGCCACCGGCGAATTCCTGCTGGGCCACCCGGACGAAAGCCAGGAACTGCCGCCCACGGCCATGCCGCCGGGTGTCATGCAGAACGGCAGCTTCATGGTCTACCGCAAGCTGCACCAGAACGTGGGCAGCTTCAACGCCGTGCTCGATGCCGAGGCGGCGGGCTTTGCGCGCGTCATGGGCGTGGATGTGGCCGAGGCGCGGGAAACCGTGCTGGCCAAGATGATCGGGCGCTGGTCCGATGGCGTGCCCACGGCGACCGCGCCGACCTTCGCCGACTGGATGCGCGTGCGGGCCGAGACGGGGATGAACGACCCCGACCCCGCCCGCGCGCTGGCGGCACAGCGCGCCTATCTGCGCAGCCGCGCAGCGAACGATTTCCGCTACGCGGACGATATGGACGGGGTCAAATGCCCGAACGGCGCGCATCTGCGGCGGGTGAACACCCGCGATTACCTCGATCCGCTGAACCAGCCGGGCAAGCCCAACAAGGACGCCACATCGCAACTGAACAAGCGCCGCCGCATCCTGCGCCGGGGCCTGCCCTATGGCCCCGGCGCAGGCGCGCCAAAGGACGACACCACCGAACAGGGCGTCGCCATGATGGTCATCGGGGCGAGCATCTTCCGGCAGTTCGAATTCGTGCAGCAGCAGTGGATCCAGTACGGACTGGATTTCAACCAGGGCAACGACACCTGTCCGCTTGTGGGCGACCACGGCCTGCACCGGCGTTTCACCATCCCGTCGGACCCGACGTCCGGCAAGCCGCCCTATGTCATGGGCGGGCTCAGGACATTCGTGGAAACCCGCGGTGGCGATTACTTCTTCCTGCCCTCGATGACGGCGCTGCACATGATCGCGCTTGGCATCGTGGACCCGACCTGAGGGCGCAGCATGGTCACGGGCGCGGTGCAATCCCTCGGGATTCGGCTGGAACGGCTGGGATCGGGGCTGGCCGGGATCGGGCAGCTCGTGGCAGCGGGGCTGGCAGCCGCCCGCGCGCCGGGCGGGTTGCGGGCCAATGTCGGCGCAGCCCTGGGCGATCCCGCGCGGCAGATCGCGGCACTGGCCGTGCTGCGCGCCTTTGTCCCGAACCTGCGGCTCAACCGCAAGCTGGTGGCGGCCTATGACAACGGTGGCACGGTGATCGTGACCCGCCGCGCCGACGTGATGGACGTGCTGCGCCGCGACGACGACTTCGAAGTCGTCTATGGCCCGCGCATGCGGGACCTGACGGGCGGGGCAAACTTCTTCCTCGGCATGCAACCGGGCTGGGATTACGCGCGCGACACCGCCGCGATGCGGCTGGTGATGCGCCATACGGACGTGCCCGACAGGATTGTCCCACGGGCCATCGACCTTGCTGTGCGGGCGGTGGCCGATGCGCGGGGGCGGATCGACCTGCCCCCGGACCTGACGCTGACGGTGCCCACAGACATGGTGATGGGCTATTTCGGCCTGGCCGACGTGGACGCGGGCGACCTGCAAGGCTGGGCCACGCGGCTGTTCTGGTATCTCTTCGGGGATCTCGGGGCGGACCCGGACCTCCACAACCGCGCGATGGCGGACGCCGCAGCACTTCGCGACGCGCTGGACGCCGCCATCGCCGCGCGGCATGCCGCACCGTCCGACCACGACGACCTGATTGCGCGGTGCCTTGCGCTGCAGGCGGCGGGGGTGCCCGGGATGGACGACCTTGGCATCCGCAACAACCTGCTGGGGCTGGTGATCGGGGCGATCCCGACGATCTCCAAGTCGGCCTGCCTTGCGCTGGACGAGTTGCTGCGCCGCCCCGACGCCCTGCGTCGGGCGCAGGCGGCGGCCCGCACCGGCGACGCCGCGCAACTGGCCCCGCACCTGTGGGAGGCGCTCCGGTTCAATCCGCACAATCCGATCATCTATCGTCGTGCCATCCGCGACACGGTGATCGCACCGGGCACCTTCCGCGCCCGGCGGGTGCGCATGGGCGACATGGTCTTCGCTGCGACCCTGTCGGCGATGCACGACCCTGCGGGCGTCGAGACCCCCGCGCGCTTCCGACCGGCACGGCCCTTCAGCGATCACATCATCTGGGGAACGGGCGTGCACACCTGCTTTGGCGCGCAGATCAACGCGGCGGTGATCCCCGCAATCCTGATGCCGCTGCTGGCGCGGTCCGGCCTGCGCCGGGCCGAAGGCACCGCGGGGCAGTGCGACACCGGCGGAACGCCATTCCCGCAGCACATGACACTGGTCTACGATCCGGCATGACCGCGACCGCACGGCTCATCACGCTTCTGCCCAGTGCGGATGTGGACCTTGCACGGTGGCTTCTGGGGCGCTGGGGGATCGCGTACCGCGAGGAACCCCATGCGCCGGTCTTTCACCTGCTGGCGCTGCGCCGGGTCGGGGCAGGCCGGATGGACAGCCCGTTGCTCCTGCGCGGCGCGGACCGGTTCGCGGGGGTCGATGCGCTGGTCGCGGGGCTGGACCACACCGCTCCGCCCACTGCCCGCGTGCTGCCCGATGCCGCGCACGCGCCGGACCTGCATGCCGAGGTGATGGCCCTGCAGCACGACCTGCGCTGGACCATGGGGATGGGCACGGTCCGCTGGGCCTATCACAACCTGCTGCGGGACCGCGCGCTGGTGTGGAACAGCTTCACCACCGGCGTGCCGCGCTGGGAACGGCTGGCGTTGCGGGCCGGGGCCTACGCGCCCGTGCGCAAACGGCTGATCTCGGCGCTGGGGCTGTCGGATGCGGTGGCGGCGGACGCGTTGGAAACGGTGCGCGCCGGGTTCGACCGGGTCGAGGCGTTGCTGGCGGACGGGCGGCCGTACCTGTGCGGCGACCGGCTGACGCTCGCGGACCTTGCGTTCGCCACGTCGGGCGCGCCCATGGTGCTGGCGCGCGGCTACGGCGGACACCTGCCGCCGCTCGACGCATGTCCGCCGGACGTGCGTGCCGTCGTGTCAGACCTGCGCGACCGCCCGGCCGGGCGGTTCATCCAACAGCTTTACGACAACGACCGGCCCTGATCCGGCGACGCCGGCTTGCCCTCGGCGGCCAGCTTCCGACGCGCGCGTTGAAGCTGGACCGTGGCCCGCCCCATCATGTGCGCGGCCACAGGCGCCGTGAGCAGCAGGAACGCGATGATCGCCACGACCCGCGCGGTCACGGTCCCTTCGCCAAACACAAGCGCCGTGGCGACAAGCGTCAGGATGCTGCCCAGCGTTCCGGCCTTGGTCGACGCGTGCATCCGGTTGAGCGTGTCGGGAAGATTGTAGACGCCAAGCCCCGCGATGAACACGAAGCCCGCACCGCCCAGAACAAGAAGCCCCGCAAGGATGTCGATCATGGTTGCGCCTCGTTCTCGGGGTGGGCCGACGGTGTGGCGATCTTCGGGGGCATCTGGCCCTTGTCATGGGTGATCGTACGGTTCCGGTGCAGCCCGCGTTCGGCGAAGCGTGCCAGCGCGACCGTCGCAAGGAACCCGATCAGCGCCACCACGATGGCGATATCCAGAAAGGAGTCCACATCCGTCTTGACCGCATAGAGCGCGCAGAACGCGACGATCGACACCGACATCATGTCGAGCGCGACCACGCGATCCGAAAAATGCGGACCCTTGGCAAGCCGCATGAACGCCAGCACAAGCGACAGCATCACCAGCCCGAACCCGATGGACAGGCACACCGACAGGAAGCTTTCAGGTGTCATTGGCGAAGATCCTTCTGACCATGCGCTCCATCCCATCCTTCAGGCCCTTGATCTCGGCCTCCGGATCGGCGGCGAACATGGCATGGACGTGGAGCGTCTTGCGGTCCTCGGACACATCGAGACTGAGCGTGCCCGGCGTCAGCGAGATCAGGTTGGCCACCAGCAGGATTTCAAGGTCGGACTTGACGTCGAGCGGCATGTCGATGAACCCGGACTGCGTCACGGTGCCGGGTCGCAGGACGGCCGCGGCGACCTTCACGCTCGATTTCGTCAGATCCCAGAAGAAGAACAGCGCAAGCTCGACGACCCGGTATGTGCGCACGAAGTACATTCCCGGCTCGCCATACAGCGGCTGCGCCAGCCACAGCGCGCCGAAGCCGATGACATACCCCGACACGAGCGCGGACGCAGACCCGGTATCGGTCAGCACCATCCAGAGGAACGCTAGAAAAAGGTTGATCGCGAACAGGTTCATGGCGCCCCCCCGAGCACGGCATCGACATAGGCCTGCGGATCGTGAAGCTGCGCCGCCGCCGACTGGGCCAGATCGACAACCGTTTGCGGGAACAGCCCGATGACGACGCTCAGAAGACCCAGCGCCGCGATGGGCACAAGAAGATTGAGCCGCACGGCGCCAAGGTCGGCCGACCGCGGTTCAAGTCCATCCGGGTGGGCGGACCAGAACACCCGCGCCCAGACGATCATCAGCGACCAGATCGTCAGCAGGCTGACGATCAGCGCGACCGCAACCATCACGCCGTTGCCGACCTCCAGCGCGGCCTGCACCAGCATGACCTTGGCCCAGAACCCGGTGAGCGGCGGAAAACCCGCCAGCGTGAAGGCCGGCACGATGAACAGGAACGCCACCAGCGGCGCGGTCTTGTAAATCCCGCCCATGCGCGCCATGTCCGACGACCCGCCGGTCAGCCGCGCGGCAACCCCCGAAACCAGAAACAGGTTCACCTTCACGATCACGTTGTGAATCAGGTAGAAGATCGCACCGGCCAGGGCGAGCGGCGTGCCGATCGCAAGCCCAAGGATCAGGAAACCGATGGAACTGACGATCTGGTAGGACATCACGCGCCGGATATCGGTCTGCGCCAGCGCGCCAAGGATGCCCGTGACCATGGTCAGGGCCGCCACCCAGATCAGCAGGGTGCCGGTATAGCCCGGATCGTTGTCGAAGATCAGCGTGAAGCTGCGGAACAGCGCATAGACCCCGACCTTGGACAGAAGGCCCGCGAAGATGGCCGACACCGCGTTGGTCGGCGTGTGGTAGGATGCCGGCAGCCAGAAGAAGAGCGGGAACACCGCCGCCTTCATGCCGAAGGCGATCAGGAAGAACATGGACAGCACGGTGATCAGGCCCTGCTGATCGCTGGCATCCACCGCAAGCCGCAAGTCGGCCATGTTCAACGTGCCGGTCGCACCGTACAGCACCCCGAGCCCGCACAGGAACACGATGGTCGACACGAGGTTGAGCACGACATACTTCACCGCGCCGTCGATCTGCTGCCGCGTCCCACCCAGGATCAAGAGGCCGAAGGACGAGATCAGCAGCACCTCGAACCAGACATAGAGGTTGAACAGGTCGCCGGTCAGGAACGCGCCCGTCACACCGCCCAAGAGAAGCTGGAAGATGGCGAAGAAGCCCATGTCCTCCAGATCGTCGTCGATCTCGCCCGTGGCGTAGATCCCGACGGCCAGCCCCACGGCTGCGGTCAGCACGACCATGATGCCCGACAGAAGATCGGCCACGAGCGTGATGCCGAAGGGCGCGGGCCAGTCGGACATCTGCCCGGTGACGATACCGGCGGCCATGATCTCGCGCATCAGGATCAGCGACAGGATCAGCCCCGCGACAGATCCGGCCACGGCGACCCAGCGCCCGATGCCCGAGGCGCGCAGCAGAAAGGCCAGAACCGCCGTCACGAACGGCGTCATCAGCGGCAGCGCAAGATACCAGCTCATGCGTCATCCTCGCCGGGTCGCTGTTCCGACAGGCGCATCCGGTCGATGTCGATGGTGCCGAACACGCCGTAAGCCTTGAGCGTCAGCACGAGCGAAAAGGCGAACAGGCCGAAGCCGATCACGATGGCTGTCAGGATCAACGCCTGCGGCAACGCGTTGGCCACGTCGCCGACCGGCGCATAGGATCCTTCGGGCACCAGCGGCGGCGTGCCACCGACGGTAATCCGCCCGGACGCGAAGATCGCAAGGTTCACCGCGTTCGAAATCAGGGTCAGTCCGAACAGGAAGCGCAGCAGGTCGCGCGCCAACATCAGATAGACGCCCGCCGCCACAAGGCAGCCGATGGTCAGGGCAAGAAGCGTTTCCAAGTCTCAGATTTCCTCTTCCAGCGCGAAGACAAGGGTCAGGATGCCGCCCATCACCACAAGGTAGACGCCGATGTCGAACATCAGGACCGTCGACAGCGGCAGACCCTTTTCGCCTTCGGCCGCGCCAAGGAACAGCCATTCCCCGGTGAACAGCGGATCACCGAACAGGCCCGCGCCAAGACCCGCCAGTGCAGCGACGCCCAGCCCTGCGGCCGCGATCTGTTGCGGCCGCACACGCAGCGCGGCGCGCGCTTCGGTCGTGCCGCAGGCGATGGCGTACATCACGAAGCCGGTCGCACCGATCAGGCCGCCGATGAACCCGCCCCCGGGTTCGTTGTGACCGCGCAACAGCATGAAGATCGAGAAGATCAGAAGCACCGCCACGATCAGCCGCGTGGCGGTGGTCAGGATGAGCGAGTTCATGACGACCCTTTCGTCTTGCGCTGGCGCAGCAGGGCATAGGCCGAAATCGCCGCGATGGCGACGACCGAGATCTCGCCGAACGTGTCAAAGGCGCGGAAATCCACGAGGATCACGTTGACGATATTGCGCCCGTGCGCCTCCGGATAGCTGTTCGCTTCGAAATAGGTCGTCAGGCGACGGTCGAACGGAACGGACGTGACCGCGATCACCACTGCCGCCACGACAGCGCCCAGACCGATGGAAACGGCGGCATGGGCCGAGCGGTGAAAGAACGGCAGACGCTGCGGCAGGGTCGGCAGCCGCAGTGCCGCCACGGAAAACAGCACGACGACCAGCATCTCCACAAGGATCTGCGTAATGGCCACGTCCGGTGCGCCGAACTGGATGAACACCAGGGCCACGCCGATGCCCGTCACACCCAGACCGGTGATCGCGGTGATCCGGGAATTGGTGACAACCGCGAGGATCGTCCCTGCGATGGTCAGGCCGAACACCACCAGATGCACGAGACCGACGCCGGATGTGACCGGGGTGCCGATGTCCAGCCCCCGGATCAAGATGGCAGTACCGATCACCAGCGTCACCGTCGTGAACGTCGCCATCAGGTAATGACTGGCCACGCCGGGTTGCAGCCGGTCGGTCACGGCCCGCGCGCCTGCCGACAGACGATCAAGAAGCTGATCCCACATCGCGTCGAAGCCCGGCAGACGGTCTTCCAGTGCGACGATCCGTTCGCGCAGCTGGTCCTGATACAGGTAGATCGCGATGCCGGTGGCGAAGGTCAGCAGGCTCAGCATCAGCGCGGCGTTGATCCCGGTCCAAAGATGCAGGTCCTTGGCGAGCGCGGGGTCGCCGAGGATCGCGGCGACGGTCGGGGTGACGGAATTGATCTGAAGTCCGTGCGAGAACAGCCCGAAATAAAGCCCGAGCACGCCCAGGACCAGCGGTCCGGCCAGCATCGGCAGGGGGGCTTCGCGGATCGGGCGGTCGAGCAGCGGCATCCGCGCGTCCGTTCCCCAGAACGGCCGGAGCGCGACGATCCCGGCCACGGCAAACATCAGCGCGCTGGCGATGAAGATCGCCCCGGTAACGATCAGCGGCGACGCCGGACTTTCCAGACCGCCCTTGTACAGGAGTTCCTTGCCGATGAACCCCACGAAGGGCACCATGCCCGCCATGGACAGCGCCGCGAGGCCGCCCGCCAGCGCGGTTACCGGCATGTGCCGCGCCAGACCACCCAGCCGCCGCATGTCGCGCGTGCCCGTGGCGTGATCGACGCAGCCGATGGTCAGGAAAAGTGCTGCCTTGTACAGCGAATGCACCACGAGAAACGTGGCCGCCGCCGTGATCGCATAGCCGCCCGGAGCGGCAAGGAACAGCACCAGCGCCCCGAGCGCCATCAGCGTGGTGTAAGCGAGCGTTTGCTTCAGGTCGGTCTGGCGCAGGGCCACCACCGATGCGAACACGGTCGTGACCGCCCCGAAGATCACCAGCGTCCAGAGCCACACGTCCGTGCCGGACAGGTTCGGGTGCATCCGCGCCAGCAGGTACACCCCGCCTTTCACCATGGTGGCCGAATGCAGGAAGGCGCTGACCGGCGTTGGCGCCGCCATGGCGTTGGGCAGCCAGAAGTGGAACGGAAACTGCGCCGACTTCGTGAAGGCCCCGCAGAGCACGAGGATCAGGATCGGCAGGTAGAGCGGACTGTCGCGCAGAATGTCACCCATGTCTCGCAACGCCGACAGCTCGAACGTGCCCGCGGTGGCGCCGATCAGAAGGAACCCGGCCAGCATCGCCAGCCCGCCCCCGCCGGTGACCAGAAGCGCCTGCAAGGCCGCGCGCCGCGACGCCTCGGACGTATGGCTGAACCCGATCAGGAGAAACGACGTGATCGACGTAAGCTCCCAGAACACGAACAGCGCGATCAGGTTGTCGGCCAGCACCAGACCAAGCATCGCCAGCATGAAGCTGACAAGGTATATGGAGAACCGGCCATGCTGCGGATGACCGGCAAGATAGCTGCCGGAAAACAGCATCACGCCGACCCCGATGCCCGAGATCAGCAGCGCGAATGTCAGACTGAGACCGTCGATGACGAAACTGAGGTCGACGCCCAGTCCCGGCACCCAGGCCCAGGCGTAGCGGATGGCCTCGCCTGCGGCGACGGCGGGCAGGAAGGTCAGGAACGCCACGAACAGCGCGGCGGCGACAAGCGGCGGCACAAGGCTGGCGGCTGTCCAGAATGAGGCGGGGTGTTCGCTGTGGTCGGCCAAGGTGCACTCCGTAATTCGTCGACAGATTAGAAAGCGATTCACCAAAAGGCCATAGCTGCCGAACCGGATTCTCGCGGCTGTGCGGTCTCGCGTGCGGGAAAATTGCGTCGGCACCGCGTGTTGCGGCAGCGCGGCAGATCTGCGCGACGTCGCCCGTGCACGAATTCCCATGTGACCTTTGACGCCGGGTTCGCTACAACCGCCGCGTAACGGCTTGCGACATGGTTTCGAACAAGAGGTGACAGAGTGCAGGTTGAACAGACAGCCCTGCCCGGGGTGGTGATCCTGACGCCACGGCGGTTCGGTGATGATCGCGGCTTCTTTTCCGAAGTCTACAGTGCCGCGGTTCTGGCCCAGCACGGGATCGACGTGACCTTCGTGCAGGACAATCATTCGCTGTCGCGGCAGACGGGTGTGGTGCGCGGACTGCATTTCCAGTCGCCGCCCCATGCCCAGGACAAGCTGGTGCGGGTGGGCGCAGGCCGGGTGATGGACGTGGCGGTGGACATCCGCAAGGGCTCGCCGACATTCGGCCGGTCGGTCGCGGTGGAGTTGTCGGCGGCGGTGGGCAACCAGCTGTTCATTCCCAAGGGTTTCCTGCACGGCTTTTCGGTTCTGGAGCCGGACAGCGAGCTTCTGTACAAGTGTTCGGATTATTATGCGCCTGCGTGCGACGGCGCGGTCCGGTTCGACGACCCCGACCTTGCGATCGACTGGGGCGTCGATCCCGCAACGGCGATCCTGTCGGCCAAGGATGCGGCGGCCCCCCTGTTTCGGGACTTCGACAGTCCCTTTGTGTTTGAGGCGTGACAGATGAAGATACTCGTGACCGGCGGCGCCGGGTTCATCGGATCGGCCGTGGTGCGGCTTGCCGTGGCGCGCGACCACCACGTGGTCAATCTTGACGCGCTGACCTACGCGGCTTGTCTCGACAACGTGGCATCGGTTGCGGACAGCCCGCTTTACGCCTTCGAGCACGCCGATATCCGCGATGGCGCGGCACTGGCGCGGATCTTCGCCCGGCACCGACCCGACAAGGTGATGCACCTCGCCGCCGAAAGCCATGTGGACCGGTCGATCGACGCGCCCGGCGCCTTCATCGAAACCAATGTCAACGGCACCTTCGAAATGCTCAACGCCGCACGCGCGTATTGGGTGGACGCGGGTCGGCCCGCCGGTTTCCGCTTTCACCACATCTCCACGGACGAGGTGTACGGCACGCTGGGGGCAACCGGACAGTTCACCGAAGACACGCCCTATGCCCCCAACTCTCCCTATTCGGCCAGCAAGGCCGCGTCGGACCACCTCGTCCGCGCCTGGGGCGAAACCTACGGTCTGCCTTACGTGCTGACCAACTGCTCCAACAACTACGGCCCCTACCATTTCCCGGAAAAGCTGATCCCTGTGGTGATCCTCAAGGCACTCGCGGGGGATCCGATCCCGGTCTACGGCGCGGGCGAGAACGTGCGCGACTGGCTCTACGTCGAAGACCACGCCGATGCGCTGCTGACCGTTCTGGAGCGCGGCGCGAACCACCGCACCTACAACATCGGGGGCGAGAACGAGGCGCGCAACATCGACATCGTGCGCAATATCTGCGCGATCCTCGATGCGAAACGCCCCAAGAACACGACCTATGCGGAACAGATCACGTTCGTGGCCGACCGGCCGGGGCATGATCTGCGCTATGCGATCGACCCGACCCGCATCCGCACCGAACTGGGCTGGCGACCCTCCGTCACTCTGGAGGAAGGGCTGGAAAAGACCGTGCAGTGGTATCTCGACAACGAACCATGGTGGCGTGGGCTGCAGGACCGCGCGGGCGTCGGCACGCGGTTGGGAACATCGGCATGAAGATCCTTGTTTTCGGCAAGACCGGCCAGCTTGGGACCGAACTGCAACGCCGTGCGGGCGCTGTGACCCTCGATGTGCGCGACGAGATCGAGGGCGATTTCACCCAACCCGACGCCTGCGCGCGAATCGTGACCGGCAGCGATGCGGACGCGGTCATCATCGCGGCGGCCTATACGGCCGTGGACAAGGCCGAAACCGACGAGGACCTCGCGCAGATGATCAACGCCACGGCACCTGGCGCCATTGCGCGCGCGGCGGCCGCGCGTCGCATGCCGCTGGTGCATGTGTCCACCGATTACGTGTTCGACGGATCGGGGGATCAGCCCTTTTCCGTGGACACGCCGACCGGACCGCTCGGCGCATACGGGCGCACCAAGCTCGCGGGCGAGGTCGCGGTACGGCAGGCGGGCGGTGTCCACGCGATCCTGCGCACGTCGTGGGTGGTGTCGGCCCATGGCCACAATTTCATCAAGACCATGCTGCGCCTTGGGGCCGAACGTGACCGGCTGACCATCGTCGCCGACCAGATCGGCGGGCCGACACCGGCCGCGGCGCTGGCCGACGCGTGTCTTGGCGTGGCAGCGCGGCTACTGCAGGATCCCGGCGCGACAGGCACCTATCATGTGACGGGCGGGCCGGATGTCAGTTGGGCCGATTTCGCCCGCGAGATATTCCGCCTGTCCGCAACGACTTGCGAGGTGGTGGACATTCCCAGCGCCGATTATCCCACACCGGCACGACGCCCCCTGAATTCCCGGCTGGACAACAGCCTGACCGAAGCCGTGTTCGGCCTGCCCCGCCCGGACTGGCGGGACGGTCTGCGCGACATCCTGCAAGATCTCGGAGCCATGTCCCAATGACCCCAGTGACCGAAGCCAACCAGACCGCCCGCAAGGGCATCATCCTTGCCGGGGGATCGGGCACGCGGCTCTATCCGATCACCCAGGGCGTGTCCAAGCAACTTTTGCCGATCTACGACAAGCCCATGATCTATTTCCCGATCTCGGTCCTGATGCTGTCAGGCATCCGCGAGATCGCGCTGATCACCACCCCGCAGGACCAGGACCAGTTCCGACGGACCCTGGGGGACGGGTCGCAGTGGGGGATCGCGCTGACCTACGTGGTGCAGCCGTCGCCCGATGGGCTCGCGCAGGCCTATCTGCTGACCGAAGATTTCCTTGGCGGTGCGTCATCGGCCATGTGTCTGGGCGACAACATCTTTTTTGGCCACGGCCTGCCTGACCTGCTGGCGTCGGCCGATGCGAAGACCGAGGGCGGCACCGTGTTCGGCTACCGCGTTGCCGACCCGGAACGCTACGGCGTGGTCAAGTTCGACGACAGCGGACGGGCCGAGCAGATCATCGAGAAACCGGCGGTGCCGCCGTCGAACTACGCGGTCACGGGGCTCTATTTCCTCGATGGCAGCGCACCGGCGCGGGCGCGTCAGGTGACACCTTCGGACCGGGGCGAGTTGGAAATCACGACCCTTCTGGAGATGTATCTCCATGACGGGGTGCTGAGTGTCGAGAAAATGGGCCGCGGCTATGCCTGGCTCGACACCGGGACGCATGGAAGTCTGCTCGATGCCGGCAACTTCGTGCGCACGCTGACCTTGCGTCAAGGCCAGCAAGTCGGGTGTCTGGAGGAGATCGCATACCTCAAGGGCTGGATCACGCGGGCGGATTTGCTGGCAGCGGCGAATGCCTATCGCAAGAACGACTATGGACAATATCTTTCCACGCTTGCGGCCGGGTGATCCGCGCGCGACAGGCCCGCGCGACGCGGGCGGTGGGAGGCGACATCAAGAAGACGCACCGCTCTCGCCGTCCGGCCCTGCGGCGTGGAGGCTTGATCCTGTGGTGTGAATGGACACGCGCATCGGAAACACAATCGCCGTGGCCGCGTTGCCACCCCGCGTGTCGTCGCACCGGTGCTGCCGCAAGCGCAAACCGCGATCTTCCGGCTGCGCCGGGTGTTCGGGTCAGGAATAGCTCCGCACCAGCGCAGTGGCGACAAGGGTCCAGCCATCGGCGACCACGAAAAAGGCAAGCTTGAAGGGCAGCGCGACGATCGCCGGCGGCACCATCATCATGCCCATGGACATCAGGATCGCGGCCACGACGAGGTCGATGATGAGAAACGGCAGGAAGATCAGAAAGCCGATTTCAAAGGCGCGGGCGATCTCGGACAGAAGAAAGGACGGCACGAGGATCGACAGGGCCGCCGCGCGGGCACCGTCAGAGCCGGTTTCCGGTTCCGGTCCGAACGGTGTTCCCGGTTCACGAAGCTCGGAGAGCGCCGCGAATGTGTCCGGATCCACGCGGTTTGCCATGAAGCCGCGCAGCGGCTCCATCGCGGCAAGAAATCCGTCCTGCACCGACACTTCACCTGCGGCAAGCGCACGGCCACCGCTTTCCCAGGCAGCAGTCAGGACAGGGTCCATGACGAAGTAGGTCAGAAACAGCGCGAGGCTGACGATCAGCATGTTGGGGGGCGCCTGCTGAAGCCCGATGGCTTGCCGCAGGATCGACAGGACCGTGACGATGAACGGGAAACACGTCACCATCACCGCGACACCCGGTACAAGGCTGAGAACCGTCAGCAGGAGAAAGAGCTGGACCGCGCGGCCGCCGATCTGATCCGGATCGAGAAAGATCTCGCCCAGCCCCTCGGGTGTCGCCTGTGCCGAGGCGGGATGCGGCAGGGCAACGACCGCCACGACGAGCAACACCGCCAAGCCCCGTATCGCCCACGATGCAGGCGCGTCTTCCAGCAACGCCCACCTGTCAGAGCGCGTGTGCATCATCCGCGACCTCGGTCAGCCGAACCGCAAGCTGTCCCCCGGCAATGTCGTCAAGTTCCTCGAGTTGCCCCCGCGCGATCAGTTTGTCACCGACGTAAAGCTCGACCGGATCGTTGATGGTACGGTCAAGTTGAAGCAGGCTTTCGGGCGCAAGTGCCAGAAGCTCCTCGATCGTAGGGCGCGCGCGACCCACGGTGACTCGCACCTCGATGGGCAGCTTCACGAATGGTTTTCTGCCGCTCTGTGCGGAGTGAACGGGTTTATCCATGGGCTCTCATTCCTTCCTCATCCTGCTCGTGTATCTCGAAGAACTGGCGGACGGCGGCCGCGATCTCCTGGAGTGCCGTGGCCTGATCGATCACCGTTTCGCTCCTTTGCGACCGGATGAAGACCTGGCCATCCGTCAATGTCGGCTCTTCCACGATCGTGACCGGGAAACCCGGATCGGCCGGCAGGACGCTTTCGAAGATCGGACGGGATCCGGGCGCGACCAGCACCGTCACCGGAGTGTCGGCGGCTTCAGCCGCGATCCGGCTGACATGCGCCCAGACAAGGTGCGGCAGCGCGACTTGCGCGCAGTCGGGAAGCACCTTGGCGAAGGTTTCGGTCACAAGACTTTCAAGCTGCCGCAGCACATGGCCCCGCGCCTCGTGATAGGTGAAGGCGAGATCGCCGAGATTGGCGGCGAAATCGGCAGAAATCGCCTTGCGCTCGACCGACACTGCGTTGACGGAATCGTCCCACCCCGCCTTGTAGCCACGCTCGAACGCGGTCAGTCGCTCCGTTTCCATGTTGCGGGCATCCACGAGCTCGCGCTCACCGGCTGTTTCCGGGGACCTGTCGAAGTTTTCGGGCACGAAGAGCCGCGCCATCAGGCTCTCTCCCCGATCTTCTCATCCTCAAGCCAGTTGCGCAGTATTTCCAGCGTATCGGGCTGACGAGCCTCGACCATGGTCTTGAGCCGGGCGACAGGATCCACGATTTTTGTCGCGGGATCGTCCGACGCCGCCCGTATCTCCGGCGGCAGCGCGACGCGGCCTCCGGCGATGCCGGACGTGGCAGAAACCTCCTCGAGACCAGACGTCAAGGCCAGAGATCCGGTGGCACCGGCCAGTTCTGCCCGGCCCTGTGCGCCAGGCCCCTGCGCGAGGGCCGCGGTTTCGACCCGCGGAAGGCGGCGACCGGCGAGGATCGGGCGTATCACAAACACCGCGAGAATGATGGTGACCAGTGCAAGAACGCCCAACTGGATCAGGCGCATGGGATTCTCGGCAAGCACGTCTCTCAAGGCACCACGGGTCACCTGCGTGCCCTGTTCCGCCATCGGCTCAAAGGCCATGGCCTTGACCGTTATGCTGTCTCCTCGCGACGGATCATAGCCGACCGACGCCGCGACGAGTTCGCGCACGTCTTCCAGTTCCGAGTCCACTGCGGCAGCCTCCGCCCCGATCGCATCCAAGTTCACGAGCACGGCCACTGTCAGGCGTCTCACGGCGCCGGGCTGTCGCGCGACGTCCCGGATGACTTCGGAGATCTCGAAATTGGTCACGCTCCGGGTTTCGGCGTTCTGGCTTTCCGACTCCGTACCGCCCTCGGCTGCGTCGCCGTCCGGCAGGTTGCTCGCGACCGTGACTGCTCCACCGCCGCCATTGCGCTCCGTCGCGCTTATCTCCTCGATATTCGTGCTTATCGCGACGCGCGACTGGGGGTCGATCCGTCGTTCCCGGATGGTTTCGGTTTCGGTCACGGGACTGACGGAAACCTCCACGATTGCGTTCGCGGGACCGAACCGCGCCGTCAACAAGCGTTCGACCGAGTTACGCAGGGTGTCCTCCTGGGTCTGGAGGCTGCCACCGCGGCCGCCGCCGTCGCCTTCGTCACCCACAAGCCGCCCGGTCGCCGAATCGATGATGGTGACGCGATCATGGGTCAGTCCCGGTACAGCCGATGCGACCAGGTAGCGGAACGCCTCGGCACGCGCTCCGGTCAGCACGCCCGCAGCGGCCGTCACCGTGACCGCAGCCGTCACATGAGTATCGCGGCGGAATGCCCCGCCGGGTGGTTGCGCGATGTGGACGCGAGCCTGACGAATGCCTGCTCCTGCGACGATCGTGCGGGCGAGTTCGCCTTCTTTCGCTCGCCAGTAGGCGGCATCGAACATCTGCGATGTCGTCCCGAAACCGCTGAGGCCATCGAGAATTTCATATCCGGCACCGCCGCCGGCCGGCAGTCCGTCTGCCGCAAGTTGCATCCGCAGTGCATCGCGGCGCGTCGACTCAACGAAAATGGCATCTCCGCGGACGTCATAGCGCACGGCCGCCGCATCGAGCGCCTGCATCATCTCGCCGGCCTCGCGGCTGTCGAGACCACCATAGAGCAGGGCCATCTCGGGGGTCGCAGCCAATCGCGACAAGCCGAGGAATCCAAGAAAAACACCGATGGTCGCAAACCCCACGATGGCGCGATGGCGCGGCGACAAAGACCGCCAGAACCCGAGCATATCGTTCAAGAATCGCTCCTCTTCATGTGTTCACTGTCTTTCCCGACAATTGGCCGATGTGGATTAACAGTCGGTTAGCCGACTCGGTGTTATCGACATCCCGTACACGAAGGGAGTTGCGCCATGGCCGAGACCAGCGTTCCGGATGAAAGCACCTTACCCAAGGCCAAACCGTCCCGTTCCCCTGTCGTTCTCGCGATGGTGGCGGGATTGTCTTTGGCGTGCGCCGGTTATCTCGCGGTCGGACAGGGTTTGCTGTCCGGACTGCCGGGGGTGTCTGGCGGCGTTTCGCTTGAAAACCGAAGCGCTGCCAACCCCGATACCATGTTCCTGGCGCTGGAGCCGTTCATGGTGACACTGCCTCGCACCGATCCGGTCCGCCAGTTGCGGCTTGAGTTGCAGCTTGAGCTTCCGAAGTCGGCCGAGGCCGCGGTTCGCGCCGCCACACCCCGACTGCAATCCACGATGAACACGTATCTGATGGCCATCGACCTTTCGGACATCGAGGATCCGAACGCGATGCTGCGTGCGCGGATGCAACTGCTGCGGCGGCTTCAGGTCGCGGTCGGCGAAGGTCTTATCCACGATCTTCTCATCACCCAGTTTCTGATATCCTGAGGTAAGCGGCATGGCCTTTATTGCAGACCTGCTTCTGATTGCTGCCGCTATTGGCGCGGCGTTCTACTGCTTTGTCCTGTCGCGCCGCCTGTCGGCGCTCAATTCCGCCGAAGGCGGGATCGGGCAGGCGATCAAGACCATGTCGGAACAGGTGTCGCGACTGGAACAGGTGCTCGATGGATCCCGGCAACGGGCAGAGGATCTTGAAAGACGACTGAATGCGGCCATCGAACGCGCCGAGAGCCTGGAACCTCGGATTCCCGAGGCGGTGCCGGCACCATCCGTTTCCCTTGCGCGGGCGTCGCCCAAAGCGACTGGGCAACGGGCCGAAACGCAGCCTGCCTCTTTTCGGCGACGGCTTTTTTCCGAAGCAACCGGGGAACATGGCGGATGATGAGCTGGGTATCGCGCAACCGGTCACGCGGCGGCAACGTGACCGCCGTCCTGATCACGCTGTTCGTCTTGTCCGCCGGCATAAGATTGACGGCGGGACCGTTGCCGGCACTGGCCCGCGATATTCCCGCCTCTGGTCTTGGCGTGCTGTCCGGCTACCCCGAACGCGACTTCGCCGCGGGCGCGGAGATTCTCGATCCCCTTATTATCGAGATCGAATCCCGCAAGGCAGCACTGTCTGCGCGGGAGTCCGAACTTGCGCAGCGCGAGCGCGACGCGGCCGAGATGCTGCAATCCATCGCAGCGCAGCTGAGTGATCTGGAAGCGGCCGAGGCGCGTCTGGAACGGATGCTGTCCGTCGCGCGCACCGCTGCCGAAACGGACATCGCGCAGCTTGTCAGCGTTTACGAGGCGATGAAGCCAAACGATTCGGCACGGATCTTTTCCGAGATGACACCGGATTTCGCGGCGGGATTTCTTGCGCGCATGCAGCCTGAAGTCGCGGCGCGCATTGTGGCGGAACTCGACCCCGAAAAGGCTTACTCGATCAGCGTCGTTCTGGCTGGCCGAAACCTGTAGCCGGAACGGACTTGTTGCACGTTTGAATGGGAGTGGACTGATGCTTGCATTGGCGGGAATAGCGGCGGTTTTCATCATGGTCTTCGGCGGCTACCTGCTTGCGGGTGGCAAGATGGGTATCATCCTTAAGGCTCTGCCATTCGAATTCGTCATGATCGGCGGCGCGGCGATCGGGGCATTTCTGATTTCGAACGATGGAAGCACCGTGAAGGCCGTCTTTCGCGATCTGGGCCAGATCTTCCGTGGCCCCCAATGGAAGAACGCGGACTATCGGGATCTTCTTTGCCTTCTTTCCGAACTCATCCGGCTCGCGAGGCAAAACCCTGTCGAACTTGAAAGGCACATCGAGGAACCCGCCACATCGGCTCTGTTCGGTCGATACCCGAAAATCCAAGCCGACAAGGAAGCTGTGTCTCTGATAGCCGATACGTTCCGGTCCGCCGCAATGAACTACAGCGACCCGCATCAGGTCGAGGACCTGCTCGAGGGTCGGCTGCAGGAGAAGTTCCAGCATCGCCTGCATACCAGCCACGCGCTTCAGACCATGGCGGATGGCCTTCCGGCATTGGGGATCGTCGCAGCCGTTCTGGGCGTTATCAAGACGATGGCGTCGATCGACCAACCGCCAGAAGTGCTTGGCAAGCTCATCGGTGGCGCGCTTGTCGGAACCTTTCTGGGCGTTTTCCTGGCCTACGGACTCGTTGGGCCCTTCGCGGCACGCATCCGGGCCATCCGGGAAGATGACCAGCATTTCTACCAGATCATCGGCGATGTCCTGATCGCAAATCTTCAGAACCATCCCACTAACATCTGTATCGAAGTTGGTCGGCAGTCCGTGCCGTCGCATGTGCGCCCGTCATTCGGCGACCTGAGCGAATCGCTCAAGGAAGCGCGGAACCGCGCAGCATGACCGGGTCGATCCGCCTTCTGCTCTGGCTGGCGTCATGCCTCGTGGCCGGAACCGGCTGGGCAGACACGCGTGTGCGGTCCGGCGAACATGCCTCGTTCACGCGCCTGGTGCTTTACCTGCCGGGTCCGGTTGAAGCATGGACACCGAGCGATGCCGAGGATGGATATGCGGTCGACATCACGCCGGCTCCCGCCGCGCTCGATACATCAGACGTGTTCGCGTTCATTCCGCGGACCCGCATCAGCGACGTGGCGCTCCGGGACGGGAGGGTCAGGATCGCATCGACCTGCGATTGCCACATCTCGGTCTTCCGGGCGAGGGACAACGTGATCGCGATCGATGTCCGTGACGGACCAGACCCGTCACGGACGGACATGCCGCCGCGACCGCTAGGTTCGGAAACCGCGACAATGTTTCCGGTCCTGTTCGCGTCGCCCGATGGTGATGCACGTGCGACGTGGCGGGTCGACCCCCGCATCGCCTTTGTCCCGCCACAGGAGCGACCCGTGCAACTGCTCAGGTCCACGGAATTGGCGACGGCCGTTGCACGGGCGGCCTCCAGCGGCCTTTTGCGCGCCGATACCGCAGGACTCGGGATCGACGGGCCTGGAATCGAAACGCGCAGCGCGCTGGACTCCGCAAAGTCGGATCGCACCGCAAGATTGCAGACGGAATTGTGCAGCGGTTTTGCCCTGCTCGAAGACCTCGATGAAATCTCGGCCGCCGAGTCCCTTAAGTTGATCGACACCGCGGGGGCTGAGGCAAGTCCGGTGGGACGTGCCATGGCCTATCTGTCACTTGGGTTCGGCGCCGAAGCCGCGGTCGACTTCACCGCGAGCGAACTTCCGCCGGAAAGGGCCATCATGCTGGCTCAGGTCGCCCATTTCATAGACGCGCCGGATCGACCAGCACCACGCAGCGTCCGGTCCGCAAGCTCCTGCGGCGGCGTGGCGGCACTTCTGGCGGTTCTAGGCACACCCCCTTCCGAAAGCATTGCCGAGCCACTCGGTCTCGATGCCGTGAACACCCTTTCGCGGCTTCCGTTTCCGCTGCGCGCGCATCTCGCCGGGTATCTTGAGGGACGCCTTCTGACGGCAGGCCTCGCCGAGCTGGCACAATCGGCGAACTTCGCGCGGCAACGCGCCGTCAGCGAAGAACGCTCGATCGACCTGACCACCCCAGCGGGCGCGTCCGGTGGATATGCGCCCGGGCAAGCGGACCTGCCGCCAACCGCGTTCTTCAAAGCGAGCACAAGCCAACCGGTCTATGACACCATCGCCGCCGCGCGCTTTGCCGCAGAAGACCGCATCCTGATTGAAGCATGGATCAAGGAAGCACCCAGCACGGCCGAAGCCGACGCGGCAAGCACGTTCTATGTTGCCGCGCTCAACACCGCGGCACGTCCCCTCGACGCGCTCGGCCATCTCGATACGCGGTTCGGATGGCGCGGCGTTGTATCTCCGGGTCTCGAAGCTGCAATCTCCGACACGATGGACACAGCGACACGCGTACTCGGTCCGGCCGAGTTGCTGGTGCTGGGCGCGCGGCTGCCGCAAAGACCCTGGTTCAGCCGCCTTCCGCAATCCACGCGGAACCAGTTCCACGAAGCCGTCGAGTCGATCCGCAACGAGATCCGGGATGCGCCCAACCAGCCGCTGGACGCGTCGCCACAACCGCAACCGACCAGTCCAGCGGGGCGCGCACCCGTGCAGGCGTCGGATCCCGGCCTGCCCACTGACGCACCAAGGCTTGCGGCCGCATCGCCGCGCCGCATCGCAGCAGATGCCGCCATCGCGTCCGCGACAGACAGCCTCGCGCGTTCGGTCCGCCTGCGCGCGGAAACCGCCGAACGGACAGGCGCATGGGAGCGCATCACCCAGTAATCGAAATCGGCGGCGGGCCCGCTGCGCCCGCAACCAAGGGCCGCCCGCTTGGCATCGCGCGGACGATCGAAACGGTCCATGCCTGAAGGGACGGCGACAGCGGTCCCGCACAATCCCGGTGACCGCGCCGCTTCATGGGCAAGCGACGCAGGGCACCTTGGAAATGCGCCGTGATCCATCCGCGGCATTCTGCAGGCGCCGCCTGCATCGTTGCCGTGACCGGTGCGGAACGCGCCGTCCAGCTCCTGCACCGATGCTGCATGACTTCACTGGCGCAGCGATCCGGCGACGACGGTTGCCCGTGGTGCGCAGTCCAGCCTATACCCGACGAAAGCCCGCATCGGGGCTGGCATCGGAGCACCGACATGGCCCCGCAGAGTGACAGGGACAGCAGCCGCGCCAGCGGTGGCAACCCGTGGACACGTCGGGCCGTCTTCGTTCTGCTTGGCACACCGCGGCTGCTTCCCTACCCGATCCGCCTGTCGGTCATGGCATGGGTCATGTCGCGTCTTTTTTCCCCGATTGCCGGCTATGATCGGCGCATCCGTGAAAATCTGGCCCATGTGCTGCCCGACCTTCCGGAACGCGAGGTCGCCCTTCTGACGCGGACCGTGCCCGCGAATACCGGCCGGATGCTGGGCGAGATCGCAGCCGGCAAGCCGTTCATCGACCGGATCGCGCGGACGCCGATGACGGGACCGGGTCTCGCGGCACTGGATGAAGCCCGGGCCACCGGAAAACCGATCATCGTGGTCAGCGGGCATTTCGGCAATTTCGACGCCGCGCGCTGCGCCCTTGCACAGCGCGGGCACAGGATCGGCGCGCTTTACCGCCCGGTGGACGATCCCGCGCTCGACAGGATCTTTCACGATGCACTCAGCCGGATCGCGGCACCTGTATTTCCGCGCGGACGCCGCGGGCTCGCCCAGATGGTGAAGTTTCTGCGCGGCGGCAACACGGTCGCGATCCTGATGGACCAGTATGTCCATGGCGGCGCGATGCTTCGGTTCTTCGGGAAGCCAGCGCCGACATCGCTGTCGGCGGCCGAGTTGGCACTCAAATACGGGGCGCTGCTGGTGCCGGTCTATGGCATCCGCCGTGGGACGGGTTTCGAGATCGTCGCCGAAGACCCGATCCCGCACGGCACGCCTGAAGCCATGACACAGGCGATCAACGACAGTCTGGAGGCACGGGTGCGCGCGCACATGGATCAGTGGCTGTGGATCCACAGACGCTGGAAACCGGATTTGCATCTGCCGCGCCCATCCTCTTGACCAAACGGGCAAAAGACAACGCGGACACTCCCGCGGTCAGTCAAGGCGGGCGGCCGACAGAATCGCGCCCTGTCCCGCGACCTGCACGAGAACGGCACCGGGCTGTGGGCTGGACGGCACGGGAATGTCGAACTCGGCCGGTTCCCGGGCATCCCAGGTCCCGAGAACCGTCCACTCGGTCACCACGTTCACATAGTGGAAAGTATGCCCGGCATTTTCCCCGCGCGTGATCTCGCTTTCGCGCAGGGGCGCATAGCGCACCACGATCACTTCGGCGTTGCGATCGATGGGTCCCAGCGGCACGAGCCGCACCCGCACGCTGCCGTCGGCCCGCGCCTTGACATCGATCCGCATGACAGGCGGGCGGGCCCGTTCCGCGGCGATGGCAGCGCTGACGCGCTCCGGCTTCGTCCCGGCGACTTCCACCCGGCCCGCGACGATCATCTGCGGCGTGTAGATCATCCGCCGACCCGCAGCGTGGGCATAGCTCTTCTGCCGAGTGGTAAAGGCCGCCTGAGCGAACTGATCCTCCCACCCGATGTAGTCCCAGTAATCCACATGCAGCGCGAGCGGCAGGATATGCGGCTGCTGCGCCAATTCCGCCAGCAACGCATCGGCTGGCGGACAGGATGCACATCCCTGTGACGTGAACAGTTCGACCACCACGGGCGCGGGCAGGTCGTCCTGCGCGACAGCCGGGATCGTCAGCGCGCCCATGGCCGCGATCATGCCCACCCAGACCAGCGACACACCCGCCGTGAAACGCCGCATCACCATGACCCTTTCGCTCGCCCTCGCCGCGTCGGGGATACCTAGGCGATGCGCCCCGGTGATGCCAATCACCCTTTCGAGACTTGGTGAGGACGCTACGGTGTGCGACGGTATACAATTCGCCGCACCTCCCCGCCCTTGATCGGTCGAAGGCTCCGGGGCATACCGGTTCAAGCTCAACTCCGCTGCATTTCGGGAGATCACACGCCATGACGATCATCGTTGGTCAGGACACCGCCAAGACGCGCAAGACGCTTAGCGCGGGCGACCAGACTGTCGCCTATTACTCGATCCCGGCAGCAGAAGCCGCCGGACTTGGCGATTTCTCGAAGCTTCCCGCTGCATTGAAGGTCGTGCTGGAAAACATGCTCCGGTTCGAGGATGGCAAGACGGTCACGGTGGACGACATCAAGGCCTTCGCCGACTGGGCGAAAATGGGCGGCAAGAACCCCCGCGAAATCGCCTATCGTCCGGCGCGCGTGCTGATGCAGGACTTCACCGGCGTTCCGGCCGTGGTGGACCTCGCCGCGATGCGCGACGGGATCAAGGCACTGGGGGGCGATCCGGAAAAGATCAACCCGCTGAATCCGGTCGACCTGGTGATCGACCATTCGGTCATGATCGACGAATTCGGCAACCCGCGCGCGTTCCAGATGAACGTGGACCGGGAATACGAACGCAACATCGAACGCTACACCTTCCTGAAATGGGGCCAGAAGGCGTTCAACAATTTCCGCGTGGTGCCGCCGGGCACGGGCATCTGCCATCAGGTGAACCTCGAATACCTTGCGCAGACCGTCTGGACCGATGTGGACCAGACCGGCGCGACGGTGGCGTACCCCGATACGCTGGTCGGCACCGACAGCCACACCACAATGGTCAACGGCGCGGCGGTGCTGGGCTGGGGCGTGGGCGGCATCGAGGCCGAAGCCGCGATGCTGGGCCAGCCGATTTCCATGCTCATCCCCGAGGTCGTCGGCTTTGAACTGACCGGCGCGATGATGGAAGGGACCACCGGCACCGACCTCGTGCTCAAGGTCGTGGAACTGCTGCGCAAGAAGGGCGTCGTGGGCAAATTCGTGGAATTCTACGGCGCGGGGCTTGACACCCTGCCGCTCGCGGACCGTGCGACCATCGCCAACATGGCCCCCGAATACGGCGCCACCTGCGGCTTCTTCCCGA
>DAIPIS010000016.1:0-25666 GCA_036770665.1 Meridianimarinicoccus sp.
GCGCGCCGACACGACCGCTGCGTCGGCGACCTGTGCCGCCGCAGCGGTGGGCAGGATAAGACGGCGATGCCCGCGCACGCTCCGTGCGATCACGGGCCTTGCGCCAATAGCCCCCCGTCCGGTTGCATCGGGTTGATGGACGTCGCGGGGGGTCAACGGCTGGCGGAGAATGCCCCCCCGTAATCGGAGCCATAGATCGACGTGCCGTGGAACGTCCCGCCGGTTTCTTCGGCGTTCGGACCGAAGAAGGCACCGTTGACGGTCATTCCGTTGCCCGTCGCGGTGTAGGCCCCACCGCCTACGACGCCGCTTGCCGTGAAATCGAGCCCGCCTTCGGAATACACGGTCCCGCCCCCGAGTTGCTCGACAATGGTGTTCGTCGACGCCACCGTGACATTGGTAAAGTCCGTGTTGACCGCAATGTCGGACGCCGTGATCCACGCCACGCCAAGATCATTGTCCATGCCCACCGATATTCCGCGATATGTTGCGGTTCCGGTCGGCAGGCTGGTGATGGGCGTGCCGATGACCCCGAAAACGACAGGCGTGCCCGGCGCAGGCAGGCGACCCGGCGCGCTCGCTTGGGACCAGCCGGCGAACCCGGTATACACGGGGTCGGTCAATTGATCCAAGATCAGGATCGTCCCGTCTGCATCTTCCGCGTAGACAACAATTCCGTCGAGGTACCGATAGATGTTTGCTGCGCCACCCGTGAATTCGACGACATTTCCCGCCGTATCGAACCGAATGTCCTGAACTCCGTCTTCGGACGGGGCACCGACGGTCATTGTTCCCGCTTGCGGTGTAAACGCGCCAACGGAACCCGCGTTCGTGAAACGCGCAGACACAGCCTGCGTCTGGGTCGCGAAGGCGCGATCCTCGGGGAAGGTTTGTCCGGGCTGGACTGTCACGGCATTCGCGAACGGGTCTGTGGTGCCGCCGCCGTTGGAGCCACCGGAACACGCCCCCAAAACGAGCAGTGGGATCGAAATTATGTAGATACTATAAACGTTTACGGGTCCATGCTGAAATCAGGATGTGTGGTAGGCCGTCAGGCAGACGAAGTCAATTGAATTTTAACTTTCGTGAGAATTCGCGAAGCGGCCAGACGCGCGATCCGTCCGGTGGGCGATCCGATGACGGTCCGAGACGATCCAAAGCCATCCGCGCGACCAGTGACGTGATCTTCGCGTCAGGCTGTTCCACATGCAGCACAGCCGCCGTCCATTTGCGCGCCGGCCTCGACGTGCGGAGGACAGGGCCGATCGAAACCGGCGTTGATCCGCCGGCTTCGGGCGGCCGCAATCTGCACCGTTAAAGTCCGTCCGCCACCTGCGCCACCTGGTTGAACAGCGACGGGATGAACTGCGACACGACGCGGTTCCACTTGGTGATCGGCTGTTCCTCGATGAAGATGAAGTCGTTGGGCCGCAGCTGCATCTGCGTCGCGAGGATCAGGTTGCCGGGGTTGCGCGCGTCCAGGTGATAGGCGCGCACGCCGCCCGTGGTGCCGAAGCCGCGAAGGAGGTAAATCTGCGACGGGTTGGCCTGCGCCGTGCGGAACCCGCCATCGGCATAGAGCGCATCCGCCAGCGTGCCGGTGCGCCCATAGGGCAGCGGGATGCGGCCTTGCTGCACGACCTCGCCCACGCGGTACACGTAGTCGCGCTCCAGCGCGTCCAGTTCGGTCAGCGCCGCGAAATTGTCCCGCTGTTCCTGCAACTGCGCGCGGCGGATGGTGAATTCCGTATCCAGCTGGGCCAGCATGTTGGACCGCGCGCTGTTTTCTGCGGTCACCAGCGCAAGCTGGTCGCGGAAATACTGCTGGGCGCGGTCCAGTTCGTATTCCGTGTCCACGAAGACCGCGTCGCCATCCGTCAGCACGATCCGTTGCAGCGTGCTGTCGGACAAGAAGCGCGTCAGCGGGATCTGGTAGAGCGCACCGTCGCGGAACAGCCGGATGGACGCATAGGTCTGGTCGGGTGCCGCGACGCCACCCGCAAGCTGCAGCGCCTCGGCCAGCCGCAGGGGCTGCAGGGTGATCGGCACGAGCGCGGGCTGGCCCACGGCCCCACCGACCGACACGCGCTTCGAATTGAATTCGGCGATCTCAAGGCTGAAGCTGGGGTCGAGCCCCGCCGCCACCAGAGCCTGAAAGACCGCGGCCTCGGCATCCTCCACCGTCAGGCCCGCGACCCGCACGCGGCCTGCGTCCGGTATCGCGATGGTGCCGTCGTCCTGCACGGTATAGCCTTGCCGGCGGCTCTGGGCGGCGAGGATACCGGTCAGCGCCTCGGCCTCGGTCGCGGGTGCGGTTGTCGCCAGCAGCAGCACGTCGGCGATGCCGATCGCGTAGGGGCCGGGCACCACGGCGGGCGGCACCCGCAAATCCAGCGTCGGGGGGCCTGCATCGGCGCGTCCCGGGGCCTGCGGCAGGTCCAGGAGCGCACTGCGGTCAGGGGCGCTTGCGGTCTGGCGGAAGGCCGCAGGAACCTGCCGCGGGGCATAGGGCGATGCGTTGGCCGCGGCGATTGCGCCGGGTGTCAGTGCCACGACCACCACGTCCACCGGTGCCGCCGCATCGCGCGACGTCGGTGCCACCGATGGCGCGATATAGGCGGAACCGCAACCGGACAGGCACAGAACGAAGCACAGCAGGATCCGGGACATGATGAAACTCTTTCCGCGGCTAGGGCATCGACTCGGTCGTGGTAAAGCACAGCGAAGGCCGCGCAGGCAACACGAGAGGGCGCCAAAGGGCCCCGTGTGGGCCTGTGCGCAACACAGGGCAGGGACGACGGGTCTTGTGCAATCCATGGCCGACCTTGTATTCCCGCCCCATCGTCAACGGCACGGAGATTTCGCGGATGCCGCCAGCACCGATCGACCCGATGGCACGGCAGGGCGGCGGGCTTGCGCGGGGCGCGGAGAACTGGTTCGTGGCGCAGCTCAAGCCCAACGCGATCCGCATCGCGCAACGCAATCTCGACCGGCAGGGCATCGCCCATTTCGCGCCGCGCATCATGCTGGCGCGCCGCCAGTCCGGGCGGATCGTGCGCCGCGCGGAGATGGTGTTTCCCGGCTACGTGTTCGTGCAGTTCGACCCGGCGCGGCCCGGCTGGCAGGCGATCAATGCAACGCAGGGGATCTGTCGGCTTGTGGTCGGTGATCCGCATGCCCCGCGCCCCGTGCCCGATGCATTCATGGCGGCGCTGATGGACAGGTGCGACGACGCGGGGATGCTTGCGCCGCCGGCCGATGTGGAGGTTGGCGACCGGGTGGAAATGATCGATGGCCCGTTCGCGACGCTGGTCGGCCGGATCGTGGCGCTGGAGCGCGATGGTCGGGTGCGGGTGATGATGGAGCTTCTGTGCCGCGAAACCCGCGTGACGGCCATCGCTGCGCAGATGCGTCGGATCGTCTGAGCGACGGCACGGTCAGGCGGCTTCGGGTTCGGGTTCTGGCGCGGTGTCGGCGTCGGCCACCATGGCTGCCGTCTCGGGGGTGATCGCGCGGGCGGGCGGCGTGACGACGAAGGCCGTCTTGTCCGCCGTGCGCACCGGTGCACGCAGCGCCATCCGGGCGAGGGTGAACACCACCAGCAGCACATGCGCCACGAAGGATGTCATGAAGAGCCCGGTTTCGCCCAGCCGCCCCATGGCGACACCGGCGATGAGCGGACCCACGATGGCCCCCAGCCCGAACACAAGCAGTAGCCCGCCCGAGGTCTGGATGAACTGCCCGTCGGGCGCGTGGTCATTGGCATGGGCGAGGATCACCGGGTACATGGCGAAGACCGACGCGCCGAACACGGCGGCGAGAAACAGATTCATGCCGCGCGTGTCGGGGGCGAGCAGGATGAACGCCAGATCGGCGGCGATGGCGATCGCGGCCAACCCCAGAAGAACGCGCCGCCGATCCATCCGGTCGGACAGCCAGCCGACAGGCACCTGCGATGCCGCCCCCGCAAGGATCGGGATGCTGGCAAAGAGCGCGATGGTCGTCAGCACCAGCCCGACCCGGTCCGCATAGACCGCCGCCAGCGTGCCGAAAGCACCGTTCGAGATGCCCACGAGGAAGATGCCCGCCACCGCCACCGGCGAATTGCGCCACAGGCTGCCAAGGTCCAGCCGGACACTGACCAGCGGATTGGGCGCGGCACTGGAGGAAATCGCGGTCGGTACCAGCGCCACGCAATACACCACGGCCGCCAGCACGAAGAACGTGTAGCCCGCCGTGCTGCCCAGCGTCAGCGCCATCTGCCCCGCCGTGGTCGCCGCGAGGTTGACCATCGTGTAGACCCCGAACACCCGCCCGCGCGACGCGGGGTCGGACCTTTCGCTCAACCAGCTTTCCACGATCATCGCCGCCCCGGCGAAGCAGAAGCCCGACAGGGCACGCAAGGGCAGCCATGCGGCGGGGTGGAGCATCATCAGCGACAGGAGCACCGCCACCGCCGCCAGCGCGCACATGACCGAGAACGACCGGATATGCCCCACGCGCCCCACCAGCCGGGGTGTCAGGATGCAGCCCGACACGTAGCCGATGGCCCAGCCGGTCCCCAGCAAGCCGAGCGACGTGGCGCTGAACCCTTCGGCGGATCCGCGCACCGGCAGCAGGAGCGCGTTGATCCCCCCGCGAAGAGCAGCAGCGCCGAGCCCAGCAGAAGGGCCGCGATGGGGAAAAGCTGACGGGTCATGCGCCCTGTCTAACCCGGAACGCCGCCGCATCGGAACCCCCGGCGGGACGGACCGCCAGCCGGATCGCGGTGGTGTGAGCATACCGTGCCGGGCGCGGCAATGCGTCGGTTCGGCCTGACCTTGCGGCATGGTATCGGGGGCATCACGGGCTCGGGGGGTGCGATCATTCCCCGCGCCCCGACCTGCGCCGACCTGTGCCGAAACGGTGGCGCCGCCTTTAATTGTGTACTACGGTATGCCGGAAACAACCAAGGCCCTGATCCCATGACCCCTGACGCCACACCCGACATCATCTATACCACGGTCGACGAAGCCCCAGAACTGGCGTCGGCCTCGCTTTTGCCGATCATCCGCAGCTTCGCAAGTGCTGCGGGCGTCAGCGTCGGCACGCGGGACATTTCGCTCGCCGGGCGGATCCTCGCGGCCTTCCCGGATGCGCTGACCGACGCGCAGCGCCAGTCCGATGATCTGGCTGTGCTGGGCGAACTGGTGAAGACGCCCGAAGCCAACGTGATCAAGCTGCCGAACATCTCGGCCTCGGGTCCGCAGCTTGTCGCCGCGATCCGTGAACTGCAGGGTCAGGGATATGCCATCCCGGACTACCCCGAGACGCCCGCGACCGACGCGGAAAAATCCGCCCGCGCGAAATACGACGCGATCAAGGGATCGGCGGTGAACCCGGTGCTGCGCGAAGGGAACTCGGACCGGCGCGCCGCTGCCGCCGTGAAGCGGTTCGCGCAGGCCAACCCCCATTCCATGGGCGACTGGACCGCCGACAGCAAGACGCGGGTCGCGTCCATGTCGGGGGGCGATTTCTTTTCCAACGAAACCTCGGTGACGCTGGACCGCGCGGCCACGGCGAAGATCGTGCTGACCGGCGCCGATGGCTCTGAGACGGTGCTCAAGGACGGCCTGAGCTATCCGGCGGGCACGGTCGTCGATGCCACGTTCATGTCCGCGGGCGCGCTGCAGGCGTTTCTGGCCGACGAGATCGACAGGACCAAGGCCGAAGGCGTGCTGTTCTCGATCCACCTGAAGGCCACGATGATGAAGGTGTCGGACCCGATCATCTTCGGTCACGCGGTGCGGGTGTTCCTGAAGCCCGTGTTCGACGCCTTCGGCGACGACATGGCGGCACTTGGCGTGAACCCCAACTCGGGGCTGGGCGACCTGCTGGCGCGGGTCAAGGACCGGGCCGACATCATGGCGGCGATCGACGCCTGCATGGCGGACCGACCGCCCATGTACATGGTGGACAGCAGCCGGGGCATCACCAACCTGCACGTGCCATCGGATGTCATCATCGACGCGTCCATGCCCGCACTGATCCGCGCGGGCGGCAAGGGCTGGGGCCCGGACGACAAGGAACACGACGCGGTCTGCGTGATCCCCGACGACAGCTATGCGCCGGTCTATGACGAGACGGTGAAGTTCTTCAAGGAAAACGGCAAGCTGAACCCGGCCACCGCGGGCACGGTGCAGAACGTGGGCCTGATGGCGCAGAAGGCCGAAGAATACGGCAGCCATCCGACGACCTTCGAGATCCCCATGGACGGCACGGTGCGCATGGTGCTGGACGACGGCACGGTGATCCACGAACACAGCGTCACGGCGGGCGATATCTGGCGGTCGGCCAGCACGCGCAAGGCCCCCATCGAGGATTGGGTAAAGCTCGCCATCGACCGGCAGCGCGCCGAAGGGTGCCGGGCGATCTTCTGGCTCGACGCCAGCCGCGCCCATGACGCGGAACTGATCGCCTATGTGAAGCCGATCCTCGACGCCCACGGCGTGGCCGACCGGTTCGAGATCATGGCCCCGCGCGACGCCACCCGTGCGAGCCTCGAGACGATCACCCGTGGCGACAATTGCATCGCCATCACCGGCAACGTGCTGCGCGACTACCTCACCGACCTCTTCCCGATCCTGGAACTCGCGACCTCGGCCAAGATGCTGTCCATCGTCAAGCTGATGCAGGGCGGCGGCATGTTCGAAACGGGTGCTGGCGGGTCGGCCCCCAAGCACGTCCAGCAGTTGCACGCGGAAAACCACCTGCGCTGGGACAGTCTGGGGGAATTCTGCGCACTGGGGGAAAGTTTCAAGTTCCTCGCCGATGTGTGCGACAACCCCAAGGCGCGGGTGCTGGGGGAGGCGGTGGATATCGCCACGCAGGGCATTCTTGACAACGACCGTTCGCCCGGTCGCAAGGCGGGCCAGCCCGACAACCGCGACAGCCACTACTGGTTCGCCCGCTACTGGGCCGAGGCGCTGGCGGCACAGACGGACGACGCGGAGCTTGCCGCGCATTTCGCCCCCGTGGCGCAGGCGTTGGCCGATGGCGAAGCGACGATCCTTGCGGAGCTGCACGCGGGGCGCGGGCAGGCGGTGGACCTTGGCGGTTACTACCACGGCGATCCGGTCAAGACGGCGGCGGTGATGCGCCCGTCGGCGACGCTGAACGCGATCATCGGCTGACGCGCGGCGCGCGATCCGGTGCTGACACGCGCGAAACCGGTTGACGGTTCTGCGCAAGAGCGGCCCGGGAGCCGCCTTCACGCAGACGGGCGGCACCGCACACCGGTGCCGCCTCTTTCCGCGCCGCGCGGCGGCGACGGCACCCTGCGCGGCGCGCGGTCCTCGGCCGGATCAGCCGCCTTGCCGATCCGGGGGCAGCGCGCCAAGCTGCGGGCTCGCGGTTTCGCGGATCAGCTTGCGTTCCATGGCGCGCTGGAAATCGTCGAACCCGGTGGCGATCTCGACGAAGGCACCGGGGCCGTGGATCACCTCGTCGCGGTAATAGTCCGGTAACCGGTCCTGCAGCCCGCCGATCGCCAGACCGTTCACCGTGACGTCCGAGACGTCGAAATGCCGGTAGGCGGTCTGCGGTCCGAATCCCGCGTTGTTTCGCCCGTCCCCCGAGACGTCGATCGTCTTGCGTTCGCACGCTGGCGCGCGGTCCAGTTGCGCCACGGCATGTCCCAACGCGTATCCCAGCGCCGTGGGAAAATTCGCATAGGACCGCGTGCTTTCGCCTAGCCCGGCTGCGGCATCCGCGATGTCCTCTGCGGAGCGCAGCAGCCGCCAGTCCAGCAGCGTCGATTGCTGGTATCGCCCCGACCATTCGAAGACGTGCAGTGCGACCGGAAAATCGGGATCCGCAAGGATCGCGGCCTGCACATCGGGGGATGTGAGCGCGGCGGCAAGCCCCTGCCGCTGCAACCGGTCCTCAACCGGATCCACCGATGACGATACGTCCAGCGCCAGCACAAGCGCCAGCCGACACGCCGCATGGGCGGCGTGGTTGCTCGCAGCCATTGCCGCGACGACGAGAACGGGAAGCAACCGGCGTGTCATCCCGTCCACGATCCTCCACCCATCCACACCGGTCAACCGGTTCCCGCCCGCCTGCGCACGTCGGTCAGGCGGTTCCGCCCCCGATCGCCGCATCGAGCTCGGCGCGCAGACGCCGTTCCTCCTCCGCCCGCGGCGACGACAGACCGGCCAGCAGCAGATAGGCGACCGGCGTCAGATAGAGCGTCGACAGGGTCGCAAGGCCAAGCCCGCCGACGATGACCCATCCCAGCGCCTCGCGCGCCTCGGCCCCCGCCCCGCTCGACAGGATCAACGGCACGCCGCCCAGCACGGTCGACACCATCGTCATCATCACCGGGCGCAGCCGCACGGTGCTGGCGGTCTCGATCGCGTCACGGATACCGTCGCCCCGGTCACGCAACTGGTTGGCGAATTCCACGATCAGGATGCCGTTCTTCGCCATGATCCCGATCAGCATCACCAGCCCGATCTGGCTGTAGATGTTCAGGCTCAGGCCCGTCGCCACCAGCGCGAGAATCGCGCAGGCGACACCCAGCGGTACGGTCGCCATCACGACGACGGCGGACACGAAGCTTTCGAACTGCGCCGACAGCACCAGAAAGACGACGAGCAGCGCGAAGCCGAAGGTCAGCAACAGTCCCGCGGATGTCTGATCGAGCGTCGCGGCCTCGGACAACGGGATGATGCGGTTCTCGGGCGCCATCGTGTCGGCGGCGAGCGCGCGGGCTTCGGCCAGCGCCGCCCCAAGCGTCATGTCGGGTGTCAGCCCGGCGGTGATTTCCACCGACCGGTTCTGGCCTTCGCGCGACAGTTCCGGGGCGACGGCGCGTTCTTCCAGCCGCACGAAGCTGGACAGGGGTACCATCTGTCCGTCACCGGCCTGCACGAACACGTTTTCCAGATCGGCGGGGTCGTTGACGGGGGTTGTCGTTGACAGCATCTGGATATCGTAGCTGGTGTCGTCGACGAACAGCGTGCCCACCGACCGCCCCTCCAGCACCGCGCGCATGGCATCGGTCAGACCGGAGATGTCGATGCCGAGATCCGACGCCCGGCTGCGGTCCACTTCGATAAAGAGTTGCGGCTGCGTGGTTTCATAGTCGAGCCGGACTTCCCCGAAGCCGGGGTTTTCCTCCATCCGGGATATGAGCCGTTCCGCGACCTCGGACAGTTGCGCGTAATCGTTGCCGGTCAGCGCGAAGCTCAGGCCGCGCCCGGCCCCGCGGATGCCCAGCGAATTGGGCTGGATCGCAAAGGCCCGAACGCCCACGACGCCGCGCGCGGCGGTGTTGATGTCCGCGACGATGTCCTGCTGACTGCGCGCCCGGTCGCCCCAGTCGGCAAGACGCATCACCATGAAGCCGCGCGCGTTGGATCCGGTGCCCGCGATGCTGAACAGGTTCAGGATCTCGCCACTGTCGCGCAGTGGCTGGAGCCGCGTTTCGATCTCGCGCATCTTGGCGGCGGTGTACTCCAGCGACACGCCTTGTGGTGCCGTGATCCGCAGCAGGGCGATCGCGCGGTCCTCGGGCGGGGTCAGTTCCTGCCGCAGGTCGCGGGCCATGAAGGCAGCCGTGGCGGCGAACAGGACCGCGACCAGCACCACGACCGCGGCGTTGTCCAGCGCGCCGCGCAGGGTGCGGGCATAAAGCCCTTCCAGCCGCGCGCCGATCCAGCCGATCACGCCGCCCGCGCCGTCGCCCTCGTCGCGCAGCATCTTGCTCGCGAGCACCGGACACAGCGTCAGCGCCACGACCGACGACAGCCCGACCGCGATCGCCAGCGTGAAGCCGAATTCCCGAAACAGCCCGCCCGCCTGCCCGGGCAGGAACGACAGCGGCACGAACACCGCCGCCAGCGTCGCAGTGGTCGTCACGACCGCGAAGAACACCTGCTGCGTGCCCAGCACGGCGGCGGCGCGGGGGCCCATGCCTTCGGACCGGCGGCGCACGATGTTTTCCAGCACCACGATGGCGTCGTCCACGACCATCCCCGTGGCCAGAACCAGCGCCAGAAGGGTCAGGATGTTGACCGAGAACCCCACGAGATAGATCGCCGCCAGCGTGCCGATCAGGGCCACGGGCATGGTCAGCGCCGGGATCAGCGTCGCGCGCATGTCCCGCAGGAAGACGTAGATCACCGCGACCACGATCGCCACGGCCATGCCCAGCGTCTTGAGAACCTCGGCGATGGAGCCGCGCACGAAGACCGCGTCGTCGGAGGTGACGAAGATGTTCACGTCCTCCGGCAGGGTTTCGCGCAATTGCTCCACCGCGGCGCGCACATCGGTGGAAATCGACAGCGTGTTGCTGGTGGCCTGCCGGATGATGCCAAGCCCGAGCCCGGTTTCCCCATCGGCGCGCAGGATCGTTTCGTTGGGCGCGGGACCAAGCGTCACGTTCGCCACATCCCCCAGCCGCACGTGATCGCGCACGAGCAACTCTTCCAGCGTGGCGGGTGTGTTCACCGTTGCGGTGGTGCGCACGTTGATCGCCGATTGCGTGCCGGTCAGATCGCCCGCGGGCGCATCGAACGCCACGTCGTCCAGCGTGTCGCGCAGGTCCGCCAGCGTCAGACCGCGGCTCGCCAGTTCCATCAGGTCGATATCGACCCGGAAGATCGGCAGCCGGTCGCCGTAGATCTGCAGGTCCGCGACCCCTTCGATGGATATCAGGCGGTCCGAGATCCGGTCATCGACCAGTTGGGTCAGGTCCTGCGGACTGCGGCTTGGCGATGTGACCGCAAGGCGCAGGATCGGCTCGGCATCGGCATCCGCCTTGACGATCTCGGGGCGTTCCGCGTCGTCGGGCAGGTCGTTGGTGATGCGGGCCACGGCATCGCGGGTGTCGGTGGCGGCCACGTCGATGTCGGTGCTGTCCGAGAATTCGAGCGTGACACGGCTCCGCCCGAACCGGGAGCTGGACGAGATGGACTGGATCCCGGCGACCCGCCCGACCGCCCCTTCGATCCGTCCAGTCACTTCCTGATCGACGGTTTCGGGGGACGCACCGGGGAAATCGGTCGTCACGGTGACGACCGGCCGGTCGACGTTGGGCAGTTCGCGCACTTCGACACCAGACAGGCTGGCCAGCCCCGCGATCACGATCAGCGCGCTGAGCACGAAGGCAAGGATGGGTCGGCGCACGAACAGGGCTACGCCCGATTGTCCGATCTGTTCGGCGGTGGCGTGTTTCACGATGCCGGTCCTTTCGGCTGCATTCAGATGGCACGTCCCTGACCGGCGGCAGCGGTTGCGCCGTCGCCATCCGCATCGTCGGCAATGCTGACCTTTGCCCCGTCGCGCAGGTTCTGGGTCCCCTCCGTCACCACGAGATCGCCGATCCGGAGCGCGCCTTCGACCAGCACGACGTCGCTGTTGCGCTGGCGGATCACGACAGGCACGCGAGAGGCCGTTTCGTCGCGCACGACCCAGACGTACGACCCCTCGTTCGACCATTGCACCGCAAGCGGTTTCACGCCTGGCAAGACTTCGCCCTGAAACGACAGGGAGACGGCGAAGGCCTGACCGGCGCGCAGGCGGTCGCCGGTGTTGTCGATCCGTCCCTGCACGCGCAGGGTGCGGCTGGCGCGGTCGATCTGGTTGTCCAGCGCGACGATCTCGCCGGTCATGACGTTGTCGCGATGCGCAAGCGGCGCCACCGTCAGCGGCGTGCCGATGTCGATCTGTCCCACATATCGTTCCGGCACACGGAAATCGATCTGGATGCTGGACCGGTCGGTGATGACGGCGATATCGTCCTGCGTGCTGATCCGGTCGCCGAGTTCGACCTCGATCAGGCCGACCCAACCGTCGATCGGGGCAAGGACCCGGCGGCGCTCCACCTCCAGCTCCGCCTGGCGCAGTTCCAGCGCCGCGCTGCGCACCGCCAGTTCCGCTTCCCGCAACTGCACGGATGTCACCGCACCCGACGCTTCGAGCCGTCTCAACCGGTCCAGATCGTCGGTCGTGTCCACGACCATCAGTTCGGCCCGTTCGCGCGCGATCTGTTCGGCGTCGTCGTCAAGCTGAACGATGAGCGCGCCCGCGGTGACATGGCTGCCCGGCGCGACTGCGAGGTCGCGGATCATGCCGGTCGCTTCGGCCCGCACGGTGACGGAGCGGATCGCGCGGGCGTCGCCTATGGCCGACACCGCGGCATTGATCCGCCCTTCGACGGCTTCCGCGACGACCACCTGCGCCGGTCCGCCGCCGCGCTGCCTGTCGCTGGCCGGTTCATCGGTGGGGGCGGTCAGCCCGAGCGCGCCGTAGACACCGGCCCGTTCCAGAACAGGGGCCGCAGCCGGCACGTAGACCGCCCAGACCACGATCGTGATCGCAAGCGCCGCGAGACCCAGCGCGACCTGCCTGACAATGCCCATGATGCTCATTCACCCCGTGTCCCGCAGCCAAGAGGTAGCACCGGGTCGTTGAAGTCACCCCAAAAAAGCGTGATGGCGACCGAGATGGCCCAATCGCGTGGTCCCGCGCGCCCGAAAGTTGTCCGAAAGCTGCCCGAAAGTTGCCCGAATGCCTCCAGAGCGCTTCTTGAACGTGCAGGCAGCCCCGGTCCGCAGCGGAAAGGGCCGCGCCCGTGACAGGCGCGGCCCCGATGGCCAAGGTGGGGATGCGGCCCGGATCAGCCGTCGCTGCGGATCACTTCGTTCGACGGGCGCGGCGTGGTCGAGGTTTCGACCGGCAGGATCGGGTACTGGATTTCGGGGATCGTTCCGGTCAGGGACCGCAGGAAGGCCGCGATGGCGACGACATCGTCGTCTGACAGATCCGCCCCAAGCTGGGTCAGGCCCATGACCGCCACGGCCTGTTCCAGCGACCAGACGACGCCCGAGTGAAAATACGGCGCCGTCAGTTCCACGTTGCGCAGCGGTGAGGCACGGAACACGTAGTCGTCCCCGGCGGTTTCCGTGATCATGAACCGCCCCTTGTCGTCCGGCGGCAGGATGTCCGCGCCGGGCCGTTCGATCAGCCCGAAGGGATAGTAGCCCTCGCCGCCAAGGTTGATCCCGGCATGGCAAGCGACGCAGCCTTCTTCGATGAAGGCGGTCATCCCGGTCTTTTGCAGATCGGTCAGCGCATCGTCATCGCCGTTCAGCCACGCGTCGAACGGTGCCGGCGTGATCAGGGTCGCCTGAAACGCTTCCAGCGCCTTGGCGAAGTTGTCGAAGGTCACCGGATCGACCTGATCCGGGAACGACGCCTGGAACCATTCCTGATACTGCGGCATCGAATTCAGTGTGGCGAGCAGGTTTTCGGGTGTGTTGGCCATCTCCACACCAGCCTGCACCGGGCCCTTGGCCTGTTCCGCCAGATCCTGCGCCCGGCCGTCCCAGAACTGCGCGCTGTTGAACACGGAGTTCAGCACGGTTGGCGAATTGCGCGGCCCGGTCTGCCAGCCGTGGCCGACGGATACCGGCATGTTGTCGTCGCCGCCGGTGGACAGGTTGTGGCACGAATGGCAGGAGAACACGCCGGATGCAGACATGCGCGGATCGAAGAACAGCTTCCGGCCCAGATCGACCTTTTCCGGCGTGATCGGGTTGTCGCGCACGGCGGGGACGGTGGACGGCAGCGGCTTGAAGTGGAACAGCGCTTCTTCACGCAGATCTGTCTGCGCCGTGGCCGCACCTGCGGCCAGCGCGGTCACAAGCGCTGTGGATAGGGTCAGACGAAACATGGTCCCTCCTTCGGGTCTGGTTCTGTGGTTGACCGACCCCTATCCGGCGGTCCCGTGCTTCAACATTGATCTATCTCAAGACAGATCGAAAGATCGAGATGTGCATCAGGCTGTCGCACCGTTTTCCGCGGCAACGGGCGCTGCAGGCGTGCCCGGTATGAAGATGCGATACAGCACCGGCGCCGCGATCAGTGTCAGGACGGACGCAAAGGCAAGCCCGCCCATGATCGTCACCGCCATGGACGCGAAGAACGCGTCGGCCAGCAACGGGATCATGCCAAGGATCGTGGTCGCCGCCGCCAGCACCACGGGCCGCAGACGCGACACGGACGCGGTCACGATGGCGTCGTCGGGGTCGCCGCCCATCGCCCGGCGCAGGTCGATTTCCTCCACCAGGACGATGCCGTTCTTGATGAGCATCCCCGACAGGCTCAGAAGCCCCAGAAGTGCCGTGAACGAAAAGGGCAGTCCCGTCCCCAGAAGCCCAAGTGCCACGCCGTTGATCGACATGGGCACCAGGAGCCAGATCACGAGCGGCTGGCGCAGCTTGCCGAACAGCAGCACCGAAATCAGCACCATCACGATCAGCGACAGCGGCAGTTGCTGGCCAAGGCTCGCCTGCGCCTCGGTCGAGCCTTCGTATTCGCCGCCCCATTCCAGCCGGTAGCCGACGGGCAGGTCCATTGCCTCGATCCGGTCGCGCACGGCGGCGAAGGCCTCGGCCGCGGTCATGCCCGGTACGGCATTGGCCTGCACCGTGATGGTGGGCGACCGGTCGCGACGGTGGATCACCCCGTCGCGGACGGCCACGTCGAAGCCGTCGATCACCTGGCTGACGGGGACATAGCGCTCCGCCGGTTCGGACCAGACGATCTGGTCCAGAAGCGCGCCGGGCTGGCTGCGTTCCATCTCGGGCGCGCGCACGAAGATCGGCAACTGCCGGTCGCCTTCGCGATAGGTGCCCGCCCGCAGCCCGTCGGTCGCCAAGAGCAGGCTTGCGGCCAGGTCCTCGCGCGCGACGCCAAGCGCCTGCGCCCGATCCTCGGCATAGCGCGGCTGGACCGTGACCGCCCGGTCGCGCCAGTTGGTGCGCACGTGCTGGACCGCCTGCGGGGCATCGCGCAGGATCGCCGCCGCCTCGTCCGCCAGCGCCCGCAGAACGTCGGCATCGCGGCCGCTGAACCGCGCTTCGACATCCGCGCCCGAACCGGGACCGAACACGATCCGCGACACCCGCACCTCGGCATCCGTCACGGTATCGGCAAGGAACCGTTCCAGATCGGCCTGCAGCGGCGCGATGGCCTCGCGCGTTTCGGTGCGGATCACGAACTGGCCATAGGCCGGGTTCGCCTGTTCGGGGCTGTAGGTCAGCATGAAGCGCGACAGCCCCTGTCCCACCGTTGTCGTCACCGAGGCCACGTCATCGCGCGCCAGCAACCAGTCCTCGATCGGCGTCATGCCCGCCGCGGTCGCCGTGATGTCCGTGCCTTGCGCCGCGAAATACTCAAGGAAGAACATCGGCGTGTTGGAGTTCGGAAAGAACTGCTGCTTCACGCTGCCGAAGGCCGCGATGCACAACACGGTCACGGCGATCAGGCCGCCCACCACGCCCCAACGCAGCCGCAGCGCCGCGCGCAGCGTGCCCGCGTAAGCCCGGAACAGCGCGCCGCCATAGGCATCGTGCCCGTCCGCGCCACTGCCCACCCGGAACAGGTAATGCGCCAGAAGTGGCGTCACCGTCACGGCCAGCACCCACGACAGCAGGAGCGACAGCCCGATCACGGCAAACAGCGAGAACAGGAATTCGCCCGTCGCGTCCGGCGACAACCCGATGCCCGCAAAGGCCATGATGCCGATGATCGTGGCCCCCAGAAGCGGCACCTGTGTCTTGCCGGCCGCGTCGTCCGCGGCATCGGTGGAGCTTTGTCCGCCCTGCATCTCGACCTGCATGCCTTCGGCGACGACGATGGAGTTGTCCACCAGCATCCCCATCGCGATGATGAGCGCGCCAAGGCTGATGCGCTCCATCTCGATCCCGAACACCGCCATGAAGAAGAAGGTCGCCACCACCGTCAAAAGCAGCGTCACGCCGACCACAACCGCCGCGCGCCAGCCCATCGCGACCGCGAGGACCACGATCACGATGATCACCGACATGGCCAGAGACACGAGAAAATCGTTGGAGGCCTGATCGACCACCACGTGCTGTTCATAGATCGGTGACAGCACCACCCCGACGGGGATCCGGTCCTGCAATTCCGCCAGCTTGGCGTCGATGCGCCGACCGACGTCGACGATGTTTTCCGAACTGAGCCCGGATATCCCCAGGGTGAACGCCTCGAAGCCGTCATGGCGCAGGATATGGCCGGGATCGGGGACGCGGTCGCGGCGGACATCGGCGAAATCCGACAGATGGAGGATCTCGCCCCCCACCCCGATGGTCAGGCCCGCGATGCGGTCGACGGTGTCATAGCCCTGCGGGGCCACGATCTGCACCGACTGCGGCCCCACGGTGATGGCCCCGGCATTCGTCAAACTGTCGGCGTTCTGGATCGCGTCAAGGATCGCGCCGGGCGGTATCCCCGAATTCAGCAGTTGCTGGCGCACCGGTTCGACGAAGATCGCCTCCTCCGGAAGACCCGAGACCTGCACGTCGGCCACCCCGTCGACGGTCAGCAGTTCGCGGCGCAGGAACGTGGCGATGTCGTGGCGTTCGGCATCGCTGAAACCGGGTGCCGCAACGGCATAGAGAATCCCGTACACATCACCAAAATCGTCGTTGACGATCGGGGTGCGGGCGCCGTCCGGCAGGCTTTCCGCCGCATCGCTGACCCGGTTGCGCAATTCGTCCCAGATCTGGGGCAGTTCCGCGCCGGCAAAGGTCGACTTGATTTCCACGGTGATTTCCGACACGCCCGCGCGGTTGCGCGACGAGATCGTGTCGATCTGCCCCATCTTCTGGATCGCGGATTCGAGCGGTTCGCTGATTTCCGTGGCGACAACCGCGGCGGTGGCACCGGGATAGGCAGTGACGACCAGCGCCGTCTTGATGGTGAAGGCCGGGTCTTCGAGCCGTCCGACCGAATTGAAGCCCCACACCCCGCCCAGCAGGCAGAACAGGATCAGAAGCCACGTGTAGAGCGGTTGGCGGATCGACAGGCTGGCGATGCGGCCCATGTCAGTTCTGCTCCCGGAACCCGGTGAACCGACGCACGTCCTGCCCATCGCTCAGAAGATGCGCCCCGGCGGCGACGATTTCCATCCCCGGTTGCAATTCGCCTGCGGGGTCGATGCCGATGGCCGATCCTTCGCGGCTGACCACCGTGACCGGCACCACCCGCAGGCTGCCTGTGTCGGCATCGGTCGGTTCGAACACCAGGACCTGCGTGTCGCGGTCGGCACCGTGCACGAGCGCCGTGATCGGCACCGTCAGCATGGCGATCGACTCCACCGGCACCGTGACCGTCACCGTGGCGGTGCGGCCCGGCAGCGGGGTGAACCCCGGATCGGACGGCAGCGCGAGATCCACGCGGTAGCTTTGCGCCACGCCCAGCGTTTCGGCGGTGAATTCCACCAGCCGCAGCGGCACGGCTTCCAGCCCCGGACCGAAATCGGCGGTGATCGTGACGTGGTCGGCGTTGTCCGCGCTTCGGAACACCCGTTCCGGCACGTCGATCTCGACCCGCGCTTCCGACATGTCGTGCAGCCGCAGGACCGGGGTTCCCTGTGCCACGGTGCTGAAATTGGCCAAAAGCCGCTGGGCCACCAGCCCGTCGAACGCCGCGGTCAGCGTGGCGTCGTCGCGGGCGTCGCGGGCTTCGCGCAGCGACACCTTGGCCAGATCGAGCGCGGTCTGCACTTCGTCGAACCGGGCCGCGGACGCGACATTCGACTGCGCCAGTTGCTGCACCCGGTCGAAATCGCGCTGCGCCTGCTGCAGATTCAGTTCGGCCCGCTCCACCGCCCGCGCGAACGGATCGAGATCGAGCTGCGCCAGCAGATCGCCCTTGGTCACCGTCTGTCCGTTGCGAACCGGCAGTTCGGTCAACTGGCCGCCCACCTGGAAGGCGAGATCGACCGTCTGCCGGGCCACAACCTGCCCGAAGAACTGGCGCGTGACCATGGTCCCGGGGGCTTCGACGGTCATCAGACGCACCGGTCGCAACGCGGTGTCCGGCGGTGTGTCCTGCGCGCCCAGTGTCGCTGACGTCAGCAGGATCATCCCGGTCGCGGCAAGCATCGCGCTGACCAGTCGGAACGGGTGTCGGTAGCGCTGCGAAAGCGGATATGGCATCTGGACCTCGAAATGGCGTCGCCCATCACCACCCGATAGGCGGACGGATGGGCGCTGGTCAACGAAATATGGAGGGACCGGCCGACGTGCGGGTCGCGTACACGAGCACCTGTCCGGTTGCGCGCACCGCCACTGCCGCCCAACATCGAGGAGCGCCCATGAAGGTCACCGTTGCCCCGCTCGATCCTGCGCAGATCAGGGCGCATCTGCCCGACCTCGCGGCGCTGCGGATCGCCGTCTTCCGTGACTGGCCGTATCTTTACGACGGATCGGTGGACTATGAGGAACGGTACCTTGCACCTTATGCCGACAGCGCTGCCGCCCTTGTGGTCGGGGCGTGGGATGGCGTCAGGCTGGTGGGGGCCGCAACCGCCACGCCGATGGAGGATCACGCCGCGGCCTTTGCCGCCCCGCTGGCCGCCGCCGGGATCGCGCCGGGGGACGTGTACTACTTCGGCGAATCCGTGCTGCTGGCCGCGTATCGCGGTCAGGGGATCGGTCACGCTTTCTTCGATGCGCGAGAGGCGAAGGCCCGCGCGCTGGGGCGGCGGTTTGCCTGTTTCTGCGCCGTGATCCGGTCCGAAGACCACCCGCTGCGGCCCGACGATTGCCGCACGCTGGACGGGTTCTGGTCGAGGCGCAGCTATGCGCCCCTGCACGGGGTCGAGGCGCGCTTCGCGTGGCGCGACATCGGCGATGCGGCGGAGACGGACAAGCCCATGCGCGTCTGGCTTCGCGATCTGTGGACCCCGCGCTGACAGGTCACGGGCGGCTTGCAGGGCTGACGGACGCGACCGATCTGCAGGTCAGACGTAGGCACCCTTCTGGGTCGTGTACATCCCGTGATAAAGTCCCCCGAGCGCCACAAGCTCGTCATGGGTGCCGCGTTCCACGACCGCCCCCTGGTCGAGCACGTAAATCCGGTCCGCGTCGGAAATGGCCGACAGCCGGTGTGCCACGATGATCGTGGTCTTGCCGGTCGCCAGCCGTGCCAGCGCGCGCTTGACCTTTTCCTCTGTCCGCTGATCCAGCGCCGATGTCGCTTCGTCCAGCAGCAGGATCGGCGCAGCGCGCAGGAAGGCGCGCGCGATGGCGATGCGCTGCTTCTGCCCGCCAGACAGTTGCGCGCCCTTCGGTCCCAGCGGCGTGTCGCCCCGCGCGCGCACGAGGTCCGCGATCTCGGCATCCTCGGCGGCTTTCCAGACCTCGGCGTCGGTCGCATCCGGACGCACGTAGCGGATGTTTTCCCACAGCGACGCGTTGAAGATCACGATGTCCTGCGCCACGACCGAAAACGCCTGCCGCAGGATTTCGATGCGGATGTCGCGGATGTCGGTGCCGCTGATGGTGATGGCACCGTCCTCGATTTCATAAAGACGGCTGATCAGGCTGAGGATCGTGGTCTTGCCCGACCCCGTGGCGCCCACGATCGCCGTGCGCTTGCCCGCGTCGAACGTCATGTCCAGACCGTTGAACAACGGTGCATCCTTGGAATAGGCGAAGGTCACGCCGGTCAGGGTGATGTCACCGGTCGTGTCGAAGCGGTCCAGCGCGCCGTCACGGTCGTGGATCTGCGGATGTATCCGGTTCAGGCTGTTCACACCGTCGAGCAGGATCAGGCTGGCCTGCAACTGGGTGAAGAACTTGGCGAGGTTTCGCATCGGGTCGAAGACCATCACCAGCCCGATCAGGAAGGTGATGATCGCGGCACCGTCGATGTCATAGGCCGGGCTGATGGCCATGTAGCCGCCCAGCCCGATCACCAGCGCGTAGGCGAAGGCCGACGCGATGTCGATGGCGGGCATCACCGTGGCCTGTGCCGCCTGCAACCGGATGGCGAGCGCGCGGATTTCCTCGGTCGAGCGGAGCAGGCGGGCCTTCTCGAACCGCTCCTGGTTGGCGATCTTGACCGTGCGCATCCCGTTCACGGTTTCTTCCAGCGTGTTCATGTAGGCGCCAAGCGCGTTTTCCGCACTGCGCTGCACCGCCTTGATGTTGTGGGACACGAACTGCAGTATGAGGATGATGACCGGGGCGACGATGATGGCCGCCCCGAACAACAGCGGTGCCTTGTAGATCAGGTAGCCCGACACGATCACGATCATCACGAAGTCGCGGACTGCGTTCACCGTGGCCTGGCCCACGAACTGGCTCAACCCTTCCGCCTGGCTGACCAGCCGCAGGATCGTTTCGCCGGGGCTGGTGCGATCGAAATAGGCCAGATCGAACGTCATCAGGTGGCCGATCAGGTCGCGGCGCAGTTCCATCACGGCGCTGGCCGCCAGCCATGTGGACAGTCGCGGCACCACGTAGGATGTCAGCCCGCGGACCGCGAAGAGCCCGAACACCACGGCGCAGACCCGGATGAGGTCCGCGATCTGGCCTTCCTCGAAGATCACGCGCAGCCCGCTTTCGGTCAGCGACAGGAACTGCTGATAGGCGATCCCCTGCACGAGGATCAGCCCAAGCACCACCAGAAGCCACGGTGTGCGCTTCATCAGGTAGCGGTCCCAGAACCATCGGATGTTCGCGACATCAAGCGCGGTGAACATCGGGATGCGCCGGGGTTTCTTTGGCCGTGTTGCGGTCTGGTCTGCCATGGTCACTGTCTCACATCTGCTCGAAGGATTGTCGAGAGCCGCGCATCCTGACGGACCGGCGGTGCCGCATCGCGGCCACAGGCTCGACGGGTGCGTCGTGGCCCCTATCTTGCGGCGCAACGAGAAAGGGATCCGCGATGATCGAACCCGTTGCCCTCTTGGTCTGTGCCACCCTGTTCGGGGGCATGACGCTTTACTCCTTCGGCTTCGCCGCCTTCGTGTTCCGGACCCAAGCCCCGGATGTGGCGGGCCGGATGCTGCGGCAGGCGTTTCCGCCCTATTATCTGTTCGTTGCGGGCTGTGCAGCGCTGGCGGCGCTGGTCCTGATCCCGGTCGCGCCGCTGCCCGCAGCAGTGATGGCCGTCGTGGCGCTGACGACCGTCTATGCCCGCCAGATCCTGATGCCGCAGATCAACGCGGCGCGCGATGCCCAGCTTGCCGGCGACGCATCCGCCGCGCGCCGGTTCGGCTGGCTGCACGGCGGATCGGTGGGGCTGCAACTGGTGCAACTGGCGGCAACGGGATGGGTCATCGCCGGGTTCGCCTGACCGCCGCGGCCCTGAAAAGGGTTGTATTCCCATTGTTTCAATGCCTTGCCTGCTGCATGCGGGCTATCCGGTTGTGACCCCGCGACCCGCACGTTAGGCTTGCGCCGTATCAGTGGAACAGGAGCACGCGGCGCATGTGCGGCATTTGCGGCGAAATCACCTTTGACGGCAGCCCGGCGCGGGCGGCGCGGATCGAAGCCATGACCGACTGCATGGCCCCGCGCGGACCGGACGGATCCGGGGTGATCCTGCGCGGGCGCGTGGGCTTCGGGCACCGCAGGCTCAAGATCATCGACCTGTCCGAGGCCGCGGCGCAGCCCTTCACCGACACGGCGCTTGGTCTGACCATCGCCTTCAACGGCTGCATCTACAACTACCCCGAACTGCGCAAGGAACTGGAAGGCAAGGGCCACGGCTTTGCCTCCACCGGCGATACGGAGGTGATCCTGAAGGCGTGGAAGGAATGGGGGCCGGATGCGGTGCGACGCTTGCACGGCATGTTCGCCTTCGCCATCCATGACCGCGACACGGGACGCGTGGCGCTGGTGCGCGACCGCTTCGGGATCAAGCCGCTTTACCTTGCCGAAACGCCGGGGCGGCTCGCCTTCGCGTCCAGCCTGCCCGCGCTGGTGAAATCGGGGGGCGTGGACACCTCCATCGACCGGGTGGCGCTGCACCACTACATGACGTGGCACGCGGTGGTGCCGGCGCCGCGCACCATCCTGAACGGCGTGCGCAAGCTGCCCGCCGCGACGATCCGGATCATCGAACCGGATGGCTCGCACAGCGATCAAGTCTACTGGACACCGGATTTCACCCGCAGCCCCGAAGACGCCAACCGCAGTGCCGCCGACTGGGCGGACATGGTGCTGGACAGCCTGCGCACCGCCGTGCGCCGCCGCATGGTCGCAGACGTGCCGGTGGGCGTGCTGCTGTCCGGGGGCGTCGACAGTTCGCTGATCGTGGGGTTGCTGGCCGAGGAGGGGCAGAAGGACCTTGCCACCTATTCCATCGGCTTCGAGGCAGCGAATGGCGAATCCGGCGACGAGTTCAGCTTTTCCGACATGATCGCGGACCACTACGGCACGAAGCACCACAAGATCTTCATCCCCTCGGACGAGATGCGCACCAACCTGCCGCATGCCATCGCGGCGCAATCCGAACCGATGGTCAGTTACGACAACATCGGGTTCTTCCTGCTGTCGCGCGAAGTTTCAAAGACGATCAAGGTCGTGCAGTCGGGGCAGGGTGCCGACGAGGTCTTCGGCGGCTATCACTGGTATCCCAAGATGCAGGCCAGCAACGATCCCGTGGGTGATTATGCCGCCGGGTTCTTCGACCGGACCCATGCGCGGCTGGCCGACCAGCTTGCCCCCGACTATCACGCCGACCGGGACGAGAGCCTTGAATTCGTGCGCGCCCATTTCGACATGGCCGGCGCACCCGACCCGGTGGACAAGGCACTGCGGCTCGACACCAACGTCATGCTGGTGGACGACCCGGTGAAGCGGGTCGACAACATGACCATGGCCTGGGGGCTGGAGGCGCGGGTGCCGTTCCTCGACCATGAACTGGTGGAACTGGCCGGGCGCATCCCGGCGGAACACAAGCTCGCGCAGGGCGGCAAGGGTGTCCTGAAGGACGCCGCCCGCCGCGTCATCCCGCACGCGGTCATCGACCGCAAGAAGGGCTATTTCCCGGTGCCCGCGCTCAAGTACATCAAGGGGCCCTATCTGGACATGGTGAAGGGCGCGCTGACCAACGACGTGGCGCGCGCGCGCGGGCTGTTCCGGCAGGACTACCTCGACACGCTGTTCGCCGCCCCCGCCGATCACATCACGCCGCTGCGCGGGTCGGAACTGTGGCAGGTCGCCGTGCTGGAAATGTGGCTGCAGGCCCAGGGCATCGAGGGGGGCTGAGCGATGTCGGAACGCCGCCCGCGCGGGGCCAACACACACCGGCTTGAACGTCTGCGGCAGGGCGGGCTGCATGGCGCGCCCGGCCATCGCACCCCGCCCCGATCGGCGGCGGTCGCGGATTGCGGCTGGGGTCGGGTGCTGTTCGGGCAGACCTTCGACAGCCCGGCGGCGCTGGCGGACGCGATCCGCGCCGAAGGGCCGGATCGGCGCGACGTGGCGTTCTACGTGCAGGATCCGCATCTGGTGCTGGCAAACGCCCCGCAGGAGTTGTTTCTCGATCCGTCGAACACCTACCGGCTGGATCTGGCGACCTACCGGCCCGCCCGGTCGCGGCGCACGTCGTTCTTCATCCGCCGCCTGACCAACCGCGCCGATGCCGAGGCCGTGAACACGATCTACGCGGCGCGCCACATGGTGCCGGTGCCGCCCGAATTCTTCTGGTCGTCGCGTGATGCGCGCAAGCTGACCGTCTATGTGGCCGAATGCTCGGAAACCGGAAAGATCCTCGGGTCGGTCATGGGGCTCGATCACGCGCTGATCTTCGACGATCCGGACCGGGGATCGTCGCTCTGGGCGCTGGCGGTGGCGCCCGATGCGGTGCAGCCCGGCGTGGGCCAGTCGCTGGTGCGCAGGCTTGCCGAGCAGTTCCAGGGACGTGGCCTTGCCTACATGGACCTGAGCGTGATGCACGACAACACGCAGGCGATCCGGCTTTACGAAAAGCTGGGGTTTCGCCGCGTGCCGGTGTTTTCGGTCAAGCGCAAGAACCCGATCAACGAACCGCTGTTCACCGGCGGGCAGGGGGATGATGCGCGGCTCAACCCCTATGCGAAGATCATCGTGGACGAAGCCCGCCGCCGCGGCATCGCCGTGGACGTGACCGATGCCGAGGCGGGGCTGTTCCGGCTGACCTATGGCGGGCGGTCCATCGCCTGCCGCGAAAGCCTGTCGGAGTTCACCTCCGCCGTGGCCATGTCGATCTGCGACGACAAGCGGCTCACCCGGCGGATCGTGGAACGGGCCGGCGTCGTGGTGCCCGCGCAGATGACGAACGGCACCGCCGAAGACCGCGCGGCGTTCCTGGCCGAACAGGGCAGCGTGGTGGTCAAGCCCGCGCGCGGCGAACAGGGGCAGGGGATCGCCGTGGACCTGCGCACCCCCGATGACGTGGAGGCCGCCGTCACCGATGCGCGCGCCGTCTGCCCGGACGTGCTGCTGGAGACGTATTTCGAAGGCGAGGATCTGCGGCTCGTGGTGATCGACTATATCGTCGTGGCCGCCGCCCTGCGCCGCCCGGCCAGCATCATCGGCGACGGGCAGACCGCCATCCGCGACCTGATCGCCGCGCAAAGCCGACGGCGCGAAGCCGCGACCGGGGGCGAAAGCCGCGTTCCCATGGACGCGGAGACCGACCGCTGCCTCGCTGCGCAGGGCTACGGGCTGGACGACATCGCGCCCGAAGGCGCGCGGATCCCGGTGCGGAAGACCGCGAACCTGCACACCGGCGGGACGATCCACGACGTGACCGGCGAAACCCATCCGGTGCTGATCGACGCCGCCATCGCCGCCGCCAAGGCGATCGAGATCCCGGTGACCGGCATCGACCTGATGGTGAAGTCGCCGCGTGAACCCGATTACATCTTCATCGAGGCGAACGAACGCCCCGGTCTTGCCAACCACGAACCGCAGCCCACGGCGGAACGCTTTGTCGATCTGCTGTTTCCACTCAGCCTGCCTGCGTCGGTGCGGCGGGCCCAGTCCCGCAGATCCGCAGCCCCCAAGAAGGACCGCGATGACCCGTCTTGAAATCGACATCGATTACCTGCTGGTGCAGTTGCGCGACCTGCTGGCCATTCCCAGCCCGACCGGGTTCACCGACACCATCGTGCGCCATGTCTGCGCCGAACTGGACCGGCTTGGGCTTGATTACGACCTGACCCGGCGAGGGGCCATCCGGGCGCTGCTGCCCGGCGCGCAGAAACCGGGGGCGCGCGCCATCGTGTCCCATGTGGACACGCTGGGCGCGCAGGTGAAGGCGATCAAGCCCAACGGGCGGCTGGATCTGGTGCCCATCGGCACGTGGTCGGCGCGGTTCGCCGAAGGTGCGCGCACCACGATCTTCACCGACCGGGGCACCTATCGCGGCACGATCCTGCCGATGCGCGCGTCGGGCCACACTTACGGCGACGGGGTGGACGACCTGCCGGTGGGCTGGGATCACGTGGAACTGCGCGTCGATGCCTATGCGACCCACGCCGCGATGACCCACCGGCTGGGGATCGAGGTGGGCGACATCGTCGCCGTCGATCCCCAGCCCGAGTTTCTGGACAACGGCTTCATCGTGTCCCGGCATCTGGACAACAAGGCGGGCGTGGCGGTGATGCTGGCCGCGCTGAAGGCGATGAAATCCGCACCGACCCCGCCGGTGGATATCTTCTGGCTCTTCACCATCGCCGAGGAGGTCGGCCATGGTGCGGCGTCGGTCGTGCTGCCCGACATCGCGTCCCTGGTCGCGGTCGACAACGGGACCAGCGCGCCGGGGCAGAATTCGGCGGAATTCGGCGTCACCATCGCCATGGCCG
>DAIPIS010000145.1:0-3650 GCA_036770665.1 Meridianimarinicoccus sp.
GCCTCGGTCGCGCGCTTGTCGTGGGTCTTCTTGCCCTTGGCGATGCCCAGCTTGATCTTGGCCATGCCCTTGTGGTTGAAGTAGAGCACGAGCGGCACGAGCGTCATGCCGTCCTTCTGGGTCGCGGCCCAGAGCTTCGACAGCTCCTTGCGGTTCACCAACAGCTTGCGGCGGCGACGTTCCTCGTGCCCCCAGGTCTTGGCCTGCGCATAGGGCGCGATGTAGCCGTTCACCAGCCACAATTCGCCGTTCTCGACCGCGGCATAGCTGTCGGCGATGTTCGATCCGCCGCCGCGCAGGGACTTGACCTCGGACCCCTGCAGCATGATCCCGCATTCGATGTCGGACTCGATCGCATAGTCATACCGCGCCCGCCGGTTTTCGGCGACGACCTTGTAGTTCGGGTTCTGCTTTTCTTTGGCCATGGTCGCGCAGACATACGCATTCGCGCCGACAAGGCCAAGGGGGCAGGCACGCCGATCGGGCGACGCGCCCGCCGACCGGGCGGCCCCGGATCGGGGTCCGGGGCGCGGCGGTGCCCGGTGGCACCCTGCGATCACCCCCGCACAGGCCCGGGTGTCAGATCAGGCCCGCATGGGCCAGCGCCGCGTCGACCTGCGCCTTTGCGCCATCGGTCAGCCCCACAAGCGGCAACCGCACGTCCGGCGCGCACAGCCCCAGCCGCGACATGGCGTATTTCGCGCCCGCCACGCCCGGTTCCACGAAGATCGCGGCATGCAGCGGCATCAGCCGGTCCTGCAACGCCAGCGCGCCCCGGTAATCCCCCGCCAGCGTCGCCGCCTGGAATTCCGCGCAAAGGCGCGGCGCCACGTTCGCCGTCACCGAAATGCAGCCCACACCGCCCTGGGCGTTGAACCCCAGCGCCGTGGCGTCCTCCCCCGACAACTGCACGAACTCGGGCCCGCAGGTCATGCGCTGGTGGCTCACGCGCGCCAGATCGCCGGTCGCGTCCTTGACCCCGATGATGCGCGGCAGCCGCGCCAGCACGCCCATGGTGGCGGGCGTCATGTCCACCACCGACCGGCCCGGAATGTTGTAGATGATGATGGGCAGGTCGCAGCAGTCATGCAGCGCGGTGAAATGCGCGATCAGCCCGGCCTGCGTCGGCTTGTTGTAATAGGGCGTCACCACCAGCGCCGCATCCGCGCCCACCGCCGCCGCGTGCTGCATCAACCCGATGCCTTCGGCGGTGTTGTTCGACCCCGCCCCGGCGATCACCGGAATCCGCCCCGCCGCGGCCCGCACCACGGTTTCGATCACCGCCGCGTGCTCGGCATGGGTCAGGGTGGGGCTTTCGCCCGTGGTGCCCACCGGCACCAGCCCGTGGGAGCCTTCGGCCACATGCCAGTCCACCAGCGCCTTCAGGGTGTCATGGTCCACTGCGCCATTCGTGAAGGGGGTGACGAGGGCGGGAAGGGATCCCTTGAACATGACGACGCTCCTTGGTCGGACCCTTGCCGGGCCCCTGTCGCGGCCGGTCTGTGCGGCCATGCGGCTGGCACATACAGGGGCCTGCCGGGATTGCCAAGAATTTGAGTTGCACCCCCGGCCCGGCTTGTTAGGTCTGCGCCATCACGGGACCGGCACGGACGACGGGGCAGGCGGCATGGGCAGGCGGATACTTCTTGGCGCGGTTCTGGCGGCTCTGGCGGGCGCACCGGCGCAGGCCGATCTCGCCCGCGCGCTCGACCACGTCCGCGCCCGCGACTGGGTGGCGGCCGACCGCGCCGCGCGCGCCGACGGCGACATCGCCCTTGCCATCGTCGCGTGGCACCGCCTGCGCGCGGGCGACGGCGATCTCGACGCCGCGCTGCAGTTCCTGCGCGACCACCCGGACTGGCCGGGCCTGCCGCTTCTGGTCCAGCGCATGGAAACCGGGATCGCCCCCGCCGCCGCGCCGCGCGACGTGATCGAGCTGTTCTCCCACCACCTGCCGCAAACGACCGACGGGGTGCTGCGCCTCGTCCGTGCGCTCGACGCCACCGGGCGCGGCGACGACGCGGCGGCGATGGCGGTGCTCGCCTGGCGCAGCATGGACCTGTCGCCCAATGCCGAAAGCGTGCTGCTGGCCGCCCATGGCGCGGCCCTTGCCGACCACCACGTCGCGCGCATGGACGATCTTCTCTGGCGCGGCCGACTGGCGGCGGCGGCCCGCCAGCGCCCCCGCGTTCCCGAAGACTGGCGGCTCCTGCACGATGCCCGCGCCGCCCTGCGCTCTGACGCGCCCGGCGTGGATACCCGGATCGCCGCCGTGCCGGCATCCCGCGCCGACGATCCCGGCCTTGCGTTCGAACGCATGGAATGGCGTGCGCGCCGGGGCCGCGTGGACGGCGTGATCGAAATCCTGCTCGACCGCTCCGCCACCGCCGAACGGCTGGGCCGCCCGGACGCCTGGGGCCCGCGCCGCCGCCTTGTCGCGCGCACGCTCTTCGGCGAAGGCCGCGACCGCGAGGCGTATCTGATCGCATCGGGCAACCGCATGACGGCTGGTGCCGATTTTGCCGATCTCGAATGGCTGGCGGGGTACCTTGCCCTGCGTCGTCTCGACAGCCCCTCCGCCGCCGTCGCCCATTTCCGCCGCCTGCGCGATGGCGTCGCGAGCCCCATCAGCCTCGGGCGCGCCGGATACTGGGAAGGCCGCGCCCACGACGCGCTCGGCCAGACCGCCGACGCCGCCGCCGCCTATGCCTTCGGGGCGGAATTCCAGACCAGCTTCTATGGCCAGCTTGCCGCCGAACGGGCGGGCGTGCCGCTCGACCCGCGCATGGACGGGCACGAAACCTTTCCCGTCGCCCGTGACAGTGCCATCGCCGACAACACCGTCTACCGGGCGGGCGTCGCGATCCATGCGGCAGGCGACATCGTGCTCGCGGGCCGGTTCTTCGCCCACTTGGCCGAAAGCCTCGACCGGGGGGAAATCGGGCGGCTCCTGTCGCTGACCGAACAGCTCGCAGACCCCTACATCCAGCTCACCATCGCCAAGCGCGCCGCCGACCGGGGGCTCGTGTTCCACCGTGCCTATTTCCCCGTGGTCCCGATCGACGTGCAGGGCCGCCCCGGCGTGACCGAGGAACTGGCGCTCGCCATCGCGCGGCGCGAAAGCGAATTCAACCCGGTGGTGCAAAGCCCGGCGGGCGCGCGTGGCCTGATGCAGGTCATGCCCGGCACCGGCGAAGCCGTCGCCCGCGATCTGGGCCTGCCGTGGTCGCTGGCGCGGCTCGGCACCGATCCCGCCTACAACGCCCGCATCGGCACCGCCTATCTTGCGCAACTCATCGACGATTTCGGGCCGAACCCGGTTCTGGTCGCGGCGGCCTACAACGCCGGACCCAGCCGGGCCCGCCAGTGGATCCGCGAGCTTGGCGATCCGCGCGCCCCCGACAGCAACGGCGACACCGACATCGTCGACTGGATCGAATCCATCCCCTACCGCGAAACCCGCAACTACGTGATGCGCGTCACCGAAAGCCTCGCCCCCTACCGTGCGCAACTCACCGGGCGCACCGGTCCCGTGACCCTGTCGGCGGAGCTTGTGGCGCGCTGATCGCGCCCGCCACGCCCGCGCCCCGCCCCAGCACCCCGCGCCTGCGACGGGGCGGCATCACACCGCCGACCGCACCGGACCGCGC
>DAIPIS010000145.1:3750-6008 GCA_036770665.1 Meridianimarinicoccus sp.
GCACCCCGCGCCTGCGACGGGGCGGCATCACACCGCCGACCGCACCGGACCGCGCCGCGATCCGGCGCAGGTCGCGACGGGCGCGCACGCAGCCCGGACAGAGGTCATCGCCAGATCGGAACGAGCCCGGTGACGGCAACCGTGAGCTCGTGTGCGGCGCTTGCATCGGCAGCAGGATCGACGCGGTGACAGCACCCTCGCCCACGGGGCGCTCCGCCCCGAACAACCGCTGGCCGCCATGCCGCTTCCCCGCCGCCGCCCCGTGACGGCGCCCGCGCGCGGGGCGCTACCCCAAAGACCCCAGCGTCATGTGCCGCTTGCGACCGAACCCCGGCACCTTGGCCACGGTGAACCCCGCCGCCTCCAGCCCGCGCCGCACGACACCCGCCGCCGTGTAGGTGGCCAGCGTCCCGCCCTGGGCGGTGTGCAGCGCCACGTCGGTCAGGAGCGGCGGCTCCCACAGTTCCGGGTTGCGGGCCGGGGCGAAGCCGTCCAGATACCACGCATCCGCGACGCCATCCCAGCGCGACAGCGTCTCGCGCGCGTCGCCAAGCACGATCTCCGCCTCCAGATCCGGCGCGGTCAGACGGGTCTCCCCCCGGTCCCACGCATCCAGAAACGGCCGCGCCAGCACCGCAATGTCCGGAAACGCCCGCAAGGCCAGCGCCATGTCCTCGGCGGGCAGGGGGTACGCCTCGAACCCGGTGTAGCGCAGCACGCCCGGCACCCCCGCCTGACGCCACGCCTGCACGGTCGCGAACAGGTTCAACCCGGTGCCGAACCCCAGTTCCGCCACGTGGAACCCGGGCCGGAACCGCTCCGGCAGACCGTTCCCGGCAAGAAACACGTGCCGCGTCTCCGCCAGCCCGTCCTCCAGCGAATAATAGGGATCGTCATACTGCCCGGATACGGGAACCCCCGCGCGATCCCACTGGATTTCGACCGGATCGGCTGCCATGACGAAGATCTCCTGACAATTGGTGAACATATGCCCCCCATGCACGTAAAATTGCGACAACCTGGAAAATGTCAACGCAATGTTGCGCTGCAGCGAAAAAGAGATGACACAGCCCGGACGGTGCGCCGTGGCACACACTGACCTGCCCGATGTGATCGTGCGCGGCGCCGGCGTCTTCGGGCTCGCCTGCGCCTGGGCCTGCGCCCGGCGCGGCGCGCGGGTCCACGTGGTCGACCCGCACGGCGTCGGCGCCGGGGCCTCGGGCGGCGTCGTCGGCGCACTGGCCCCCCACGCACCCGGCGGCTGGAACCCGAAAAAGGCCTTCCAGCTGCGCAGCCTCCTGATGGCGGCGGACTGGTGGGCCACCGTCGCGGCAACAGGCGGCGGCGATCCCGGCTACGGGCGGCACGGGCGGCTGCAGCCGGTGGCCGACGCCCACGCGCTGGCCCTCGCCACGGCGCGCACGGCCGATGCGGCGGCGGTCTGGGGCGACGCGGCGGACTGGGCGCTGGTCCCGGCGGCGGCGGCGGGCGACTGGGCCCCGGCCACGCCGACCGGCTGGCTGATCCACGACACGCTCAGCGCGCGGCTGCACCCGGCCCGCGCCTGCGCCGCACTCGCGGCGGCGATCCGGGCGCAGGGGGGCACCATCGGGACCGATGCGCCGCACGACGCCGGCGTTCCGGAAATCCACGCCACGGGCCACGCCGGTCTCGATGCGCTGTCGGCCGAGTTGGACCGCCCCGCCGACCGCCCCGTCGGGCGCGCGGTCAAGGGGCAGGCGGCGCTCCTGCGGCTCGACCGGGACGGCGCGCCGCAGCTTTACGCGGACGGTCTGCACATCGTGCCCCACGCGGATGGCACGGTCGCGGTCGGATCGACCTCGGAAACCGATTTCACCGATCCGACCGGCACCGATGCGCAGCTCGACGATGTCATCGCGCGGGCGCGGGCGGCGTGCCCCGCGCTGGCCGCTGCACCCGTCGTGGCGCGGTGGGCGGGCCTGCGCCCCCGCGCGCGGACCCGCGCACCGATGCTCGGCCCGCACCCGGCGCGGGCGGGCGTGTTCATCGCCAATGGCGGGTTCAAGATCGGCTTCGGCATGGCCCCGATGGTGGCCGAGGTGATGGCCGATCTCGTGCTCGACGGGATCGACCGCATCCCCGAAGGCTTCCGCGTGACCGACAACCTGCGCTGACCCCGCGCCCCCGCGCGCCGCGCAATCGGCCTCCCGAAACTGCCCCGCGACCGTCGACCCGGCCCCGCGCCCGGCACGCCGTCACCCGTCGCCGCACCCGGC
>DAIPIS010000146.1:0-4581 GCA_036770665.1 Meridianimarinicoccus sp.
CACGACCACGGGCATGGGCACGACCACGCGCATGGGCAGGGGCACCACAGCCATGCGCCCTATCCCCACGCCGATCATCCGCTTGGTCCCGAAAGCGCGCGGCGCAAACCGTGAGAGCGGCGCGTCAAGGTCGGGCAATGGCCCCGGTTGGCAGGGCGGGAACCTCTGGCAGGGATGCGGCCGGATCCGCGAAGCACGGCCGGGGCCCGAGATGATGCGGCCTTACGAAAAGGATCCGCTCGCGATCTACGCGCAAAGCTTCGCCACCGTGCGGGCCGAGGCGCGGCTGGCCCGCTTCGATCCGGCCATGCAGGCCGTCGCCATCCGGCTGATCCATGCCTGCGGGATGATCGACGTGGCCGACCGGCTGACGTACTCGCCCCGTGCGGCCGATGCCGGGCGCGCGGCGCTCTTGGCCGGGGCCCCGGTGCTGTGCGATTGCGAGATGGTCGCGGCGGGCGTGATCCGGCGCCTGCTGCCGGCGGACAATCCGGTGGTCGTGACCCTGAACGATCCGGCCGTGCCGGGGCTGGCGCGCGATCTGGGCACGACGCGGTCAGCGGCGGCGGTGGAGTTGTGGCGCGACCGGCTGGCGGGCAGCGTCGTGGCCATCGGCAACGCGCCCACAGCGCTCTTCCATCTTCTGGAGGCTCTGGAGGCCGGTGCAGCGCCGCCTGCGGTGATCCTCGGATTTCCGGTGGGCTTCGTCGGCGCGGCGGAGTCCAAGGCCGAACTGGCGGCGCGCCCGCGCGGGGCCGGGTTCATCGCGCTGCGCGGGCGGCGCGGCGGATCGGCCATGGCGGCGGCGGCGGTGAACGCGCTGGCCGCGGGCCTGCCGGGGGAGGGCGCCGCGTGACGGGCCCGTGGCTTGATATCATCGGGGTTGGCGATGACGGTGCCGACAGCCTGCTGCCCGCCGCCCGTGCCCGGCTGGCGGCGGCGGAGGTGGTGATCGCATCGGCCCGCCTGCACGACCGCCTGCCCGATCTGGCCGCCGAACGGATCGCGTGGCCGACGCCTTTCGATGCCCTGATCGACCGGCTGCGCGCCCTGCGCGGGCGGCGGGTGGCGGTGCTCGCCACGGGTGACCCGCTGTGGTTTTCCGTCGGCGACCGGATCGCGCAGGCGTTCGACCTGTCGGACCTGCGCATTTCCCCGCAAGTGTCGGCGTTCCAGTTGGCTTGCGCGCGGCTCGGCTGGTCCATGTCAGACGTGGAAACCCTGACCGCCCACGGCCGTGCGCCGGAACGTATCCTGCCCTTCGTCGCGCCCGGCGCGCGGCTGCTGGTGCTGACCGCCGATGGCCGGACCCCCGCCCAGGTCGCGCGTCTGCTGGCGGATCGCGGGTACGGGTCGTCGGTGCTGACGGTGCTGGCGCATATGGGTGGGTCTGCCGAGTCGCGCGCGACCGGGCTGGCGTCGGGCTGGGCGCGACAGGTGCCGGATTTCCACGTGCTGGCGGTGGACTGCGTGGCCGATGCGGATGCACAGATCACCAGCCGCGCGCCGGGCCTGTCCGACGACCTGTTCCACCACGACGGCAAGATCACCAAGCGCGAGGTGCGCGCCATCACGCTGGCCAAGCTGATGCCGCAGCGCGGGGCGCTGTTGTGGGACATCGGCGCGGGTTGCGGGTCTGTCGGGATCGAATGGATGCGGGCCGCCATGGACGCCCGCGCCATCGGGATCGAGGTCCGCGCGGACCGGCGCGACATGGCGCTGGAGAACGCGCTGGCACTGGGTGTGCCGGACTTCGACATGGTGCTCGGTCGCGCGCCAGCGGTGCTGGCGGACCTGCCGCCGCCCGACGCGGTGTTCATCGGTGGCGGGTTGTCCGACACCGTGGCCGATGCGGCGCTTGCGGCGCTGAAGCCGCTGGGACGGCTCGTCGTCAACGCGGTGACGCTGGAAAGCGAAACGGTGCTGTCGGGGCTGCATGCGCGCCACGGGGGCGAGTTGACCCGCATTGCGGTGGCGCGTGCGCGGCCGGTGGGCGGGATGACCGGCTGGGGCCCGCTGATGCCCGTCACGCAATGGAGCCTGATCAAGCGATGACCGGCATCATGTATGGCGTGGGTTTGGGGCCGGGCGATCCGGACCTGATCACGCGGCGCGCGGCGCGGCTGATCGCAGGGGCCGGGGTCGTGGCCTATCCGACGCTCATGGGGGGCGACAGCTTCGCCAGATCCATCGCGGCCGACCTGATCGCGCCGGGCACGCGCGAAATCGTGATCGACCTGCCCATGACCACGGAACGCGCGCCGGCGCAGGCGGCTTACGACGCCGGGGCGTCGGCGATCGCGGCGGAACTGGATGGCGGGGCCGACGTCGTCGTGCTGTGCGAGGGCGATCCGTTCTTCTACGGCTCGTTCATGTATCTGCATGCGCGGCTGGTGGGGCGGTATGGGGTTGAGGTGGTACCGGGGGTCACCTCGGTCACGGCTTGCGCCGCGCGGGCGGGGCTGCCGCTGGCGGCACGGAACGAAGTGGTGACCGTGCTGCCGGGGCCATTGTCGGACCCGGCCCTGCGCGACCGGCTTCGGGCAGCGGACACGCTGATCCTGATGAAGGTGGGTCGCCACCTGCCGCGCCTGCGTGCGCTGTTGGCTGCCGAAGGGCTGGCCGACCGGGCGGTTTATGTGGAACGCGCGAGCCTGCCGTCCGAGCGCGTTCTGCCGCTGGCCGACGCGCCCGAAGCGGCGCCCTATTTTTCCATGATCATCGTGACCAAAGGGGCCGATCCATGGCTGTGACACCCGTCGTCGTCTGCATCAACCGGGCCGGCTTCGCCGTGGCGCGCCGCGTGGCCGACCATCTGGGCGTGGCCTTGCATGGCCGGGCGGGCCGGGTGGACGGGTGCGACGCGACCTTCGCCGACGCGCTGGTGCATGTGCGCGACCTGTTCGCGGCGGGCGTGCCGGTGGTGGGCGTGTGCGCCAGCGGCATCCTGATCCGGGCGGTGGCGCCGCTGTTGTCCGACAAGCGGGCCGAGCCGCCGGTCGTCGCCGTGTCCGACGACGGCGCGGTCGTGGTGCCGCTGCTGGGCGGGCATCGCGGGGCCAACCGGCTGGCGCGGGACATCGCGGCGGCGCTGGGGGGGGCTGCTGCCGTGACCACGGCGGGCGAGGTCGCGTTGGGCGCGGCGCTGGACGAACCGCCCCCGGGCTACAGGCTCGCGAACCCGGAGGACGCAAAGGGTGTCATGGCCGCCCTTCTGTCCGGGGCAGGGGTGCGGCTGCGGGGCGACGCGATCTTCGATCTGCCCCAAGACCCGGCGGGCGAGGTCGAGATCACCGTGACCGACGCGCCCGTGACGGGGAGCGACACGCGGCTCGTCTATCACCCGCAGGCCCATGTGCTGGGCGTGGGCTGCGCACGGGGTTGCGCGCCGAGGGAACTGGCGGCGCTGGTCGCGGACACGCTGGCCGAGGCCGGGATTGCGCCGGGGGCGGTGGCTGCGGTGGGGTCACTCGATCTCAAGGCGGACGAGGGCGCGGTGACGGCGCTGGCGGCATCCCTCGGCGTGCCGCTGCGGCTGTTCTCAGGGACGGAGTTGGAGGCACAGGCGGGTCGGCTCATGACTCCATCGGATGTGGTTTTTGCCGAGGTCGGCTGCCACGGCGTGTCCGAAGGGGCGGCGCTGGCGCTGGCGGGGGATGGCGGTGCGCTGGTCGTGGCGAAGCGCAAGACGGCGCACGCGACCTGCGCCATCGCGCGGGCACCCGCACCGCTGGTGGGACCATTGGCGGGGCGCGCGCGGGGCCGCGTGTCGCTGGTCGGCATCGGGCCGGGCGCGTCCGCGTGGCGCACGCCGGAGGCGAGCCGACTGGTCGCCGAAGCCGACGAACTTGTGGGCTACGGGCTCTACATCGACCTGCTGGGGCCGCTGGCGGCGGGCAAGCCGCGCGCCGATTATCCGCTGGGTGGGGAGGAGGACCGCTGCCGTCACGCACTGGAACGCGCCGCCGAGGGGCGGGACGTGGCGCTGATCTGTTCGGGCGACGCAGGGATCTATGCCATGGGCGCGCTGGTGTGGGAGTTGATCGCGCGCGGCGACGGGCCAGGCGGCGTGAGCGATGCCGCCCGGCGGGTGGAGGTCGTCAGCGCACCGGGCGTGTCCGCGCTGCAGGCGGCAGCGGCACGGGCGGGGGCACCTCTGGGGCATGATTTCTGCGCGATATCCCTGTCGGACCTGCTGACGCCGCGCGACGACATCGTGAAGCGGCTGCACGCGGCGGCGGCAGGGGATTTCGTGATCGCCTTCTACAACCCGGTGTCGCAACGCCGCCGGACCCTGCTGGCCGAGGCGCGGGAGATCCTGCTGGGCCACCGTCCGGCCGACACCCCGGTGCTGCTGGCCAGTTCGCTCGGGCGGCCGGAAGAGGCGTTGGTCTGGCGCACCCTCGCCAACCTCGAGGTCGACGAGGTGGACATGCTGACGGTGGTACTGGTGGGATCGAGCCAGTCGCGGATGGTGGCCACCGGCGACGGGCCGCGCATGTTCACCCCGCGCGGGTACGCCAAGAAGCTGACCGCCACCTGAACCGGGCCAACCACACGGACCCGCCTGCGGCGGGACGC
>DAIPIS010000146.1:4681-6008 GCA_036770665.1 Meridianimarinicoccus sp.
CGCGGGGGCCGCTTGCGCGGCCCGGACCGGCGCGGGTCGTCCGGGTTCGGGACGCAACGTCGGAAATTCAGCCCCTTGTGATGATGCCCCCGTCAGGCACAGATAGAGCCGGAGGGGCGGTTCAAGCCCCGTGGGGGGACTGGCCATGACATTGCAACTGCACTGCTTCGGGGAGTCGGGCAACGCGTACAAGGCGGCGTTGCCGCTGTCGTTGTCCGGGCTGGACTGGGCACCGGTCTTTGTCGATTTCTTCAGCGGCGCTGCGCGGACGCCGGAATTCCGGGCGCTGAACCCCATGGGCGAGGTGCCGGTTCTGGTGGATGGCGACACGGTGTTGACCCAGTCCGGTGTGATCCAGCTTCATATCACCGACCTGTCCGGCAAATTCGGTGGCGAGAGCCCGGCGGCGCGCCGCGAGGTGCTCCGCTGGATGTTCTGGGACAACCACAAGCTGTCGTCGCTGGCGGGCAACACCCGGTTCCTGATGAATTACCTGCCGCCGGAGAAACGCCCCGCAGAGGTCATCGCCTTCCAGCAGAACCGTTTGCGCGCGTCCTATGACACGCTCGAGACGCATCTTGACGGGCGCGACTGGATCGTGGGCGATGGCCCGACCCATGCCGATTTCTGCTGCTGCGGGTATCTGTACTACCCCGAGGATTTCGGCTTCGACGGGGCCGAATGGCCCCGGATCGCCGCCTGGCTCGACCGGATCGCGGATCTGCCGGGCTGGCAGCACCCCTATGACCTGATGCCGCCTGCGCGGCCTGAAAACCAACGCAACAGCGACTGAGGACAAGTCCATGACCGAAGCCTATATCTATGACGCCGTGCGCACGCCGCGAGGGCGTGGCCGGAGCGATGGCAGCCTGCACGAAGTCACGTCGCTGCGGCTGTCGGCGCAGACGCTCGATGCGCTGCGCGACCGCAACGGGCTGGACACCCGGCTGATCGAGGACGTGATCTGGGGCAATGTCACCCAGGTCGGCGAGCAGGGCGGGTGCCTTGCGCGCTCGGCCGTGCTGGCTTCGGGGTACGACGAACGGGTGCCGGGGCTGTCGATCAACCGCTTCTGCGCGTCGGGCATGGAGGCCGTGAACCTTGCCGCGAACCAGGTGCGGGCGGGGGCGGGGCAGGCCTATGTCGCGGGCGGGGTGGAGATGATGAGCCGCGTACCCATGGGCAGCGACGGGGCGGCCATCGCCGTGGACCCGAGCCTCGCCATGAAGGCATACTTCGTGCCGCAGGGGATCTCTGCCGACATCATCGCCACGGAATACGGATTTTCCCGCGACGACGCCGATGCGCTGGCGGTGGAAAGCCAGCG
>DAIPIS010000147.1:0-5955 GCA_036770665.1 Meridianimarinicoccus sp.
CGCTGCGCTCAGCGGTGCTTGCCCGCCCGTGCCGGGCCGGGGCTGACGCCCTTCCGGGCAACGGGCCGTCCACCGGACGCCCCGCCGCTGCGCTGCGCTCAGCGGTGCTTGCCCGGAACCCACAACACGTCGGCGCGGCCGCTGTCGTTGGCGATGCGCGAGGCGACGAAGAACCAGTCGGACAGGCGGTTGAGGTATTGCACCGCCGCCGGGTTGATCTCTTCGAGCGACGCCAGTTCCATCACCAGCCGTTCCGCGCGCCGGGCCACGGTGCGGCACAGGTGCAGTTGCGCGGCCAGCGCAGATCCACCCGGCAGCACGAAGGAGCGCAAGGGTTCCAGTGCGTCGTTCATGGAATCGATCTGCGATTCCAGCCGCTTGACCTGTGCGTCCACCATCCGCAGCGGCGGGTGCGCGGCTTCGGCATCGCGGCCGATGTCGGGGCGGCAGAGGTCGGCGCCAAGATCGAACAGGTCGTTCTGGATCTCGGCCAACTGGGTGTCCATGTCGCTGCCCGCGGCGTGCAGGCGGGCCAGCCCGACGGTCGCGTTGACCTCGTCCACCGTCCCGTAACTGCTTACGCGCAATGAGTATTTTGCCACGCGCGCGCCATTGCCAAGGGCCGTTTCGCCCGCGTCGCCGGTGCGTGTGTAAATCCGGTTCAAAACCACCATGTCACTGCCCACCCATCTGTCGATATGCCACGAAACCAAGGATCAGAACGACCGCCACGGCCTGCGCCGCGATCCGGTAGCGCATTATTCTGTTTGCATGTTTCTTGTTGAACTCGCCCCCGCGGGCGAAGCCGCCGATGCCCACGAGCAGGATCGCCGCGACACCCAGACAGGCGACGGCGACGACGTAGAAAAGCGGATCCTGTAGCATGTACTGTCCTTCTTGCTTGGGCGGAACCTAGCGGTGCACGACCCGAAAGCGAACCCGAAATCCGGCGTATGACTCGCATATGAATCCCATATGACTCTTGTATGACTCCTTGGCGCCCCTCACGCCTTGCCGCAGAGCCAGTCCATCGCGCGGGTCGGCAGCAGACGCCGCGCCACGGCCATGGCGTGGGTCGGCACCGTGACACGGTAACGCGCGCGCGGCCGCCGGTCGGTCAGCGCCCGCATCAGCGCCTTGGTCACCGCATCCGGCCCCAGTTCGAACCGCGCGCCGCCCCCGCCCTTGTAGAGCTGGTCGAGCAGCGTGGCGCGGTACTGGTCCACCCGCGCCGAGGCCTGCCAGTCGATCCAGCGGTCGAATTGTCGGACCGCGTTGCGGCGGAAATCGGTGGCGATGGGGCCGGGCTGGATCAGCACCACCCGGATGGGCGTGTCCGCCAGTTCCAGCCGCAGCACATCGGTATAGCCTTCGAGCGCGTATTTCGTCGCCACATAGGCACCCCGCCAGCGCGCCGGGATGAAGCCCAGCACCGACGAGCACATCACGATCCGCCCGCCGTGGGCGCGCATCAGGGGAATCGCCGCGCGGGTCAGGTGGTGCCAGCCGATCAGGTTGGCGTTGAAGATCGCGCGCAGCGCGTCGGTCGGCATGTCCTCCAGCGGCCCCGGAATGGCATAGGCCCCGTTGTTGAACAGCGCGTCCAGCCGTCCGCCGGTCGCGTCCGCGACCGTGGCGATGGCGGCGTCGATGCTGGCGGTGTCCTCGTAGTCGAGCGGCAACGCGGTCAGCCCCTCCGCGCGCAGCGCCGTCACGTCAGCCGCGGCCCGCGCTGTGGCGAACACCTGCCAGCCCTGCGCGTGCAGGTGCAGCGCGGCGTCGCGTCCGATACCGCTGGAGCAACCGGTGACGAGAATCCTGGGGCGGGTCATGTCAGCGCAGGATGTCGAGAAAGCGCGTGGCGATGAAGACCTCCTCGCCGCTGGCCGGATCCTCGATCCCCGACCAGCCGTCGCGATCGGGGGTGAGCACGCGCACGGTCTGGCCTTCGGTGACCTGACCGACGACCGCATCGGCGGTGGACGGCCCGGCCCGGAGATTGACCTCGGTTCCCAAGATGCGGGCCAGATCGCCCACCGGCGGCGGCAGCGGGTCGGTCGGCTGCGGCGGAGATGCGGGCGGCGGGTTCGGGCTGGTCGGTGCGGGTGGGGACAGATCGCCCACCAGACCGCGCAGCAGGTCGGTGGTGGCGTCGGACGCGGCATCGGCGGCACGGGCGCGGGCGGCGTCCGACAGCGACAGGGCCCCGGCCGAGTCACCGCCCGGATCACTCAGCCCGAGGTCCGGCAGGACGACCGGGCCGGTGTCGTCGTCCTCCGCCGCTGCGAGGGCGTCCGGCGCGACGGTTTCGGCGGGGGCACGGTCCGGCGTCGCACCGGCGGACGGGTCCGGCGCGCGGTCCGCCGCGTTGGGCACAAGCGGCGCGGCCGGTGGCGGGTCGCGCCGCAACGCGGTGTCGGCCTGCGGCTGTGCCGCGCGCGGCGCGTCGGTCACCGCGGCGGCCGGCGCATCGCGGGGGGGCGGATCGGCCCGGTCTGCGCTGGCAGCCCTGTCGGCGCGGGGCGGAGCATCGGGTGCCAGGTACATGGTGCCGAAGACCACCAGCAGCAGAATGAGTGTCAGTCGAAAAGCCATGTCCCGTCCCGCATCGCAGCACCCAAGGGTCACCAGACCCCGTCGCGACCGTCAAGACCAGACGCGCGCCCACACCGCAAGCGCGATGACGCCCCGGCCGCAGCGCCGGGGCCTCTGGCGCACCGCCGCGCCGCCGGGTTGGACCGGGCGCGCGGGCTGCGGCCGGTGGATCGGGCGCGTTTCGCCGCTCCGGCACAAGGGTCGCGGTCGCCCGGCGCATCTTGTTCCCCCTGCGCGCCGCCGATACTGTCGCGCCATGGATGAACCCGACTTGCCCGATGGGCCCGACACCGGTCCCGACGACCTGCCCGCGGGCGTGCCTGCCAGCGTCACCGAACCCCTGCGCCGCGCGATCGGCAGCCGGTATCTGACCTATGCCTTGTCCACGATCATGCACCGGGCGCTGCCCGACGCGCGCGACGGGCTGAAGCCGGTGCACCGGCGCATTCTGTATGCGATGCGGGAATTGCGGCTGTCCGCGACCGGGGGGTTCCGCAAATCCGCCAAGATTTCCGGGGACGTGATGGGCAACTATCACCCGCACGGGGACGCCGCGATCTATGACGCCATGGCGCGGCTCGCGCAGGATTTCGCCATGCGCTATCCGCTGGTGGACGGGCAGGGCAATTTCGGCAACATCGACGGCGACAACCCGGCCGCCGCACGCTATACCGAGGCCCGGCTGACGGCGGCGGCCGAGGCGCTGCTGGACGGGCTGGCCGAGGACGCGGTGGATTTCCGCGACAACTACGACGGCACGTTGCAGGAACCCGTGGTGCTGCCCGCCGCGTTCCCGAACCTGCTGGCCAATGGCGCGTCGGGGATCGCGGTGGGGATGGCCACGAACATCCCGCCCCACAACCTTGACGAACTGGTGCGCGCGTGCCTTGTGCTGATCGCGGACCCCGACGCCGGGGACGATGCCCTGCTGGCCCATGTGCAGGGGCCGGATTTCCCCACGGGCGGCGTGATCGTGGAACCGCGCGACAGCATGGCCGAGAGCTATCGCACCGGGCGGGGGTCGTTCCGGCTGCGCGCGCGCTGGCAGATCGAGGACCAGGGCCGGGGCCAGTGGCAGATCGTGGTGACCGAGATCCCCTATCAGGTGCAGAAATCGCGCCTGATCGAGAAGCTGGCCGAGATCATCCAGGCGAAAAAGGTGCCGATCCTCGCCGATGTGCGCGACGAAAGCGCCGACGACGTGCGCATCGTGCTGGAGCCGCGGTCGCGCAACGTGGATGCCGACGTGCTGATGGCGTCGCTGTTCCGGCTTTCGGATCTGGAGGTGCGGTTCAGCCTGAACATGAACGTGCTGATCGATGGGCGCACGCCGAAGGTGTGTTCCCTGCGGGAGGTGCTGCGCGCGTTTCTGGATCACCGGCGGGAGGTGCTGTTGCGCCGGTCGCGGTTCCGGCTGGGCAAGATCGACGCCCGGCTGGAGGTGCTGGAGGGCTACATCGTCGCCTTCCTGAACCTTGACCGGGTGATCGCGATCATCCGGACCGAGGATGCGCCCAAGCCCGTGCTGATGGCGGAGTTCACGTTGTCCGACGTGCAGGCCGAGGCGATCCTGAACATGCGGCTGCGCAGCTTGCGCAAGCTGGAGGAGATGGAGCTGCGGCGGGAGCGCGACGGGTTGCTGGTGGAGCGCGCGGGGCTGGAGGACCTGCTGGGCGACGCGGGCCTGCAGTGGGCGCGGATCGCGGACCAGTTGGCGGAGGTGCGCGCGGCGTTCGGGGCGGATGCGCCCGGCGGGGCCCGGCGCACGGGTTTTGCCGCGGCGGTGGAGGCGGCGGAAGTGCCGCTGGAAGCGATGATCGACCGCGAACCGGTGACGGTGGTGTGCTCCGACATGGGCTGGATCCGGGCGATGAAGGGGCACCTGGCGGCGGATGCGGCGCTGAAGTACCGCGATGGCGACAAGGGCCGGTTCGTGCTCCATGCGGAAACGACCGACCGGATCGTGGTCTTCGCGTCGAACGGGCGGTTCTATACGCTGCAGGCGGCGGCCCTGCCCGGCGGGCGCGGCTTGGGGGAGCCGCTGCGGCTGATGGTGGATCTGCCCAACGACGCGGCCATCGTGGCGCTGATGGTGCACCGGGCGGGGCGGCGGCTGCTGGTCGCGTCCGACGCGGGCGACGGGTTCGTGGTGCCCGAGGACGATGTGATCGCCCAGACGCGGGCCGGGCGGCAGGTGCTGAACCTGCACGCGGCGACCCGGGCGCTGCTGTGCCGGGTGGTGGAGGGCGATCACGTGGCGGTGGTGGGCGACAACCGCAAGATGCTGGTGTTCCCGCTGGAGGAATTGCCCGAGATGGGCCGGGGCAAGGGCGTGCGGTTGCAGAAGTACAAGGATGGCGGGCTGTCGGACGCGGTGGTGTTCCGGCTGGCGGACGGGCTCAGCTGGCCCTATGCCGAGGGCAGGACGCGGACGGTCCGGCTGCCGGAGCTGGAAGAATGGCTGGGCAAGCGCGCCACTACCGGCCGCATGGCCCCGCGCGGCTTTCCAAGGGACAACCGGTTCGGGTGATCGCCACCGCGCGCGGCGGTGTGCGGCGTCGCCCGCGCGCCCTGGCTTGCCGGGGACAGGCGACGGGGGGTGCCGGGTCAGGCCCGGCACGGCGAGGGGCCTGAGGGGTGCAAGCGCCCACGCGCCGCCGCGGCTTGTCGATCCCGCGACCGGGCGCTATGGCAAGGACCACCCGCGCGCCAGCGACAAGGACCCGTGCCCATGCCCCTCCCCCCGTTTTCCCGCGCCATCAAGATCGCGCCGTCGATCCTGTCCGCCGATTTCGCCGATTTCGGGCGCGAGATCCGCGCCATCGAGGATCAGGGCGCGGACTGGGTGCATGTCGACGTGATGGACGGGCATTTCGTGCCCAACCTGACATTCGGGCCGCCCGCGGTGAAGGCGTTCCGCCGCCACGTGCGCACGGTGATGGACGTGCACCTGATGATCGCGCCGGTGGACCCCTATATCACCGCCTTCGCTGATGCCGGGGCCGATATCCTGACCGCCCATGTGGAAGCCGGGCCGCACATCCACCGCACGTTGCAGGCCATTCGCGCGGCGGGGATGAAGGCGGGCGTGGCGATCAACCCCGGCACGCCGGTCGCGGCGGCGGGTCCGCTGCTGGACCTTGTGGATCTCGTCTGCGTGATGGGGGTCAATCCCGGCTTCGGCGGGCAAAGCTTCATCGAAGGGCAGATCGGGACGATCCGCAGCTTGCGCGACATGATCGGCGACCGGCCCATCCATATCGAGCTGGACGGCGGCGTGAACCTGCAGACCGCCGCGCGCATCGCCGCCGCGGGGGCGGATGTGCTGGTCGCCGGGTCGGCGGTGTTCGCGGGCGGCAG
>DAIPIS010000148.1:0-5926 GCA_036770665.1 Meridianimarinicoccus sp.
GTGCTGATGGCGCTGGTCTTGCTGGTGCGGCCCGCGGGCCTGTTCGGGCGGGCCTGACATGCTGTCTGGCATGGGGCGCGAACGTGTGGTCAACGCGGCGCTCGCGGCGCTCCTGCTGGGCGTGCCGCTTTGGGCCCATGTGGCGGGGGAGCCATTCCTCATCACGCTCGCCACCCGCGCCGCGATCCTTGCGCTGGCGGGGGTGGGCCTCAACCTTGCGCTGGGAACCGGCGGGCTGGTCAGCCTTGGGCATGCCGCGTTCTTCGGGCTCGGGGGCTATGCGATGGGCATCCTCGCCCATCATGCACAAGGCTTCACCCCGCTGCCGCTGTGGGACCTGCCGGGGACCAAGTCCATGCCGGTGATCTGGTTGGTCGCCGTCACCGGCGGCGCGTTGATGGCCGGTCTGATCGGGGCGCTGTCGCTGCGGTCATCGGGCGTCTATTTCATCATGCTCACGCTCGCCTTCGGGCAGATGTGTTTCTACTTCGCGGTCTCATGGCCCGCCTACGGCGGGGAGGACGGGCTGTCGATCTGGGTCCGCAACGGGTTTCCCGGGCTCAACACGCTCGATCCGATCCAGTTCTTCCTGCTGGTCTATGCCGTGCTGATGGCGGTGATCTGGGGGATGTCGCGGATCAAGGCGTCACCCTTCGGGCTGGCGCTGTCGGCGGCGCGCCAAAGCCCGGCGCGGGTGGCCGCGGTCGGGGCGCGGCCTTTCCGGCTGCGACTCGTGGCCTTTGTCATCTCGGGGGCCGTGACGGCGCTGGCGGGGGCGATGTTCGCCGATCTCAACCGCTTCGTCAGCCCGTCGATGTTGAACTGGCAAACGAGCGGCGAGTTGATCGTCATCGTCGTGCTTGGCGGCGTCGCACGGCTTTACGGCCCCGTGGCGGGCGCGATCCTCCTGGTGGCGCTGGAGCATTACCTGGGCGGGATCAGCGAGTACTGGCAGATCGCGCTGGGTGCGGCGCTGCTGGCGGTGGTGCTGTTCGCGCGCGGGGGGCTGATCGGGGCGCTGGCGGGGCGGCCGGTGGCCCATGACTGACGCGGTGCCGGTCCTTGAACTCACCGGCCTGCGCAAGCGGTTCGGCGCGCTGCGGGCGACCGATGGCGTGAGCCTCGATCTGCGCGCGGGCGAGATCCACGCGCTGATCGGGCCGAACGGCGCGGGCAAGTCCACGTTGATCGCGCAGATATCGGGCGCGTTGCGGCCCGATGCGGGGCGCGTCGCCATCTGCGGGCAGGACGTCACGGCGCTGGATACTGCGGGGCGGGCGCGGCTGGGGCTGGCGCGCACCTTCCAGATCTCGGCGCTGGCCATGGACATGACGGTGCTGCAGAACGCCGTTCTGGGTGTCGCGGGGGCGCAGCGCGGCGTCTGGCGGTTCTGGCGACCGGCCTTGCGCGATGACCGGCTGGTCGGCCCGGCGCGCGCCGCGCTGGCCCAGGTCGGCCTGACGGGCGAAGCCGCGACCCGCGTGTCGGCCCTGTCCCATGGCCAGCGGCGGCGGCTGGAACTGGCCCTGGCGCTGGTGCTGCGCCCACGGCTTTTCGTGATGGATGAACCGCTGGCGGGGCTTGGTGCCGATGGCAGTGCGGATCTGACCCGGCTGCTGGATGTGGTGCGAAGCACGGCGCCGATCCTGCTGGTGGAACACGACATGGACGCGGTGTTCGCGCTCGCGGACCGGATCAGCGTGCTCGTCGAAGGGCGCGTCGTCGCCACCGGCACCCCTGCCGCGATCCGCGCGGACGCTTTGGTGCGCCGTGCCTATCTGGGGGATGGGGCGTGACGGCTGCACCGCTTCTGGACTTGCGCGGCGTGACGGCCCTTTATGGCGCGTCGCAGGCGCTGTTCGGGGTCGACCTGCGGGTCGATGTGGCTGGCGTGACCGCGCTCATGGGGCGCAACGGGATGGGCAAGACCACCACGATCCGCACCATCTGCGGGTTGCTGCCCAACCGCGCGGGGGACATCTTTCTCGATGGGCACGATGTGTCGGGGCTGCCGCCGCACCGGATCGCGCGCATGGGCGTGGGGCTGGTGCCCGAAGGGCGGCGCTGCTTCGTGCCCCTGACCGTGCGCGAGAACCTGATCGCCGCCGCCCGCCCCGGCCCGTGGGACCTGCCGCGCGTCATCGCCCTGTTCCCGCGGCTGGGCGAACGGCTGACGCAGCGCGCGGGCACATTGTCGGGGGGCGAACAGCAGATGCTGGCCATCGGGCGCGCGCTCATGACCAACCCGCGGCTTCTGATCCTCGACGAGGCGACCGAGGGGCTGGCCCCGACCGTGCGGGCCGAAATCTGGGCCGCCATCGGCGCGCTGCGCCGGGATACGGGGCTTGGCATCCTGCTGGTGGACAAGTCGCTGCGCGAACTGGGAGCCATCGCCGATCGGGGCGTGATCCTCGACAAGGGGCGCACGGTGTGGGCCGGGGAGATGGGCGCGCTGGATGCGGGGCTGGCCGCGCGCTGGCTCGGCGTATGATCGGTCGGCGGAAACCCGCCTTGGGGTTTGAACACGCGGCGCATGTGCTTACCCTTGAAGGACACATAGTCAGGAGCACTCACATGGATTACACCGCACCCGCCCGCAACGTCACCGCCCCGCTCGCCATTGCACTGACGATGGCGTCCGCAATGGTGCTTTGGGCAGAGCAGGCGCAGGACTGGATCCCCGCCGAAGTCAAACTGCCGTCCGACATGGAGGTTACCATCGACCGGGCGATCGGGTCGTCGACGCGCATTTTCGCCTTCGTGACCGGCGAAGATGGGGGGGCGCTGATCGACACCTGGACCGATGCTCTGTCGCAAGCGGGCTACATCATCACGCCGAACCCCGAAGAGGTCGCGAACCCGCAGGTCGAGTTCACCGGTCCGGGGATCGGCAATGCCAAGATCGCGGTGCAGCCCACCGCCGACACAAGCCGGAGCCTCGTGCAGTTCGACGCATCGCTGAACTGAACAGGCAAACGGGGCGCAGGACCGGACCCTGCACCCCGTTCTCCCGTCGCTCGCGCGGGGATCAGTACGCGTCGCGGGCGACGATCAGACGGATCGGCGTCAGGGCGAGGATACGCAGATCCAGCCAGATCGACCAGTTGCAGATGTAGTCCAGATCGAGCGCGACGCGGCGGGCCATCTTTTCGATCGTGTCGGTTTCGCCGCGGGCGTTGTTGATCTGGGCCCAACCGGTCAGACCCGGCTTTACGGCGAAGCGCAGCGTGTAGTTCGGGACCAGCGGTGCGAAATGGGCGTCGTGGGCGGTGGCGTGGGGGCGCGGCCCGACCAGCGCCATCTCGCCACGCAGGACGTTGATGAGCTGCGGCAGTTCGTCGATGGATGTGCGGCGCAGCCAGAACCCGACCGCCGTGACCCGCGCGTCGTGCCGGGTGGCTTGCGCCAGCCCCGCGTCGGTCGTCATCGACCGGAACTTCAGGATCTGGAACACCTGACCGTTCTGGCCGGTGCGATCCTGCCGGAACAGGACGGGGCCGCGGCTGTCGAGCCGGATGGCCAGCGCCACCAGCACGAACAACGGTGCCAGCATCACCAGTGCGGCAGCGGCCAGAACCCGGTCGGTGACCGATTTCGCGACAAGCTGGGCGCGCTGGCTCCCCTCTTCGGTGAAGGTGCGCGGGGCGGAGACGGTGGTCATGGTGCGGTCATCCCTGGCGTGAGGTATGCCGCAGTCATGCCCCACCGGGCCCGGTTCCGCAGCCCCTGCAACCGGTTAGCACGGCGCGCGCGCGCATAGCGCTGCAGGACTTTCGGATAGGATCGCCATGCATCAGGCGGTGTCGCGGACCCGCCCCGCCCCCGCCACTAGCCCTAGCCCGCCAGTGCCGCGGTGCCCTGGCAGCGTGCCGGGGTCTTCCGCCGCCTTTGACGGGCGCGTCAGATCATGATGCGCCGCGGGTCCGCGATCAGCGCCGCGAAGCGGGTGCAGAACCGCGCGGCATCCGCGCCGTTGATCACCCGGTGGTCATAGGTCAGATCGAGCGGCACCATGGGCACCGGGGCCCAGGCTTCGCCGTCCCAGACGGGCACGATTTCGGTGCGTGTCAGGCCAAGGATCGCCAGTTCCGGGGGGTTCACGATGGGCGTGAAGGCGCTGCCGCCCAACCCGCCGAGGTTGGAAATGGTCATGGACGCGCCACCCATTTCGTCGGCCTTGACCTTGCGCACCTGCGCGCGGCTCGCAAGGTCGGTGATCTCGGCCGCGATCGCCCACAGCCCCTTGCGGTCCGCATCGCGGATCACCGGCACCATCAGACCGTGCGGGCTGTCCACCGCGATGCCCACATGGACGTAATCCTTGAGCGTCAGCGTGGCCCCGTCCGGCGATAACGATGCATTGAAGCGCGGGAAATCCCGCAGGCACCGTGCCAGCGCCTTCACATGGAACGCAAGTGCCGTCAGCTTGACGCCCCGCGCCTCGGCTTCGGGGCGCAGCCGCTTGCGGACGGCTTCCACCCCGCGCATGTCGGCGCGGTCGTGGTGGGTGACGCTGGGGATCAGTCCGTGCGCCGCGGACAGGTTGGCGGCGGCGATCTGCGCCAGACGCGGCATGGCTTCGTCCGTCACCGGTCCGTGCGCGGCGTGATCGACGGCCCAGTAGCGGGACGGGTCCGGTCCCGCGGGGGCGGCGGGGGCGCTGTCACCGCGCAGATGGCGGTCCACGTCTTCGCGCGCGATGGCGCTGCGGCCTGTCGCCTTTGCCACCGTGTCGATGTCCACGCCCTGCCGCGCGGCATGGGCGCGGGTCGCCGGGCTTGCCGTGATCTCCATGTGGTTCCCCCTTACCAGTCGGCCGAGATGTATTGCGTTTCCATGAATTCGAGCATGCCTTCGTGCCCGCCCTCGCGCCCGAGCCCCGATTGCTTGACGCCGCCGAACGGTGCCGCCGGATCGGACACGAGCCCGCGGTTCAGGCCCACCATGCCGTATTCCAGCCGCTCGCAAACCTGCATCGCGCGCTTGAAGTTCTGGCTGAAGACATAGGCCACCAACCCGTATTCGGTGGCGTTGGCCCGTCGGATCACGTCGTCCTGATCGCTGAAGGACTGGATCGCGGCGACGGGGCCGAAGATCTCGTCATGCACGCAGTCGGCGTCTTCAGACACATGGGTCAGCACCGTCGGGGGATAGAAGTAGCCCGGCCCGTTGGGCAACGTGCCGCCCAGATGCAGCTTCGCCCCCTTCGCGACCGCGTCCGTGACGAAATGGGCGACCTTGTCGCGCGTGTCGGCATTGACCAGCGCGCCCACGTCGACCGACGGGTCGGTGCCGTCGCCCATCTTCAGCGCGGCCATGCGCGCGGTGAACTTCTCGGTGAAGGCGTCGTGCACCGCCTCGTGGATGTAGAACCGGTTGGCCGCCGTGCAGGCGGAGCCGAGGTTGCGCATCTTGGCCAGCATCGCGCCTTCGACCGCCGTGTCCAGATCGGCATCCTCGAACACGATCAGCGGCGCGTTGCCGCCCAGTTCCATCGCCGGTTTCAGCACCTGGTCGGCGGCACCTTTCAGCAGGATGCGCCCGACCTGGGTCGAGCCGGTGAAGCTGATGACGCGCACGCGCGGGTCGTGCATCAGGTGGTCCACGACCTTGCCCGCGCTCGTGGTGGGCAGCACGTTCACGATGCCCTTGGGCACCCCGGCTTCTTCCAGCAAGGGCATCAGCGCCAGCATGGTCAGCGGGGTTTCCGCGGCGGGCTTGATGATGACCGGGCACCCGGCTGCCAGCGCCGGGGCGATCTTGCGGGTGCCCATGGCGGCGGGGTAGTTCCACGGCGTCACCAGAACGGCGATGCCCGCAGGCTTGTGCTGGACCACGATCCGCGCGCCCGATGCGGGCGCATGGGTGATGATCCCGTCGGCGCGCACGGCTTCTTCGGAAAACCAGCGGAAGAATTCGGCGGCAT
>DAIPIS010000149.1:0-5892 GCA_036770665.1 Meridianimarinicoccus sp.
CCGGGCTGGGCTACCCGGCGAGCGAAATGACGCTGTCGATCGTCTCGGTCCTCGTGATCGCCGCGATCGGCTGGCAGGCCACGTGGATGGTGGCCGCCGCCGTGATCGCGGCCGGCGTCGCGCCCGTGCTGTGGCTCTTGCTGCGCCACGACCGCGCCCCACAGGCCAGCGTCGGGGTGGCGGCGGTGCCGGGCCTGCACGCCCGCCACTGGACCCGCGCCGACGCAGTGCGCCACTGGCTCTTTCCGGCGCTGCTGCCGGTGCTGCTGACGCCGGGCTTCGTGGGCACGGTGGTGTTCTTCCAGCAGGTGCACACCGCAGGCGTCAAGGGCTGGAGCCTGCTCGACATGGCCCCCGGCTACACCGCCTTCGCCACGACGACGGTGCTGGCGGCCTTCGCGGCGGGATGGGCGGCGGACCGGTTCGGCCCCGCACGCATCCTGCCGGTTCTGCTCGTGCCCATGGGCATCGGCACGGCGCTGATCGGCCCGGCGGACCACGTCACGGCATGGTACGTGGCACTTGGCGTGATCGGGGCGACGCAAGGCATGTCCAGCACGCTCTGGGGCGTGCTGCTGCCCGCGGTCTACGGCACACGGCACCTGGGCGCGATCCGGTCGCTGGCCACCACGGTGATGGTGGTCTCCACCGCCATCGGACCGGCGCTGACCGGCGTTCTGATCGACCGGGGCATCGACTTTCCCACGCAAAGCCTGTTCCTCGGCGCATGGTGCATCGGTCTGGCGGCGGTCTGCACCCTGATCGCGCGGCGGCTGGTGGCCGAACTGCGCGACCCGCGCCCGGCGTAAGCCGCCGCCCGTTCACGAAGGCGGGGCCGCCGCGCGTGCACGCGCCGGGCCGAACACGCAGGCGGACGCCAGGATCAGCCCGCCCGTCACCGCGATCATGCCTGCCGCGCTCACCGCGTCCTGACCGCCCAGCCACAAGGGCCCGTAGGCCGCCAGCACGAACCCGACCACCGCCGACAGGGCGGCGAACAGCACCGACCACGCCACCTGCGCGCCCAGACGGTCGGTCATCAGCCGCGCCGCGGCAGGCGGGCAGATGAACATGGCGATCACGAGGATCGACCCCACCGCGTCGAAGGCCGCCACTGCCGCCAGTGCCGCGGCCCCCACCAGTCCCAGCCCCACGGCGGTGGCCGGGATGCCCATGGCCCGCGCGAAGCCTTCGTCGAAGGTCGTGATCCTGAGCCAGCGCCAGAACACCGCCGTCAGCACCGCCATCACGGCGCAGACCACGGCCATGCGCGGCAACTCGTGCGGCAGGCTCGCCCATGCGGCAGGATCGAACAGCGACCCCCAGCCGGTCGCGCGGAACCACACGAGCGACTCAAGGCTCCCCATCAGGGCGTGTTCCACATCCAGATGCACCGTGGACGTGTCGCTGCGTTCCAGAAGCAGCACGCCGCCCGCAAAAAGCGTGGTGAACACCACGCCCATGGCGGCACCGGGTTCGACCCGGCCCAGTCTTCGCACCGCCTCGATCAGCGCGACTGCCACAAGTGCCGCCCCGGCCGCCCCCAGCAACATGGGCCACGCCGCAACGCTGCCGGTCAGAAGGAACGCCACCACGATCCCCGGCAACACCACGTGGCTGATCGCGTCGCCCACCAGCGCCTGCCGCCGCAGGATCAGGAAATTGCCCGGCAGCGCACAGGCGATGGCCGCCAGCACACCGATCAGCATCGGCGTCAGCGAAAACTGTACGAAGACGGCACCCATCACACCGCCTCCTGCGGGCCGGGCCGGGCCCCCGCCAGCCGCGCGTCGATGGCGCGCAACTGGTCGCGCGTGAACAGCCGTTCAACCGGGGTCAGCCCATCGTCCGTGGGCGCATCGGCCCGGAACAGATCGCGCGCCACCGCCCGGCGGCGTTCGTCGTGCAACAGCCGCGCTGCCGCCGCGCGCCCCGCATCGGTCGGCACGCCGTCGGGCCGCGCGAAGCCGTCGCGCACCATCAGGCGCAGGGTGTAGCGTTCGGCGATCGCGTCACCCCGCGCCAGCGCCAGCAGCCCCTGTCGGCGGTGCACCCGCACCTGATAGCCCCGGTGCCGCGCCGCCGCCGCCACGATCCCGCGCGCCGGAGCCAGAAGCAGCGACAGCGTGAAGAGCCCCGCCGACACCAGCACGATGATCGGCCCCGTGGGCAGCGCGGGCGACGCCGCCGACAACGCCGCGCCGACATAGCCCGCAGCGGCACCCAAGGCCCCCGCGATCCACACCAGCCGTCCGCTGCGGTTGGTCCAGAACCGCGCCGTCACCGCCGGGATCACCAGCAGCGCCACGGTCAGCACCAGTCCCACGATCTTCAACCCGATCACCGCGACTGCGGTGACGATGCCCATCACCGCCATGTCGATACGCGCAACATTCCAGCCGGTCGCTTGCGCGAAGCCGGGATCGAAGGCCACCAGCGTCATGGGACGGCGCAGCGCCCAGACCAGCGCCACCACGGCCGCCCCGCCCACCGCGATGATCAGCGCATCCTGCCGCAGCATGCCCGCCGTCGATCCCAGCAAGAAGCCTTCCAGCCCCGCCTGTCGCCCCTGCCCCATGGTCTGGATCACCGTCAGCAGCACCACGCCCAGCCCGAAGAACGATCCCAGCACCGCGCCGATCGCCGCATCTTCGGGCAGGCGCGTGCGGCGCGTGATCCAGCCCACGACCCACAGCCCTGCCAGCGCCGACAGCGCCGATCCGGCCAGCAGCCCCGGCAACCAGCGCCCGTCGCCGCCCAACGCCACCATGACCATGAACGCGACCGCGACACCCGGCAGCGTCGCGTGCGCCATGGCATCGGACACCAGCGCCCGGCCCCGCAGCACCAGAAAACTGCCCCCCGACCCGGCCGCGAACCCCAGCGCCGCCGCCCCCAGCGTCACCAGCGCCGCGTTGTACCCCGCGCCCAGCGTCAACGCCTGAAGAACCGGCTCCACGCGCTCAGACCCCCGCCGGGCCGGTCAGCCCGGCCAGATGCGCGCCGCCCAGCCGCCCACCATAGGCCGCGGTCAGCGCGGCTTCGGTGAACGCCTGCGCCACCGGCCCTTCGGCGATGGCGCGGGTGTTGATCAGGAAGACATGGTCGAAATACGCCCGCACCGTGGCCAGATCGTGATGCACCGCGATCACCGCCCGCCCTTCGTCGCGCAACCCCCGCAGCACGTCGATGATCGCCCGCTCGGTCGCGGCATCCACCCCGGCAAAGGGCTCGTCCAGCAGGTACAACTCCGCCTCCTGCGCCAGTGCGCGCGCCAGGAACACGCGCTGCTGCTGGCCGCCGGACAACTGCCCGATCTGGCGATCCGCGAAATCCGCCATGCCGACCCGGTCAAGGCAGGCCAGCGTGCGCGCCCGGTCCGCCCCGGTCAGGCGCCCGAACAGCCCCAGCCGCCGGTAGAACCCCATCTGCACCACATCGCGCGCGGTGGCCGGGAAATCCCAGTCCACGCTCGCGCGCTGGGGCACATAGGCGATCCGATCCCGCGCCCGGTCCAGCGGCACACCGGCCACCATCACCGTTCCGGACAGGCGCGGGATCACGCCGAGTGCCGCCTTCAGCAGCGTCGACTTGCCCGCCCCGTTCGGCCCGACGATGGCCGACATGGCCGCGCGCGGAAAACTGGCATCGATGGAAAACACCGCCGGTGCGGCACCGTAAGACACCGTCACGCCCCGCAGCGCCAGCGCGGCTGTCCGCGCCAGGGTGTCGTCGGTGGCCGCCCCGCCGGGCTGCACCAACGCCAACTCGGGTCGCGCAGTGGTGACGCGCCCGGTCAATTCAGCCGATCCTGCATGCCGCGCGCGGGCGCGTCGCCCCCCAGCGCCCCGGCGATCACCGTCAGGTTGTGGTCGATCATGCCGACATAGGTGCCCTCATAACTGCCCTCAGGCCCCATCGCGTCGGAATAAAGCTCACCCCCGATCACGACCGCATGGCCCTGCGCCGCCGCCCCTTCGATCAACGCGCGGACGTTGCGATCCGACACGGACGTTTCCACGAAAACCGCCCCGATGCCGCGTTCCACGATCATGTCCACCAGTTCCGACACCCGCTGCAGTCCCGCCTCGCTTTCGGTGGAAATCCCCTGGATGCCCAGAACCTCGAACCCGTAGGCCCGCCCGAAATAGGCAAAGGCGTCATGCGCCGTGATCAGCACGCGGGCCTGTTCCGGCACCGATCCCAGCACGGTGTCGCCATAGGCGTGCAGCGCCTCCAGTTCCGCCACATGGGCAGCGGCGTTGGCGGCAAAGGCATCGGCATGATCGGGGGCCACGTCGGTCAGCGCCGCGCGCACCGCATCCACCACCAGCGCCCAAAGCCGCGGGTCCATCCAGACATGGGGATCGGCCCGGTCGGGATAATCCTCGCTCGTCACAAGCCGATCCGCCGGCAACCCGTCCGCCACCGCCACCACGGGCCGGTCGCTGGCCAGATCCTGCAGGAAGGTCTGCAACTGCGCCTCCAGATACAACCCGTGCCACAGCACCAGATCGGCCTGCGCCAGCGCCACGATATCGGTCCGGGTCTGGCGATAGCCGTGCGGGTCCACCCCCGGCCCCATCAGCGCGCGCACGTCCACAAGATCACCGCCCACGCGGCGCGCCGCATCCGCGATCATGCCGGTCGTCGTGACCACCGTCAGCGGCGTGTCGGCCCGCGCCGGGACAACACCCGGCAGGGCAATGACGCCGGCCAGCGCGGCAAGGGTGGACAACATCAAGCGGCGGGTCGGCAACATCGAAAGGCTCCTGTGCAATGAAATCGGGCTGATCGCCCCATGCGGGACGACCCCGTCATCTGGCGGAAGATGTGCGAACGGTTCTCAACTGTCAAGCTTCTTGAGAATTATTCGCAGTTCACGCCGCGCCGTCCGGCGGCAGGAACCCGATCCACGCCACCGCCAGATCGGCGCGAAAGGCCCGCCCGATGGCCACCAGCCCGATCCGGCGCAACGTGGACAGGTCCAGCGGCGCATCCACGCGGTGCGGCATGAAATCGGAAAACGGCAGGTCGATCCGCGTCCAGCGCGGCGGTGCCACGAAACCGGCGCGGTAGCTCTGCCAGGGCCGGGTCACGTCGGCCGTGCGCAGGTGCAGGTTGTAAACCTCGTCCGCGCCGAAGACCTCGAGCGCGATGCCGCCGAACGTGCGCGCGTCGATCGCGGCCCCGCGCGGGCGAAGGTCCAGCGCCGCCTGCACGAAACCGCCGTTGTTCTCAAGCCGCACGTCGCCGGTCAGCCGCAGCGCCGCGCGCCCCGCCACCGTCTCGCGGCTCAGTCCACCGGCGGACACCCCGCCCATCACCCGGTCAGACAGGAATTCCCAGTCCGTGCCCGTGGCGGCGCGCGGATGCGGGTGGCGCAGGTCGTCGATCACGGGGACGGTCATGCCCCCTGCATAGCGCGGAGGTTGGGGGTCGGGCCACCCGGAAAGTGCCGCGTCGCACTGGACCACACGGCCGCAGGTGCACCGACGCCCCGGGCTTGACCCGGGGCCTCCGCCGTGTCGCCCCCCCGGATCGCCGCGGAAGTTCGGGCGTGATCCGGGACATCGCGCGAGGCCACGCCGCCCTGGGGGGTCCCGGGTCAAGCCCGGGACGCCGCCCGCCGGGCGGTCAGGGCAGCGCTCAGAAATCGACCTCGATGGCGATGCCCTGCGCCACGGCCAGGTCCACCACCGCCGCCGCAACGGCAAGGTCCTGCAGTCCCACGCCGGTCCCGTCGAACAGGGTCAGGTCGTCCGGCCCGGTGCGGCCCGGTGCCGTTCCGTTGATGACCGCGCCGAGTTCGGTGATGTCGGTCGCCGCGATCAGCCCGTCCGCCACGGCGTGCTGGCATTCGCCGATGCTGACCGCCTGCGCGATCTCGTC
>DAIPIS010000150.1:0-5830 GCA_036770665.1 Meridianimarinicoccus sp.
GGTGCCGAAATTGGCGTCGAAATAGCCGTGCCCCTGCCATTGCCAGCCCGGTGCCGCCAGCGCCACGTCGATGTCCGCCACGGGCGCGAAGGGTCGCCAGACATGCGCGCCATCGACGGTCAGGGGCAACTCCACCGATGTGACGGCGCGCGGGCGCAGGGTGATCGTGCCGCGCACCCGGCTGATCAGGGGCGGGCCGGAGATTTCGTTCACGTCGATGCGCAGGGACGTGCCGTCCCAGGTCACGGCGCTCGGCCCGATCCGGAGCGTGGTTTCGGACTGGCGCAGCGCTGCGCGCCCCCGGTCGGTCATGGTGAACCGCCCGCTTGGACCGTAGGTCGCCACGTTCAGGCAGACATGGTTATCTGGGTCGCGTCGCCCCGACCAGCGATACCATGGCGAAAACACCGACCCGATGAAGGCGATGATCGAAATCGCGCGAGTGCCGCAGGCGCTTATGCCGTCGACGTACCACCACGCATAGCCATTTGGCGGGACGGCAAGGTCGAACCGAGGTCCGTCAAGATCGCCTCGGCCGCGTGCCGCCCGGAGATCGCCGCCATCGGCACCCCCGCGCCCGGATGCGTGCCCCCGCCCGCAAGGTAGAGCCCCGGCACCGCGCTGCGCGCCGTCGGGCGTGCCAGCGCCGCCGTCAGCCCATGCGGGCTCTGCCCGTAAAGGGATCCGGCGGATCCGGGAAACAGCGCCTCGAACCCCTTCGGCGTCGTCAGGCCCGTATGGTCCGGTATCGGGTCGAAGGTCAGCCCGAACCGGGCCAGTGTGTCGAAGGTGTGCTGACGGCATTGGGTCATCTCCTCTGGCCCGCTGGTTCCCGGTTCCGCGGGCAGGGGTGGTGCATTCATGATGATCTCGAAACGTTCCATGCGGTCGGGCGGGGCCGGGTGCCCCCGGTCCTCGGCACAGACATAGAGCGTGGGTTCACGCGGCATCCGGCCCGTGTGCAGGTCGTCGAATTCGGCGACCGGGTCGCCGCTGAAGAACACGTTGTGATGCAGCAGGCCGCCCCCCGCCGCAGGCCCCGACGCACGCGCCGCAAAGGACCAGACCCGCGCCGACAGGCTTCGGTCGGCCCGCAGGCTTGCGGGTGCCGCCGCCTGCACCTGTGGCCCCAACAGCCCAAGCCCGAGCGCGCGGGGATCACCGTTGAACACGATGGCTGCCGCCGGGATCGTCTCGCCCCCTGCCAGTTGCACGCCGCAGGCCCGGCCCGCGCCGTCGCGCGTGATCTGCTGCACATCGGCCCCGTACCGGAACACGGCGCCGCGCGCGCCCGCAAGACCGGCAATCGCGCGGGCGAGCGCATGCATGCCCCCGTCCACGACCCAGACGCCTGCTGCCTCGGCCTGCCAGATCAGCGCCAGCAGCGCGGGCGCGCGATAGGGGGAACCGCCGACATAGGTCGCGTACCGTCCGAACAGTTGCGCAAGCCGCGGATCGGCGAAGCCTTTTGCCAGCATCTGCGCGAGCGTCCGGTTCGGGGCCATGAGCGGGATCAGCGCGGGCTCGCGCATCACCCGGCGGGTCAGCGCGCCGATACCGGGTTCCGCGGTCTGCATCATGGGACCGTCGAAGGCCGCGAAGAGCCGTGCCGCGCGGGTGCTGAATTCCCGGAAATCCCGTTCGCCGCGTGCCCCGGCGAAGGCACGCACCGCTGCGGCGCTCGTCTCCATGTCGCCATGCAGGTCGAGCGTGCTGCCATCCGGCCACCAGTGCCGCGCAAGGATGTCCTGCCGGTGCAGCGTCACATGATCGTCGATTCGTGCGCCCGCGGCATGGAACAGCGCGTCGAACACCGCGCGCATGGTCAGCACGGTCGGCCCGGCATCGACCGGCCCCGCGGCACTTGGCAGCGTGCGCATCTTGCCGCCGGGTGCTGCGGCCCGTTCGCAGACCATGACCGGTATGCCCGCCGCGGCGAGCCGCAGCGCTGTCGCCAACCCGCCGATCCCCGCGCCGATCACGATGACGGGTGGATCGATGGGGCGCGGACTTTCTTCGCGTCGTGTGTGGTTCATCAAGTTCCCCTTGTCAGGAATTGTTGACTCATCGCGCGGAACTGTCCACTGTAATTTACAGCCGGATGTACCGAAACGCTGACAGATGGGCCATGCCATGGATATTGACCGCAGGATAGACCGCGCCGTGACGCGTGCCATCACGCTCGGGCGCAGCGGTGTCGCACCCGCCAAGCTGGCGTCGGCGCTGGATTACGCCACCACGCCGGGCGGGGCGCGCATCCGGCCCACGATCCTGATGTCGGTGGCGCTGGCCTGTGGTGACGATCGCCCCGAACTGTCGGACGCTGCCGCTGCGGCGCTGGAGTTGATCCATTGTGCGAGCCTCGTGCATGACGACCTGCCCTGTTTCGACGACGCGGCGACGCGCCGGGGCAAGCCTTCCGTCCATCGTGCGTACGGCGAGCCGTTGGCGGTGCTGACCGGCGACAGCCTGATCGTGCTCGCGTTCGAGGTGCTGGCCCGGGCGGGTGCGGTTGCGCCCGCGCGCGCCAATGCGCTGGTGCTGACGCTGGCACAGCGGACCGGCATGCCGGGTGGCATCTGCGCCGGGCAGGGCTGGGAAAGCGAAACCGATGTGGATCTCGTGGCCTACCACAGCTCCAAGACCGGCGCGCTTTTTGTGGCCGCGACCCGGATGGGGGCCATCGCTGCGGGCCATGACGATCCTGACGCCTGGGAAGAACTGGGCGGACGGATCGGCGCGGCCTTCCAGGTGGCCGATGACCTGCGCGACGTGCTGTATGATGCCGACATGCTGGGAAAGCCGGTGGGGCAGGACGCGCTGCACGCGCGGCCCAATGCCGTGGCCGAATACGGCGTGGACGGCGCGATCCGCCGGTTGAAGGACATCCTCGGTGGGGCCATCGCGTCGATCCCGGCCTGTCCCGGCGAAGCCGCGCTGGCGGGAATGGTCCGCGCACAGGCCGAACGTCTCACGCCCGTCGCCCCGGCCCTTGCGCGCGGCCTGCGCTGATGGCGGACGGCGCGATGCCGATTGCCGCGTCGGGTCCGGGTCCGGTCGCGGGGCCAGCCCCGGCGCTGCCGCGGCCCGTGCGACCGTTCCGGCCCGGCTGGATCGCCCGGTTGATCGCACGGCCCGGATTTCAGGCGGCCGTGGCGCGCGTGCCGCTGCTGCGGGGCGTTGCACGGCGCGACGGCGCGGCCCTGTTCGATGTGGTCGCGGGGTTCGTGCGGGCACAGGTGCTGTTGGCGGTCGTGGAGCTTGACCTGTCCGCGCGGCTGATGGACGGCCCGCGCCATCCCGCTGAACTGGCGCTGGAAACCGGCCTGCCGCCGGACCGGATGGAGATCCTGTTGCAGGCGGCGGCAGCGCTGAAACTGCTGCGCCGTCTCCGGGACGGGCGGTTCGCGCTGGCACGGCAAGGCGCGGCGCTGGCCGGTGTGCCGGGGCTTTCCGGCATGATCCGGCACCACGGGCCGTTCTATCGGGACATGGCCGATCCGGTCGCGCTGCTGCGCGGTGATGTGGACACCGAACTGGCGCGCTTCTGGCCCTATGTCTTCGGCGCGACCGGCACACCGCCGCCGCGCGCGGTGACGGCGGCCTATAGCGATCTCATGTCCGACAGCCAGACGCTTGTGGCGCAGGACACGCTGGCCACCGTGCGCTTCGCCGGCGTGCACCGCCTTCTGGACGTGGGCGGCGGATCCGGGGCCTTTGCGGCGGCGGTGTGCAGGGCGCAGCCGGGCATCGCGGCCACGGTTCTGGACCTGCCGGGGGTCGCGCCGCTGGCGCAGGCGCGCATTGCCGCAACCGGTCTGACGGGTCGGCTGGATTTCGTGCCGGGGTCGTTCCGCGACGGGCCGTTGCCATCGGGCGCCGACATGATTTCGCTGGTGCGGGTGCTCTACGATCACGCCGACGGGACGGTCGCGGCACTTCTGGCGCAGGCGTTCGCCGCGTTGCCGCCCGGCGGGCGGCTGGTGATTTCGGAACCGATGTCCGGCGGCCACAACCCCGATCCGGCGGGGGATGTGTATTTCGCCTTCTACACGCTGGCGATGCGGACGGGCCGCGCGCGATCCGCCGCGCGGATCGCCGATCTGTGCCGCGCGGCCGGGTTCACAGGGCTGCGCTACCACCGGTCGCGGCGACCTTTCGTGACCACCGTGGTCGAGGCGCGCAAGCCCGCGTGACCGGCGCGGGTCCGTGCATCGCCGTGATGTCCCGCGCGCTTTTCCACAATCTTCTGCAGCGCAACTGTCCAATTTAATTGACAGCACGTTCTGTAAGTTTAAACTGACAGTCACGGCGCACCACTCGACAGCGGATCAATCCGATGCGAGCGGGGCCGAACGGGGGAGCCGCCATGCAGACCACAGCCGTCCTTCTGGAACAGCCAAGGCTTCTGGGCTTGCGCGCGCTGGAACTCAAGGCACCCGGCGCCGGGGACGCGGTGATCGAGGTCGCCCATTCGGGCATCTCCACCGGGACCGAAAAGCTGTTCTGGTCCGGTCAGATGCCACCGTTCCCGGGCATGGGCTATCCACTGGTGCCGGGCTACGAATCTGCCGGCACCGTTGTCGAGGCCGGGTCCGACTCGGGTCTCAAGGTGGGGGATCATGTCTTCGTGCCGGGGGCGAACTGCTACAGCGGTGCGCACGGCCTGTTCGGTGGCGCGTCGCGGCGTCTGGTCAGTGCGGGCGACCGTGCCGTGCGGATCGATTCGACCCTTGGAGCGACCGGAGCGCTGCTGGCGCTGGCCGCCACGGCACGGCACGCCATGGCGGGTCTGGACAACGCGGTGCCCGATCTCATCGTGGGCCACGGCACGCTGGGCCGTCTGCTGGCCCGATTGACCGTCGCTGCAGGGGCCCCCGCGCCGACCGTCTGGGAAATCGATGCCGGCCGTCGCGGCGGTGCGCAGGGATACGACGTGATCGATCCTGCCGAAGATCCGCGCCGGGATTATCGCGCGATTTATGATGCGTCCGGCAACGGCGCGCTGCTCAACGACCTTGTGGGCCGGATCGTGAAGGGCGGCGAGATCGTTCTGGCGGGCTTCTATACCCAGCCGCTCAGCTTCGCCTTTCCGCCCGCATTCATGAAGGAAGCCCGCTTCCGCATCGCCGCCGAATGGACCCGCGGTGACCTGATCGCCACGCGCGCCCTGGTCGAAAGCGGCGCGCTGTCGCTGGACGGCTTGGTGACCCACACCCGCCCCGCGCAGGACGCCGCCGCGGCCTATGAGACCGCGTTTTCCGACCCTGCCTGCCTGAAAATGATCCTCGACTGGAGTGCTGTCGCATGAGCCTTGACGATATCCCGGCAAAGCCCGCCACGACCGACGCCCCGTCGGCGGTTCCGAACCTGAAGGACTTCAACGCGCGCCTGCGCGACGAGGCGGCGGTGGAGCCCACGCTCGAAGTGCCACAGGGCGAGCCCACCAAGCACACGCAGATCATCGCGATCTACGGCAAGGGCGGGATCGGCAAGTCGTTCACGCTCGCGAACCTCAGCTGCATGATGGCCGAACAGGGCAAGCGCGTGCTCCTGATCGGCTGCGATCCGAAATCCGACACCACGTCGCTCCTGTTCGGTGGCAAGGCGTGCCCGACGATCATCGAGACCTCCACCCGCAAGAAGCTGGCGGGTGAGGAAGTCGCGATCGGCGACGTCTGCTTCAAGCGCAATGGCGTCTTCGCCATGGAACTGGGCGGGCCCGAGGTCGGTCGCGGCTGCGGGGGCAGGGGCATCATCCACGGCTTCGAGCTGCTGGAAAAGCTGGGCTTCCACGACTGGGATTTCGACTATGTGCTGCTCGACTTCC
>DAIPIS010000017.1:0-24359 GCA_036770665.1 Meridianimarinicoccus sp.
GGGGCAGCACCGGAGGGGGCGGGGGACGGCGCCGATGGAGCCGAGGACAGCGCGACCGAGACCGCCGACGACGCCGCGGCGGATGCCGCCGATGCGGCGGCGGAGGACGGGGCCACGGCGAACGGGGCCGCGGACGGCGCCACCGGTGGCACCGACAGTGGCACCGCCGGGGGTACCGACAGTGGCACCGACGACGGCTCTGACGCCACTGCACCCGCTGGTCCTGCCGAATGACCGGTGGCGCGCGCCTGTCGGACTGCGGCGGATCCGCCTGCCCTGCCCGCACCGCCCGTCGATCCGGCGTTGCCTGCTCCGCCCCGCCTCCCGCTGCCGCCCTCGTGCGAAAGGTGCCCTGAGATGTCCCGACCTGCCCTGCCCCCGTTGCGTGCCGTCGTCTTCGACGCCTATGGCACGCTTCTTGACGTGACCGCCGCTGCCCGCCGCGCGGGCGCGGAACCGGGCGGCGCGCGGCTGGCCGCGGTCTGGCCACAGCTCGCCGACGACTGGCGGCGCAAGCAGCTTGAATACACCTGGTTGCGCGCCGCAGCGGAGGATCACGCCGATTTCGCGCGCGTGACCGCGGACGCGCTCGACTGGGCGCTGGAGGCGGCGGGGCTGGGCGATGACCCGGACCTGCGCGCGCGGCTGCTCGATCTCTACCGCGATCTCGATCCCTATCCCGAGGTCGCGGCGGTGCTGCGCGACCTGCGCGGGCGCGGGTTGCGGCTCGCGATCCTGTCGAACGGCACGCCCGACATGCTGGCGTGCGCGACAAAAGCGGCCGGCATCGCCGATGCGTTCGACGCGGTGCTGTCGGTGGAGGACGCGGGCGTGTTCAAGCCGTCGCCGCGGGTCTATGACCTTGTGGAGCAGCGGCTGGGCGTGGCGCGCGACGCGGTGCTGTTCGTGTCGGCCAATGGCTGGGATGCGGGCTGTGCTGCAGGCTATGGCTTTGCCACGCTCTGGGTCAACCGCGCGGGGGCACCGGTGGACCGGCTGACCGCCCGGCCCGACCACGAGGCCCCCGACCTGACGGCCCTGCCCGGCCTGATCGCCGCGCGCCCCCACCCCGCCAATCCGCCGCGGCGGTTCACCACCGGCGACGGGCTGTCGCTGGCGTACCGGGACGACGGGGCGGGCGTGCCGGTGCTGTGTCTCTGCGGGCTGACGCGCAACATGGCCGATTTCGACTTCGTGGTGCGCGATTTCGCAGGGCGGGCGCGGATCATCCGGCTCGACACGCGCGGACGCGGGGCGTCGGATTACGATCCGGATTTCCACGGCTACAGCGTGTCCCGCGAAGCGCAGGACGCGATGGAATTGCTGGATCACCTCGGGATCAAGCGGGCGGCGATCCTTGGCACGTCGCGCGGTGGGTTGATCGCCATGGCGCTGGCCGCGACCCACCGCGACCGGCTGGCGGGCGTGTGCCTGAACGACATCGGCCCGGTGATCGACCCTGCGGGTCTTGTCAAGATCATGGGCTATCTCGGCATCACGCCCGGCTATCGGACGCTTGAAGACGGCGCGCGGGCGCTGGCGGAGCGCAATGCCGCGCAGTTCCCCGGCGTGCCGCTGGACCTGTGGCGGATCCATGCCGCGCGCATCTGGCTGGAAACGCCCACCGGGCTGGCCCTGCGGTATGACCGGCGGTTGCGCGACGCCGTGATCGCCCACAGCCCTACGGGCGGGATCCCGGATCTGTGGCCGCTCTTCGACATGATGGCGGGGCTGCCGCTGGCCGTGATCCGGGGGGCGAACAGCGACCTGTTGAGCGCCGCGACCGTGGCCGGGATGCGGGAACGCCGCCCCGACATGATCGTGGCCGAGGTGCCGGACCGGGGCCATGTGCCGTTTCTCGACGAACCGGAAGCCCGGGCGGCGATCGCGGCGTTCCTCGACCGGCTCGCATGACCGGGCCCGACGGCGCCCCGGATGCGGCCCGGATCGGCGCGGCGGCGGCGCGGCTGGCGGGGCATCTGCGGGTGACGCCGCTCCTGCGGGACCCGGCGCTGGACGCCATCGCGGGGCGGCCGGTGTGGGTGAAGGCGGAATGCCTGCAGCACACCGGGTCGTTCAAGTATCGCGGGGCGAAGGCGGCGGTCACGGCACTGGTGGCCGCGGGCCCGGTGGCGGGGGTGGTCGCCTGTTCGTCGGGCAATCACGGGCAGGGCGTGGCGCGCGCCGCGCGGGAGGCGGGGATCCCGGCGGTGATCGTGCTGCCCGATGACGCGCCCGCCGCGAAGGTGGCCGCGATCCGCGCGCAGGGGGCCAAGATCGTCACCCATGACAGGCATGGCGCGGACCGCACCGCCATTGCAGCAGCCATCTGCGCCGACCGGGGGTTCGCGCTGATCCCGCCCTTCGATCATCCCGAGGTCATCGCCGGGCAGGCCGGGGTCGGGCTGGAGCTGGCCGCGCAGGCGACGGCGGTCGGCGTGACGGTGGCGGATGTGCTGGTGTGCTGCGGTGGTGGCGGGCTGGCCGCGGGCATCGCGCTGGCGCTGGAAGACCATGCGCCGGGGCTGCGGGTGCGGACCGTGGAACCGGAGGGCTTCGACGACACCGCCCGCGCGCTTGCGGGCAGACCGGGGCCGAACCCGCCCGGCGCGGGGTCGGTCTGCGACGCGATCCTGACGCCCGCGCCGGGGCGGTTGACGCTGCCGGTGCTGGTGCGGCTGGCCGGGCCGGGGCTTGTCGTCGGCGATGCCGATGCGCTGCGCGCGATGGTGCTGGCCTTTGCCCATCTGCGGATCGTGCTGGAACCGGGCGGGGCCGTGGCGCTGGCCGCGGCCCTGTTCCGCGGGGCGGAAACGCCCGGCCCGGTGATCGCGGTGGCCACGGGCGGGAACGTCGATCCGGGCCTTTTCGCGCGCGCCATCGCACCGCCGCCCGCGTGATGCGGCCAAGCCGCAGATGGCACGCGGCGCGCACGATTGCGGCCGCAGCATTGTAAACGGCGGGTGCGCAGCGTATACTCGTGAATTGGAGCGGCAAGTCCGTTTCCGGCGGCGCTGCACCGCCGCATCGGCCGGGTGCAAGGCTTCGGAAGCCCCGGAAAAACCCAGCGTGGCCGCGGTCGATCCACGGTCCGATCTTGAAAGGGACGACCGTGCAGGCTTTCGACCGTGATCTGGCGACAGACGCACACGCCGAAGATACCGCCGCGATCGCGTCGGAAATGCAGCAGCAGTCCGAAAAGGCCGCGGCGTTTCTCAAGGCGCTTGCCCATGAAGGGCGGCTCCTCATCCTGTGTCACCTGAACACGGGGGAGAAATCGGTGACGGAACTGGAACAGTTGCTGGGGCAGCGGCAGGCGGCGGTCAGCCAGCAACTCGCACGGCTGCGGATGGAGGGGCTTGTGAAGTCCCGGCGCGAGGGCAAGACGATCTTCTATTCGATCGGTGACCCGCGCGCGGCGCGCATGATTTCGCTCATGTACGAGATCTTCTGCGCGGACGACGGCGCAGCGTGCTGAAGGCCGAATGATCGGCATCGCCCCATGCCGCATCTGGAACAATTCGTGAAAATTTAGATCGGCCTTAACCGATCGCGGCCCAGTCTGACGCATCGCAGCGCAAGGACTCAGCCGCCATGACATCCGCGTCCCTCAGCCCCACCGTATACCCAGCACCCCCCGTCTCGCCCGCGCATCTGTACGGGCGGATGCTCGATATGGCCGAGGTCGCGGCCGCGCTGCGCCAGGGCCGGGTTGTTCTGGCCTATCAGCCGGTGATGCAGGCGCAAGCACCGGACCGCCCCGCATTTCACGAGGGGCTGTTGCGGCTGCGGCTGCCTTGCGGCGAGATCGTGGCACCCGGGCGTTTTCTGCCCATGCTGGGGGATGGGCCGATGGCCCGCGCGCTGGACCGGCACGCGCTGGCCACCGTGATGCGGGATCTGGCGGCATCGCCTGCGATCCGGCTGTCGGTCAACGCCGCACCCGGCAGCCTTGTCTGCCCGCAGTGGCATGCCGTGCTGCGCGACGGGATCGCCGCGGGTGGTGTGACGGTCGCGGAGCGGCTGATCGTCGAGGTGACGGAACATCGCCCGTTGCCCGCCGCCGCGCGCACGGCACCATTGCTGGCCGCGGCGCGCGCCGCCGGGGTCTGCCTTGCGCTGGACGATTTCGGGGCCGGGCAGACGGCGTTCCGCCACCTGCGCGACTGGCGGTTCGACATCATCAAGGTGGCGGGGTGTTTCGCGCGCGGCGTGGATCGCTGCGCGGACAATCAGGTGCTGCTGTGCGCGCTGATCGGGCTTGCACGCCACTTCGAGGCGCTGGTCGTGGCCGAAGGCGTGGAAACCGCGACCGAGGCGAGCTGGTTGCGCGGCGCAGGGATCGACGGGCTGCAGGGCTATCACCTGGCGCGCCCCACGCTCGAGGTGCCAGGGCACGATGCGGCGCTGCAGCCGACCGGTACGCGCCGCACCGGGTGACTGCCCGCCATCGCCACCCTGACCATGCGTCACCATGTCCGATCCCGCGCATGAGACACCCTGACTGTTGCCCCCTGCCATCTGACCCCCTAAGCCTGTGCGCGTCGGGGCACATGCGGGACACTCCGCGCCTCGCCACGGACATAAAGGGAAGGATTCATCATGACAGACGTCGTAATCGCATCGGCAGGCCGCACGGCTGTCGGCAGCTTTATGGGCTCATTTGCAACCACGCCTGCGCATGACCTGGGCGCTGCCGTGCTGGAAGGCGTCGTGGCGCGCGCCGGCATCGACAAGTCGGAAGTGTCCGAAACCATCCTCGGGCAGGTCCTGACCGCGGCGCAGGGGCAGAACCCGGCGCGGCAGGCCCATATCAACGCGGGCCTTCCGATCGAAAGCGCGGCGTGGGGTCTGAATCAGGTCTGCGGGTCGGGCCTGCGGGCCGTGGCGCTTGGCGCGCAGCACATCCAGCTGGGCGATGCCGCCATCGTCTGCGCGGGCGGGCAGGAGAACATGTCGCTCAGCCCCCATGCGGCACCCCTGCGCGCAGGCCAGAAGATGGGCGACGTGCAGTACATCGACACGATGATCCGCGACGGGCTGTGGGACGCCTTCAACGGCTATCACATGGGCCAGACCGCGGAAAACGTGGCCGAGAAGTGGCAGATCAGTCGCGAGATGCAGGACCAGTTCGCCGTGACCTCGCAGAACCGGGCGGAGGCCGCGCAGAAGGCGGGCAAGTTCGCGGACGAGATCATTCCCTTCACGGTCAAGACCCGCAAGGGCGACATCGTGGTGGACAAGGACGAATACATTCGCCACGGCGCGACGCTGGAAAGCCTTGCAGGGCTGCGCCCGGCCTTCACCAAGACCGGCAGCGTGACCGCGGGCAACGCATCGGGGTTGAACGACGGGGCGGCGGCGACGCTGCTGATGCACGCGGACGACGCGGCCAAGCGCGGGATCGAACCGCTGGCGCGGATCGCGTCCTATGCGACGGCCGGGCTCGATCCGTCGATCATGGGGGCCGGACCGATCTATGCGTCCCGCAAGGCGCTGGAAAAGGCGGGCTGGAAGGTGTCGGACCTCGATCTGATCGAGGCCAACGAAGCCTTCGCGGCGCAGGCCTGCGCGGTGAACAAGGACATGGGCTGGGATCCGGAAATCGTGAACGTGAACGGCGGCGCCATCGCCATCGGTCACCCGATCGGCGCGTCGGGCTGCCGGGTTCTGAACACGCTGCTGTTCGAAATGAAGCGCCGCGGCGCCAAGAAGGGTCTGGCCACGCTGTGCATCGGCGGCGGCATGGGCGTTGCGCTCTGCGTCGAGCGCGGCTGATGCGGTCAGGGCCGGGGCGCACGCGCCCCGCCCGCCCATCGCACGAAAAGTTACACTGAACTCAAGACAGAGGAGGAGCGCACATGGGACGTGTTGCACTGGTTACCGGCGGATCGCGCGGCATCGGCGAAGCCATTTCGAAAGCCCTGCAGGCGGATGGCCACACGGTGGCGGCGACCTATGCCGGCAATGACGCGAAGGCCGCGGCCTTCACCGAGGCGACCGGTATCCGGACCTACAAGTGGGACGTAGCCGATTACGCGGCCAGCAAGGCCGGCATCGCGCAGGTCGAGGCCGATCTGGGCCCGATCGACATCGTGGTCGCCAATGCGGGCATCACCCGCGACGCGCCGTTCCACAAGATGACGCCGGAGATGTGGAAAGAGGTGATCGACACCAACCTGACCGGCGTGTTCAACACGGTGCACCCTGTCTGGCCGGGCATGCGTGACCGCGGCTTCGGGCGCATCGTCGTGATCAGCTCGGTCAATGGCCAGAAGGGCCAGTTCGCGCAGGTCAACTATGCCGCGACCAAAGCCGGCGATCTCGGCATCGTGCGCAGCCTTGCGCAGGAAGGTGCCGCGAAGGGCATCACCGCGAACGCGGTCTGCCCCGGCTACATCGCCACGGAAATGGTCATGGCCGTGCCCGAAGCGGTGCGTGAGAAGATCATCGGCATGATCCCCGCGGGGCGACTGGGCGAGCCCGAGGAGATCGCGCGCTGCGTCGCGTTCCTCGTGTCGGACGAGGCGAGCTTCATCAACGGGTCGACCATTTCGGCGAACGGCGGCCAGTTCTTTTCCTGACGGCACGCGACATGCAAAACCGGCCCTCGCGGGGGCCGGTTTTCGTCATCCGGTCATGTGGGCCAGGTTTTTTAACCCGGTCATGTGGGGAAGGTTACTGCACGGTCACTGGGCGGTCACTGCGCGTCGGACAGGCGCGTGATCTCCTGCTTCAACTGCAGCTTCTGCTTCTTCAGATGCGCGATGTGCAAAGCGTCGATGCCGGGGTTTCGCTGGGCCTGTTCGACCTGATCGGACAAGGTCTGGTGCTTCCGGCGAAGCTGCTGAAGATGCGCATTGACTGACATCGATACCTCCTGTTCAGGGTGAGCCCCTTCAGCGCACCACGAATCGTCCGGCTTGTCACGGAAAACAGACTTGATCGTTACCCGCTCGTCATAGTTTCGCCAACGCAGGCGACCGTTTCGCTAGGAAATCGGGAAGCCCGGGAGAGGTGCGACATTTCGGAGCACCGCTGATGCTTCTGCCGTGTAGTGGTCCCGGTCGCCCGGATGCGCGTCGCCCGTGTGCAGCACGAGCGGCGGACACAGCCGAAACGGTGTGCGCCGACCCTTGACGCCATGCAGCAGGAACAGCCCCGCAGGCTGGCCCGCGCGGGCGGCCACCGGCAGGACCTGGCAGGCGCCCAGCCGATGCGATACAGCCGCCAGCGCATCGGGCAGACGTTCCATCCGCTGCACCAGCGTCAGCGTGCCCCCTGGCTTGACACGGCGCAGGGCGGTGTCCAGCCAGACTGACATCGACAACGCCTCCCCCAGCGCGGTTTCGCGCCCCGGATCGGCGGCGGGGCTGCCATGCGCCCGGTCGAAATAGGGCGGATTGGTGAGGACGTGATCGAACGCCGCGCCTGTCACGTCCGGCGGCAGCGCGCGCAGGTCCGCCGTCACCACCCGCAGCGGCAGATCGTTCTGCGCCGCGTTGCGGCGCGCGAGATCGGCGTAATCGGGCTGCAGTTCCACCCCGGTCAGGTCCAGCCCTGCCACCCGCGCCCCGAGGCATAGAACCGCCGTGCCCACCCCACAGCCCAGATCCAGCACCCGAGCCCCGGCGCGGGCGGGCACCGCCGCAGCCAGCAGCACCGGATCGATCCCGGCGCGATAGCCCTGCGCGGGCTGCCACACCTGCACGCGCCCGCCGAGAAACGCATCGCAGGTCAGCGCAGCGGCGGTCATTCGTCCTGCAGGATCCCGTTGTCGCGCAGCACGACGCGCGCGCGGTGCAGGTCGCGGTCATGGACCATGACGCGCTGCGGCAGCACGCCGATGGAACCTTCCAGCACGCTCATGTGGACGTCCGTGGGAAAGCAGTCTATATCCTCGCCGTGGAGCAGCGCGGTGGCGAAAGCGATGACCGTGGGGTCGTTCGTTCGAAGAAGCTCCCTCATATTCAGATCGTTACGGCACGCCCCGCGGCTTGTCGAGACAGCAAACGGAACCGTGATGGGCCTCGATACCGCCGCTGCGAAACCGATGGAACGCCTGTCCGCAGCGCTGGCCGCGGACATGGAACGCGTGAACGGGATCATCCGCGACCGGATGGCATCGCGCCACGCGCCGCGAATCCCGGAAATCTCGGCGCACCTGATCGATGCGGGCGGCAAGCGGCTACGCCCGATGCTGACGCTCGCAACCGCGCGGATGTGCGGCTACGACGGGGATCATCACCTGCGGCTGGCGGCGACGGTGGAATTCATCCACACGGCGACGCTGCTGCATGACGATGTGGTGGACGAAAGCGACAAGCGGCGCGGGCGGCCCACGGCGAACCTGCTCTGGGACAACAAGTCGTCGGTGCTGGTGGGGGATTACCTGTTCGCGCGGTCGTTCCAGCTGATGGTGGAAACCGGCTCGCTCAGGGTTCTCGACATTCTCGCGGATGCGTCGGCCACGATTGCCGAAGGCGAGGTGCTGCAACTCTCCGCCGCGTCGAACCTGTCCACGACCGAGGACATCTATCTTCAGGTCGTGCGCGGCAAGACAGCGGCGCTCTTTTCCGCAGCGACCGAGGTGGGCGGCGTGATCGCCGGGGCGCCCGACGATCAGGTGCACGCGCTGCACGTCTATGGCGACGCGCTGGGAATCGCGTTCCAGATCGCGGACGACCTGCTGGATTACGGTGGCGCAAGCGACGTGACGGGCAAGAACGTCGGCGACGATTTCCGCGAACGCAAGCTGACCTTGCCGGTCATCAAGGCGGTGGCGCGGGCCGATGACGGTGAACGCGCCTTCTGGGTGCGGGTGATCGAGAAGGGCCGCCAGGAGCAGGGCGATCTGGACCGGGCGCTTTCGATCCTCGCGCGGCACGGCGCGATGGACGCGGCACGGGCCGACGCGCTGCGCTGGTCGGCCGTCGCGCGCGACGCGCTGACAGCGCTCCCACCCAGCGACCTGCGCGACATGCTGTCTGATCTTGCCGATTACGTGGTGGCGCGCATCGCCTGACCGGCGCTAGCGTGTGGACCGTCCGGCACGGGACCATCCAGCACGGGCGCCGCGACGCACCACCATGCCGGGTGCGCCCGCCCGATTGCGTGCGCGGCGCGGTCGGCGGCGACAGGGTCGGTGAACAGTCCGAAACAGGTCGCGCCGGAACCGGACATCCGCGCCAGTGCACAACCGTCGCATGCCGCCAGCATGGCGATCAGGTCGTCGATCACCGGGGCCATGGCGCAGGCAGGCGGTTGCAGGTCGTTGCGCAGCCCCCGTAGCCAGTCCAGGGTCGCACCGGCATCGTCCGTGTCCGGTTGCGGCATGACGCCCGATCCGTCCCGTCGCGCCAACGCCCCGTAGACAGCACCCGTGTTCACCGCGATGCGCGGGTTGACCAGCACGGCCCAAAGCCGGGGCAACGACCCGAGCGGCGCGATCCGGTCGCCAATTCCGGTCATGCGCAGCGGGCGCGCGGCAAGACAGGCGGGCAGGTCCGCGCCCAGCTGGAGCACCGCGTCGGGGCCGGGCATCGGTCGCCCGCCGAGGTCGGCAAGCAACCGCAGACAGGCCGCCGCGTCGGACGATCCGCCGCCGATCCCCGCCGCAGCGGGCAGCGTCTTGGTCAGGTGAAGGTCGGCATGCACCGGCGGGTCGAAAAGCGCCGCAGCCCGCAGCACAAGGTTCTCCGGCCCGGTCGGCACCCCTTCGGCCAAGGGGCCATCGATGCGCAACGTCGTGAACGGGGCCGCGCGCGCGACCAGACGGTCGCCCACGCCGACGAACACCACAATGCTGTCGATCAGATGATAGCCATCCGCCCGACGACCGGTGACGTGGAGCGCAAGGTTGATCTTGGCGGGCGCGAAGCCCTCAACCGTCCTTGGCGACAGCAAGCGGTTCGGCCCCTTCTTCGTCCAGCACAGCGTCAAGACCGATGTCCAGCTTGCGGCGGATACGTTCGGCGTCCTTCGGTTCGGGATCGAAGGACATTGCCCGCTGCCACTGGAAACGCGCCTCCACCTGTCGCCCGACCGCCCAGAGCACGTCGCCCAGATGATCGTTGATGATCGGATCGACCGGCATCAGTTCGACCGCGCGTTCCATGTGCACGATGGCGTCGTCATAGCGGCCAAGGCGATACAGCACCCAGCCAAGGCTGTCGGTGATGTAGCCGTCATCGGGCCGCGCGGCGACGGCCTGTTCGATCATGGCCAGCGCTTCGTCCAGCTTGATCCCCATTTCGACCAGCGAGTAGCCCAGATAGTTCAACACTTGCGGCTGCCCCGGTTCAAGATCCAGCGCCCGCCGGAAATCGGCTTCGGCTTCGTCCCAACGGTCGGTGCGTTCCAGCGTGATGCCGCGCGAAAAGAACAGCGGCCAGTCCTGGGTTTCGGGTTCGGGCGTCAGGGCCACGGCACGATCATAGGCCGGGGTCGCCTCTGCATGCCGGTCGAGCCCGCGCAAGAGATCGCCCAGACTGTAATGCACGAGGCGCAAGTCGGGATGGCGACGGGCAAGCTGGCTCAGGGCTTCGACGGCGGCATCCGCGCGGCCGGCATCCCTGAGGGCCTGTGCCCGGCCGATTTCGGCGTCCACATAGGCCGGGTGATCCGGATCGACCGAATCGTAGACCCGGGTTGCCAGATCGAATTGCTCCATCTCCTCCAGCAAGGCCGCCGACAGCAGCACCGCATCGGAATTGTCGGGGTTGAGAAACGACGCCAGCCGCGCGTAGATCAAGGCGAAACCGGGTGCGGCTTCGCCGGTCAGGGCGGCACCAACGGCGTGCAGCACCTCGCCGATCCCTTCGGCACCCGTGCGGGCGACGTCGTAGCTGACCGGCGTGCCGTCCAGCAGATCGGCCCGCAGCCGGGCAAACACTGGATCGGGATTGGACCCGAACACGTCGTCGATCAGGGCCACAGCCTTCTCGCGCTGGTCGAGTTCTGCGAGGATCTGCGCATGCGCCAGGATCGAGCGGGGCGAGACCTGCAACGCGCCTTCGGCACGGCCGGACAGGATTCCGTCAGCCCCTTCGAAATCGCCCGCGGCAGCCAGCGCGAATGCCTTGTGGACGCGCGCAAAGGATTCGAGCCCTTGTTGCGTGGCCGCCGCATCGAAACCGGCCATCGCCGCCGACACGTCGCCATCGGCGAACGTGGCCCAGGCAAGTGCCAGCCCATCGACCAGCACACCGACGCTGTTGCCCTCTGACAGGAACTGGCGCAGGTCGGCGAAACGACCCTCGGACGCGAATTGAACCAGAAGCACAAGGTTGGCGGATTGGCTGTCGAACCCGCTGTCCACCATGCGCCGCGCCACGGGCCATGCCCGATCGATCGTCCCGTAATTGATGTTCGACGAGATCACCGCTTCCATCAGCGCGGGATTGCCGGGATCGAGCGCCAGCGCACGGGTATAATATTCCGCTGCCTCGGCGTAATCGCTTTCGAAACTCGCGTGCCGCGCCGCAAGATAGGACCCGGCCATCCCGAAGGGCCACGCAGGCGTGGCCATGACGGCGCAGACGGACATGATGGCGAAACAACGGCTCAGTCGCACGGAGACCTCCGAAAGGTTAAACCTTGAGCCTAGACCTGCGCATACCGCTTGGCAATGCGCACCCCGGTGCGGCAGGGGCGCGCCCGGTTCACATGTTGGGATAGTTCGGCCCGTCGCCGCCCTGCGGTGTGGTCCAGACGATGTTCTGCGCCGGGTCCTTGATGTCGCAGGTCTTGCAGTGCACGCAGTTCTGGAAGTTGATGACAAAGCGCTGATCGACCCCGCGTTCGCCCACGAATTCATAGACCCCGGCCGGACAGTAGCGTGCAGCAAGCCCCGCGTATTTCGGCCAGTTCGATTTCACCGGCTCCTCTGGGTCACGCAGCTTCAGATGGGCGGGCTGGCTTTCCTCGTGGTTCGTCATCGAGAAACTGACGCTGGTCAGCCGGTCGAAGCTCAGCACGCCGTCGGGCTTGGGATAGTCGATCGGGCTGTGCCGACTGGACCGCTCGGTCGCCTCTGCGTCGGTCTTGCCGTGGCGCAGCGTTCCCAGCAGCGAAAAGCCCATCGTGTTGGTCCACATGTCGAACCCGCCCACGGTCAGCGACGCGGTCAGCCCGTATTTCGACCACAGCGGCTTGACGTTGCGCACGGGTTTCAGATCGTCCGCGATGGGGCCGCGGCGCAGTTTCTTTTCATAGGCGGTCAGTTCGTCACCCGACCGCCCGTCCTTGAGTGCGGCATGGGCGGCTTCGGCGGCGAACTTGCCCGACAGCATCGCATTGTGGTTGCCCTTGATGCGCGGCACGTTCACCAGACCCGCGGAACAGCCCAAGAGCGCGCCACCGGGGAACACCACTTTCGGGATCGACTGCCATCCCCCTTCGGAGATCGCCCGCGCGCCGTAGGCCACGCGCTTGCCGCCCTTCAGCAGGTCGGCCACAAGCGGGTGATGCTTGAACCGCTGGAATTCCATGTAGGGGTGCAGGTACGGGTTTTCGTAGTTCAGGTGCACCACGAAGCCGACATAGACCTGATTGTTGTCGAGGTGATAGATGAACGATCCGCCGCCCGCGTTCCGGCCCAGCGGCCAGCCCATGGTGTGCGTGACGCTGCCGGGCTTGTGTTTGGTCGGGTCGATTTCCCAGATTTCCTTCATGCCGAGCCCATATTTCTGGGGCTCCATGCCATCGGACAGTCCGTATTTCGCGATCGCTTCCTTGGACAGGGACCCGCGCACGCCTTCGCCGAGGAACACATAGCGGCCGCGCAGGATCATCCCCGGTTCATATCCCGGCCCCGGCGTGCCGTCGTGTTGCCGCCCGAATTCGCCCGCGACCACCCCGGCGACTTCGCCGTCGTCGCCGTAAACCAGTTCGGAGCAGGACATGCCCGGAAAAATCTCGACCCCCAGTGCCTCGGCCTGTTCGGCCATCCAGCGGCAGACGTTGCCCATGGACACGATGTAGTTGCCATGGTTCTTCATCAACGGCGGCATCGGCCAGTTGGGGATGCGCAGCTTCCCCGCCTCGCCCAGCAGGTAGAACCGGTCTTCGGTGACGGGCACCGTGATCGGCGCGCCACGCTCCTTCCAGTCGGGGATCAACGCATCGAGCCCGCTGGGGTCCAGCACGGCCCCGGACAGGATGTGGGCCCCGACTTCGGACCCTTTTTCCAGCACCACGACCGACAGATCGGCATCGAGTTGCTTCAGGCGGATCGCGGCGGACAGGCCTGCAGGCCCCGCCCCCACGATCACGACATCATACGCCATCTCTTCGCGCGCGATCTCGGTCATCTGCATTCCTTCTCGCTGGGGCGGCGCATGCCGGCGCGGGCCCGTCCAGTGGGTATGTGCTGGTTATCGGGTGAAATCCGCACAGGTCAATTCAAACGTGGCGACGCGGTGCTGCATTGCCGCATCGGGCAGGCGCGCGCCGCCCCCCTTGCAATCGCCCCCCGCATTTGATGATGTTCTCGGATACTTGGTGTGGCATCCTGCGGTGCGGCGCCTTCGCCGTCCCGGTGGGACATTCCACTGACGACACCAGGACCACGCAGCCCGGACCACGCAGCCAGGACAAAGAGACGTATGGAAAAGATCCCCCTGACCCGCGCGGGCTTCACTGCGCTGGACGATGAACTCAAGAAGCTCAAGTCGGTCGAACGCCCCGCCGTCATCCGTGCCATCGCCGAAGCACGGGAACACGGCGATCTGTCCGAGAACGCCGAATACCACGCCGCGCGCGAGAAGCAGAGCTTCATCGAAGGACGGATCAAGGAAGTCGAATCGATCATCGGTCGGGCCGAGGTGATCGACCCCAGCAAGTTCACCGGCAGCATCAAGTTCGGCGCGACCGTGACGCTGGTGGACGAGGACACGGACGAGGAACGCACCTACCAGATCGTCGGCGAACCGGAGGCCGACATCGAGAAGGGGCGCCTGAACGTGCGCTCGCCGCTGGCGCGCGCGCTGATCGGCAAGGACGAGGGCGACAGCGTCGAGGTGCGCACGCCGGGCGGGCAGCGCAGCTACGAAATCCTGCGCATCAGCTATCGCTAGGCGGGCTGCGGCGGCATCCGTGGCGCGGCAGCATGACCCAAAGGGATCGGCAAGGAACCCGGACAGATCGCGCTGGCGCGTGATCGCTGCGGGTGCCGTGGCGGGGCTGGGCTGGCTGGCGCTGGTCGTGCTGTGGCTCTGGCCGGTCGGCGGCGGGGCCATGGCCGGTGTCGCGGCGGTCTTGCCGCTGGGCTTGATCGCGCTTGCGACGCTGGCCGCGCTGGCGCTGTGGGACTTGCGCGCCGAGGCCGAAGCGCTCCGGCAGGACCGCGACCGTCTGCGCGCGATGCTGGATGCCGTGCGCGACGGATCCGAGCCCGCGGGTCATCCGGCACCGCCTGGCGACGCGTCGGCGTCCAGCCACGCACCCACACCCGGCGCGGCACGATCGGCGGCGCTCACGCGGCGGGCGGTACCGCCGCAACCGGCCGCCGCAGGTCCCGCACGGCAGTCCGCGCAGGGCACGCTTCCGCTTGGGGCGGATGCGCCGACCGTTCTGTCCCTGCCCGACCTGATCCGCGCGCTGCATTTTCCGGAAACCCCCGACGACCGCGCGGGGCTGCGCGCCATGCAGCGGGCGCTGCAGGACCACAAGGCCCGGCAGGTGGTGCAGGCGGCGCAGGACATGCTGACGCTCTTGTCGCAGGACGGCATCTACATGGATGATCTGACGCCTGACCGGGCATCGCCCGCGCTGTGGCGGCGATTCGCGGCGGGCGACCGGCGGGCCGAGGTGATGGCCGTGGGGGCGATCCGCGACGCCCGCGGGCTGGACATCTGCCGCACGCGTTTGCGGGACAACGCGGTCTGGCGCGATACGGCGCATCATTTCCTGCGCCGCTTCGACCAGATGCTGGGCGGGCTCGTGCCCGAACTGGACGACGCGGGGATCGAGGCGCTGTCGGAAACCCGCAGCGCGCGGGGCTTCATGCTGGTGGGGCGCGCGGCGGAGGTGTTCGGTCCGGACCGGTAGCCCCTGTCGCGGCCCCGCCTGAGCCCGCCGGGTCAGTCCCTGCCGCCTTCGGGCATGTCGCGCAGGCGTGCGTCCCGGCCTTGCGCCTTGGGGTCACCCGTCAGGGTCTGCCCCCGTCATCGCCATGGACCCGGGCTGCCCCGGCCTTTTCACATCGCGTGGTCGCGTGGGGCCGAACCGGGATTCACGTCTGCACGTCGATCTCTGGCGTCGGGCGCACGCGAGTGGTGGGGTGCGGGCGCGCGCGACCCGCGCCGGACCGCCACCGCGTCGGTCGTGCAGGTCGCCGCCGGGTTTCGGGTCGCACCCGCAGGCGTCAGCGCGCCAGCAGGGCGCGGGCGGCGTCGCGGGCCGCGTCCGTGATCTGGTCGCCCGCCAGCATGCGCGCGATTTCCATCACCCGGTCGGCGGGCGACAGGGCCACCACGCGCGACAGGGTCATGCCGTCCTCCACCGCCTTTTCCACCCGCCAGTGATGCGCCCCAAGGGCGGCCACCTGCGGCGAATGGGTCACCACCAGAACCTGCCCGTCGGGTGCCTGCCCGAGGGCGGCAAGCCTGCGGCCCACCGCGTCCGCCGTGGCCCCGCCGACGCCCCGGTCGATTTCGTCGAAGATCAGCGTCAGCCCGGCCGTGTCCGCCGTGAGACAGACCTTGAGCGCCAGCAGGAAGCGCGACAATTCCCCGCCCGACGCGATCCGGTCCAGCGGTCCCGCGGGCGCGCCGGGGTTCGTGGCCACCTGAAAGCTGACCACGTCGCGCCCCAACGGTCCCGCGGGGCCATCGGCGATCATGGTGGTGAAGACGGCGCGTTCCATCTTCAGCGGGCCCAGTTCCGCGGCCATCGCTTCATCCAGCCGTGCGCCCGCCGCGCGGCGCGACGCCGTCAGGGCGTCGGCGGCGACGCCATAGGCCGCTTCGGCGGCGATGACATCGGCGGCAAGCCGGGCCAGTTCCGCCTCGCCCCGCTCAAGGCTCGACAACCGCGCGCGCAGTTGGTCAGCCAGCCCGGACAGATCGTCGGGCAGCACGTCATGCTTGCGCGCGAGCGCCCGCAACGCGAACAGCCGTTCTTCGGTGCGTTCCAGATCCAGCGGGTCGAAATCGAGCCGGTCGAGCACCCCCGCGACACCCGCCTGCGCCTCGGCCAGTTCGGTCATCGCCCGGTCGAGGGCGGCCAGCGCCGGATCGAGCATCCCGCCGAGCGGCCCCGCCGCCCCGTCGAGCCAGCGCAGCGCGGTGCCCAGCGTCGCCTCGGCCCCGTCCGGGCCAAGGGCCGAGGCGGCCTGCGCCACGTCCTGCCGCACCCGGTCGGCCGATTGCATGGCGCGGCGGCGCGCATCGAGCGCGGCATCCTCGCCCGGTTCGGGCGACACGGCGTCCAGTTCGGCCACGGCGTGGCGCAGGAAATCCTCCTCGGCCTGCGCCGCAGCCAACTGGTCGCGCGCCACGGTTTCCGCACGCCGCGCCGCCGCAAGCGCCCGCCACGCAGCCCGCACATCGGCCAGGAGGCCATCGTGACCGGCGAAGGCATCCAGCAGACCGCCATGCCCCTTGGGGTCCAGCAGCCCGCGGTCGTCATGCTGACCGTGCAACTCCACAAGACAATCCGACAGTTGCCGCAGCACATCGCCCGTCACGCGCCGGTCGTTGACATGGGCCGTCTTGCGCCCGTCGCGCGTGTTCACCCGCCGCAGCACCAACTCGTCGCTGTCGGGCAGGCCCGCATCCTGCAGCACGGCGCGCGCGGGGTGGCCCGGGGTCAGGTCGAACCACGCCGTCACCTCCCCCCGGTCGGCCCCGGCGCGGACCAGATCGGCGCGCCCGCGCCAGCCCAGCACGAACCCGAGACTGTCCAGCAGGATCGACTTTCCCGCGCCGGTTTCACCGGTCAGCACGTTGAGACCGGGCTGGAATTCGATGTCCAGCCGGTCGATGATCAGCACGTCGCGAATGTCGAGACCGCGCAGCATGGCCCCCGGTCACTCCGGGTCGGCGGGGATCACAGCCACCGGCCTTGCACCGACTGCCGCCAGATGCCGCGCAACCAGCCGTCGCCCGCCGGTTCCAGAAGCAGCCCTTCGCCCGTCAGCAGCGTGAAGCTGTCCTGATACCACTCGGTCCCCTGATAGTTGAAACCGAGAATGGCCCCCGCCGTCTGGGCCTCGTCCGTCAGGCCCATCGCCAGATAGGATTCCACCAACCGGTGCAACGCTTCGGGCGTGTGGGAGGTCGTCTGGAAATCCTCCACCACCACGCGGAAGCGGTTGATCGCGGCGGCATAATGCCCGCCCTTGAGGTAGAAACGCCCGATCTCCATCTCCTTTCCGGCGAGATGGTCGAAGGCGAGATCGAATTTCAGGATCGCCGCGCGGGCATATTCGCTGTCGGGATACCGTTCGATGACCCCGCGCAGGGCCTGCAGCGCCTGGAAGGTCACGCCCTGGTCGCGCCCGACCTCGCCGATCTGGTCGTAATAGGTCAACGCCATCAGGTATTGCGCATAGGCCGCGTCGTCATCGGCCGGATAGAAATCGATGTACCGCTGGGCCGCCGCGCGGGCGTCTTCATAGTTCCGGTCCCGGTGCAACGCGAAGGCCTGCATGATCAGGGCGCGCTTGGCCCATTCGGAATAGGGGTAGAGCCGCTCCACCTCGGAGAAGTAGCGGGCCGACTCCTCGAGATTGCCGGATTCCAGCTCGAACTCCGCGCGGTCGAAGATTTCCTTGGGGGTGAAGTTCTCCAGCTGCGGGCCTTCGTCCTGCGCGCAGCCCGCAAGCAAGCATCCGAATGCCAGCGGCAGAAGCAGACGCATTCTGCGGCGGTGGACAGACGGTGGGGACGTGACCAAGCTCAGGCTCCTTCGACAGACGCGACGGAGTTACCACGAAAGAAGAAGCGGGAAAAAGCCCCGAGCGTCCGTGGAGCGGAGAAAACTGCCGTGATCGGGATGTGCGGTCAGGCCGAGAGCGCGAGGTCCACCGGCCGGACACCCATGCCCGGAAGCACCCGTGCCATCGCCCGGTCGCAGGTGATCCAGTCGTGGCTCGACGGGTCGGCGAACACGGTCCGCAACAGGCGGTTTGTCAGCGCATGACCCGCCCGGATGCCCACATAGCGGCCAAGGATCGGCCCGCCCGCCAGCGCCAGATCCCCCAGCGCATCGAGCATCTTGTGGCGCACGGGTTCGTCGGCGTGGCGCAGGCCGCCGGGGCTGAGCACGGTATCCGCGTCGAACACCACGGCATTGTGATAGGTGCCGCCAAGGGCCAGACCCTTTGCGCGCATCGCGTCCACGTCGGACTGGCGGCAGAACGTGCGGCTGTCGCACAGTTCGCGCACGAAGGTGCCGTTGCGCATGTTCAGCGACAGGGTCTGCGTACCGATCGCGGCCTCGTCGAAGTCGATCCGGAAATCGAGGAAGAATCCGTCCGCCGGTTCCAGCCGCGCGATGGCATCGCCCTGCCGGACCTCCACGGTCTTGCGGATCCGCAGCATGCGGCAATCGGCGGACTGCGGCACGACACCCGCCATGACCAGCTTGCGCACGAAGGGCGCGGCACTGCCGTCGAGGATCGGCACTTCGGGCCCGTCCAGATCGATCCGCGCGTTCGAAATCCCCAGCCCGGCAAGGGCGGCCATCAGATGTTCGATCGTGGACACCAGCGTGCCCGCGCCGTTGACCAGCCGCGTGCAGAGCGGGGTGCCATCCACAAGATCCCAGCGCGCGGGCAGCACGGCAGCGTCACCGGACAGGTCGCTGCGGTGAAACACGATGCCATGACCGACCGGGGCCGGTGCGACGGACATGCGCACAAGCCGCCCGGTGTGCAGACCTGCACCCGTGAACAGCACCTGCGTTGCGATGGTCGATTGCATCTTCTTCAGCCTCACGGTCACGCGCCAATTTCAGCGCCTTATCAGTCAGGCTCCAGTTAAGAGGCACCCCGCGCCAGCACAATTCAATCTTCGTGACGGCCTGAAACACTGGATTCGCGACTTCGGCGCGTTTTCGCTCATGCCGCGTCGGAACGGGTCATAAAACTGAAAATACATGAAAAAAGGCCGGGATGACCCCGGCCTTCCGTTCACGATGCGTGAAGCCTCAGTTCACCTGGCGGCGCAGGAAAGCCGGGATTTCGATCCGGTCGAGGTCCGCTTCATCCTCGGGCAGGTCCTGCGGCAGGCTCTGCATCGGCGGGGGTGTCCGCCCGGCGTGCTGGGCGCGCGGGTCCGGCTGGCTGCCCGTCATGCGGTTGATCAGCGAGTTGATGCCGAAACGCGCCTTGTCGCCACCAGCCGCAGCCGGTGCGGCCGGTGTGACCGGTGCGGCGGTGCGGGGCACATGACCTTCGGGCACCTTGCGCACGGCGGCTTCCAGACGGCGGATCGTTTCCGGGGACGGCGTGCCGGGTGCGGCATGGGCGGCGGGCATCTGCGGGACATACGCGGGCGGCGGCAGCCCGTCGTCCTGCGCGATCTTCTGCGGCGTCACCGTGGGCTGCGCGTCAAGATCACGGAAGAGCGTCGGTTCCGGCACCGGATCAAACCGCGCGGCAGGTGTGCCGACCTGCGCCACCAGCGGCTGCGCGACGGGCGCGGGCCGTTCGGCGGGCACATGGGCGGCGGCCACCTGTGCGGCCTTGTCGACCTCGACCGATGTCGTGTTGGTCAGCGGTTCCGAAATGCGGCGGCGCGGCACCGAATGCTCCACCGCCGTTTGCACCGCGTCGATGCCCGTCGCCACGACCGACACGCGCATCCTGCCGTTCATGTCCGGATCCAGCGTCGAGCCGACGATGATGTTGGCGTCCGGATCCACTTCCTCGCGGATGCGGTTGGCCGCTTCGTCCAGTTCGAACAGGGTCAGGTCGTAGCCGCCGGTGATGTTGATGAGCACGCCGCGCGCACCGCGCAGGCTGATTTCATCCAGAAGCGGATTCGCGATGGCCTTTTCGGCGGCCTGGATGGCGCGGTTTTCGCCCTCCGCCTCGCCGGTGCCCATCATGGCCTTGCCCATCTCGTCCATCACGGCGCGCACGTCCGCGAAATCGAGGTTGATGAGACCCGGACGCACCATCAGGTCGGTCACACCCTTGACGCCTTGGTAAAGCACGTCATCGGCCATCGAGAACGCCTCGGTGAAGGTCGTCTTTTCGTTGGCGAGCCGGAACAGGTTCTGGTTGGGAATGATGATCAGCGTATCGACGACCTTCTGGAGCGCCTCGACCCCCTCCTCGGCCTTGCGCATCCGCTTGGAGCCTTCGAACTGGAACGGCTTGGTCACGACCCCCACGGTCAGCACGCCCAGTTCGCGCGCCGCCTGCGCGATGATGGGGGCGGCACCCGTGCCGGTGCCGCCGCCCATGCCCGCGGTGATGAAACACATGTGGCTGCCCACCAGGTGATCGACGATCTGTTCGATGGATTCCTCGGCCGCGGCGGCCCCGACCTGCGGACGCGCACCGGCACCCAGACCTTCGGTGACCTTCAGGCCCATCTGAACCTTGGCGGGCGACCGGTTCTGTGCCAGCGCCTGCGCATCGGTGTTGGCGACCACGAAATCGACGCCGTCCAGCGCCTTTTCGATCATGTTGTTGACGGCGTTGCCGCCAGCACCGCCGACACCGAACACGGTGATCTTCGGGCGCAGGTCATCCTGCTCGGGAACGGTAAGGTTCAATGCCATGTCTGATCCGCCTGTCATGTGGGTGCGAACTTTGCGCTCGCGCTGCTCATTACCTTCACTCTACGCAAGCATGACCCTCCGGTCACGTCAAAATCTTGGCCCTCGCCACAAAAAGCGCCCCGGAACGGGCGATTCCATGCCGATCTACCAGTTCTCGCGAAACCACTTGAGGGCACGCCGCAGGGACCGCGCCGGGTAACGATGGCGGGCCAGATCGAAGTCCCAGCATTCGTCCTGCGGGTGGGCCGCGAACAGCGCCAGTCCCACGGCAGCCGAGAACGCGGGGCCGGTCGCCGCCTGCGGCAGGCCCTGCACGCGCAACGGGCGGCCCAGCCGGACCTGCTGGCCGAGAATCCGCGCCGCGAGCCCGGCCAGCCCCGGCACCTGGCTCGCACCCCCCGTGAGCACGATCTTCTGGCTTGGCAGGTCGTCGAAACCGGCGGCCTCCAGCCGGGCGCGGACCTCTTCGAGGATTTCCTCAAGCCGCGGGCGCATGATGCCGATCAGTTCACTGCGCGAGATCTCGCGCCGGTCGTGTTCCCAGTCGCCGGTTTCGGCTGTCAGCGGGATCATCTCGCGGTCGTCGCGCCCGGTGGCGATCAGCCCCCCGTGCAGGGTCTTGATCCGCTCGGCCAGCGCCAGCGGGATGCCCAGCCCCTTCGAGATGTCCTGCGTGACATGCACGCCGCCCATGCGCACCGTGTCGGCATAGATCATGTGGCCGCGCAGGAAGATCGACAGGCCCGTGGTCCCGGCACCCATGTCGATGCAGGCCGCACCGATCTTCTGTTCGTCTTCCACCATCGCCGACACGCCCGCCGCATAGGCCGACGATGCCAGCCCCGCCAGTTCAAGGTCGGACCGGCGGATGCAGTGCAGGATGTTCTGCACCACGGACTGGTCCACCGACACCATGTGCATGTCGGCCGTCAGCGCATTGCCGACCTGCCCGCGCGGGTCCGACAACCCGCTGCGGTAATCCAGCGCGAAGTTCACCGGCTGGGCGTGCAGCACCGTGCGCCCGGCCCCGATATCGGGCGTGTCGCAACTGGCCAGCACGGCGGCCACGTCGGCCTCCGTCACCTCGCGCCCGCCCAGGTCGATTTCCCCCGTCAGACCATAGGATCGCGGGGCCGCCCCCGAAAAGCTGACGATGGCGTGGTCGATGCGTTCCTGCGCCATCTTCTGCGCGGCCTGCACCACCGTGCGCACGGCCCGTTCGGTTTCCTGCATCACCTCGATCTCGCCGTGGCGCATCCCGCGTGCACGGGTGGTGGCGGCCCCGATCACCCGGAACTGCGCCTGCCCCGCCATGGACCCCACGCCATCCACACCCGGCAGCGCCTGCGTGTCGAAGCGCAGGACGAGGCAAGTGACCTTGGACGTGCCAAGATCCACGATGCCCACGAGGCCCCGCTGCATGGCCGCGCGCCGCATCTGCCGCATGGCGCGCTGGGTTTCGAATAGCTCGATCATTGCCGTTTCAGTCCTTCGGTGAATGCCCGTGTCGTTGCCAGATACTCCATCGCCGCTGGCCCCAGCCGCACGGAGGGCCGATCGGGATTGCGCAGGTCGACAGTCGTGACGTCCCGTGCCAGCAGGTCCATGGCGGCATCCATGCCCAGCACCCGTTCAAGCGCGGCCCGCGCGCCGGTCTCCGGCAACTGGATCACAGGGCCGTCCTTGAGCACCACATCCCAGCGCCGTTCCCCCTGACGGGTGAGGGCCGTCACGCGCGCGCCCAACGGGGCGGCGATGGCCAGCAGGGCCAGCGCCTCGGGCGCGGCACGGTCCGCCCCGCGCCCGGTGATCAACGGCAGATCCGCACGCCCGTCGCGCCGGTCGATGAAGGCGACGCGATGCCCGGTGGCGTCAATCAGTTCAAGCCCCGACACCCGTCGCCACACCAGCGCCGGTTCCCGCTGGGTGACATCCACCCGCAGCGCGCCACCAAGTTCCAGCACGACCGCCACGTCCGCCACGGCATCGAGCCGCACGATGTCGTCCCGGATCGCATCGGGATCGAGGTCGAACCAGCTCACGGGGAAATCGAGATCGAGCCGGTCGCGGATCGCATCGGCCAGCACCGGCGACGCCCCCGTCACCGCCATCTGGCGCACCTGGAATTCCGGCCGCGCCTCGATCGACGCGCGCAGGCCTTCGACCCAGCCGGTCAGTTGCGCCACCTGCGCGGGGCGCGTGCCCCAGACCGCAAGTGCGGCCATCAGAAGCCCGATGGGCAGCACCTGCTTGACCATCCGCCGCACCAGCGGCGACAGCCACAGCCGGTTGAGCCGGTACGCCAGCCGGCTTGGCGCCGGGTCGGGACGGGGTGCCGGTTCCACGCGGCGGGCGCGCGTCAACGTCCGCATGACGCGTCCTCCACCAGCCAGCGGCAGAGCGTCGGGAAATCGATCCCGCAGGCCCGCGCCTGTTCGGGGCTCAGCGACGTGGGCGTCATGCCCGGCTGTGTATTGGTTTCCAACAGCACGAGGCCGTCCAGCCCGCGCCCTTCGTCCCAGCGGTAATCGGTGCGGCTCATGCCCCGGCAGCCGAGCGCGGCATGGGCGCGGATCGCCATGTCCATGCAGGCGTCGAACACCGGCGCGGGAATGTCGGCGGGCACCACGTGGCGCGACCCGCCCGGCGTGTATTTCGCGGCGTAGTCGTACCAGCCCCCCCGTGCAGTGTCGGTCACGATGTCGGTCACGGTCAGCGCGCGATGGTCCGGGCCACCCACGCCCGCGCCCAGCACCGTTACGGTCAATTCACGCCCCGGCGCGAAGCGCTCCACCATCACCTGCGCAGGCATTTCCGGCCCCAGCCGGGGCGGCGCATGGTCGGCACGGTGCACGATGTAGACGCCAACGGACGAGCCTTCGTTGTTGGGTTTGATCACGTAGGGCGGGTCCATCGGGTGGCCTTCGGCGACCGTTGCGGCGTCAACGATCCGGCTGTCCACCACCGGCAGGCCCGCGTCGCGGTAGACCTGCTTGGTGCGTTGCTTGTCCATGGCGAGCGCCGAGGCCAGCACGCCCGAGTGGGTGTAGGGCAGGCCCAGCCATTCCAGCAGGCCCTGCACGGCCCCGTCCTCGCCCCAGCGGCCATGCAGCGCGTTGAACACGGCGTCGGGGCGCGCGGCGGACAGGTGCGCGGGCAGGTCGGGGCCAGCGTCGATTTCGGTCACGGCGAAACCGGCCGTGCGCAGCGCCGCGGCGCATTCGCGTCCGGACGACAGCGACACCTCGCGCTCCGCCGAAGGGCCGCCCATGAGGACGGCGACCCGCTGGGCCGTTGTTTGGGACACGTTGGTCCGCCTGTATTTTCAGGGCCTTGGCCCTTGTGACTGCTCGGATGCCCCCGGTTGTCCGGGTGGCGGTTGTATCCTGCGGCGGGCCGGTTCAGGGGGCCGGATCACCCACGCGCATGATTTCCCACTCTAGACCTATCCCGCTGGAGTCCCAAACCCTTTTTCGCACCAACTCGCCCAGTCCTTCGAGGTCGGCGGCGGTGGCGGTGCCCGTGTTGATCAGGAAATTGGCATGTTTTTCAGATATTTGCGCGCCTCCCAGGCGGGCGCCTTTCATGCCGGCGTCTTCGATCAGTTTCCAGGCCTTCAG
>DAIPIS010000151.1:0-5787 GCA_036770665.1 Meridianimarinicoccus sp.
CAGAAGTCAGAAGAAGATATCGGCCGCCTGCACCGTCCGACGCCCATGCAGCGTCGTCAGTACAAGCGCACCGGTCGCGTCGATGTCGGTGAAGGTGCCCGTGACCGTGTCCGTCCCGGTGCGCGCCGTGACCGGTTCCCCCAGCCGCGCGGCCCGATCAAGGAACGCCCGACGTAACGGTGCGAAGCCGTGCGTGACAAGGCGCTGTTCCCACACGGCGAAAGCCGGGGCGAGCAGGGACAGAAAACTCTCGGGGTCCACCTGCGCACCTGTGGACGACAACACCGACGTCGGCGGCAGCGCGCCGGGTTCCAGCAGAGCCGCATCCGGCGCATGGGCAAGGTTCACCCCGATGCCGATGGCGACCGGGGACAGCGCTTTCCCCTGCCCGGCTGTCTCCAGCAGGATGCCCGCCACCTTTGCGCCGTTCAGAAGCACGTCGTTGGGCCATTTCAGGGTGATCGCCTCGGGCCGTGCGGTGGCTTGCGTAAGGGCATCGGCAAGGGCAAGGGCAGCCACGAAGGACCGTTGCGCCGCCGCCGCCGCATCGCCGCCCGTGCGCAACACCAGGGTCGCCGCGAAATTGCCCGGCGGATCGGCCCAGGCCCGCCCGCGCCGCCCTCGCCCTGCGGTCTGGCGCAACGCCAGCAGCCACGTCGGCCCCGCGAGCAGCGGCGCCAGCCGCGCGGCCTCGGCATTGGTGCTGTCGATTTCCGCAAAGACCCGCCGGTCGTATCCGACCGGCCAATCCGGCAACGGACTGCCCGGTTGGTTACTGGACAAGCGACGCCGCCGCCACCGCCGCGAAGGATTCGACCCCGAACAGGTTGATGACGCCAACAACCATCATCGCGGCCGACACGACCACAAAACTGGTCAGCAGCGGGGCCTGAACGGCGTCGAGCGGTTCAGTCTCGGCCCCGAAGTACATGAAGTATACGATCCGCAGATAGTAGAACGCCCCGATCACCGATGCGATCACGCCCGCGACTGCCAGCCATGCCATGTCGGCCTGCAACGCCGCGTTCAGCACGTAGTACTTGCCGAAGAACCCCACGAGCGGCGGAATGCCCGCAAGGCTGAACATCAAGATCAGCATGGCCAGCGCCTTGAGCGGGTCGCGCGCCGACAGGTTGTTGAGCGACGCGATGTCGGTGACGGGCTGCCCGTTACGGCTCATGGTCATGATGAAGGCGAAGGTGCCGACGTTCATGGTGACATAAATCGCCATGTAGACCAGCATCGCCTGCACGCCGAACGCCGTGCCCGCCGCCAGCCCCATCAGCGCGTAGCCCATGTGGGCGATGGACGAATAGGCCATCAGGCGCTTGATGTTGGTCTGTCCGATCGCCGCGATCGCGCCAAGAAACATGGACGCGACGCTCAGCAGTGCCACGACCTGCCCCCATTCCGCCGTCGCCTGCCCGAAGGCGTCATGCACAACCCGCGCGAACAGCGCCATCGCGGCCATCTTGGGTGCTGTGCCGAAGAACGCCGTGACCGGGGTGGGCGACCCTTCGTAGACATCGGGGGTCCACATGTGGAATGGGGCCGCCGACACCTTGAACGCCATGCCCGAGATCAGGAACACCAGCCCGAACAGCAGGCCCAGCGACATCTCGCCAGACTGGGCCACCTGCAGGATGCCCGCGAATTCTGTCGTGCCAGCGTAGCCATAGGTCAGCGACGCGCCATAGAGCAGCAAGCCCGAACTCAGCGCGCCGAGCACGTAGTACTTGAGCCCGGCTTCCGTCGATTTCACGCTGTCCCGCCGCAGCGACGCCACCACGTACAGGGCGAGGGACTGCAATTCCAACCCCATGTAGAGCGCCATCAGGTCGCCCGCCGACACCATCACCATCATGCCGACCACCGCGAGCACGATCAGCACGGGGTATTCGAAGCGCAGAAGCGCCCGCCGGGCCATGTAATTCTCGCTCATGAGCAGGACGGCACTGGCGGCCAGAAGGATCGTCACCTTCGCGAAGCGCGAGAACCCGTCGTCGATGAACATGCCCCCGAAGGCGACCCGCGTGTCGGAATGATCCAGACCGACCCAGAGCGCCGCCAGAAACAGCACCGCCACCGTCACGCGCAACACCAGTCGCGCGACATCGTCCTTGCCGTTGTAGACCGCAAGCAGAAGCGCCCCCATCGCGTAAAGCGACAGGACGATCTCGGGCAGAATGACGGAAAGATCGGCAGAGATCATGGCGTGCTCTCAGTGCTGGGCCGCGACCTGGACAGCCGATGCGGCGTCCAGAAGGGCGGTCTGATGGTCCGACAGAAGCGCCGCGACGGCGGGGCCGGTGATGTCGATGACAAGGCTGGGATACACCCCGAGCAGGATGGTCATGACCACGAGCGGCGCAAAGATGGCGCGTTCGCGGGTGGTCATGTCGGTGATGGATTTAAGGCTTTCCTTGATGAGGTCCCCGAACACCACCCGGCGATAGAGCCACAGCGCATAGGCCGCCGACAGGATCACACCAGAGGTGGCGACAGCCGCGACCCACGTGTTCGCCTGGAACATGCCCATCAGCGTCAGGAATTCCCCCACGAAGCCCGATGTGCCCGGCAGGCCCACGTTCGCCATGGTGAACAGCATGAATATCAGGGCATAGGCGGGCATCCGGTTCACAAGGCCGCCATACGCGTCGATCTCGCGGGTGTGCATCCGGTCATAGATCACGCCCACGCACAGGAACAGCGCGCCGGAAATGAAGCCGTGGCTGATCATCTGGAAGATCGCGCCGTCCAGACCCTGCTGGTTGATCGAAAAGATGCCCGCCGTGACATACCCCATGTGCGCGACCGAAGAATAGGCGATCAGCTTCTTCATGTCCGACTGCGCCAGCGCCACGAGCGAGGTATAGACGATGGCGATGGCCGACAGCCACAGCACGAACGGACCAATCAGATCGGACCCAACCGGAAACATCGGCAGCGAAAACCGGATGAAACCGTAGCCGCCGAGCTTCAGCAGGATCGCCGCCAGCACGACCGACCCGGCGGTGGGCGCCTGGACATGCGCGTCGGGCAGCCAGGTGTGGACCGGCCACATGGGCATCTTCACGGCGAAGGATGCCAGAAATGCGAGAAACAGCAGTGTCTGCATCCCGCCCGGCACGTGGATGCCCAGAAGGTTGAAGCTCTCCGACGGAAATGTGTGCGTCAGCAGGGTCGGAATGTCGGTGGTGCCCGCGTCCCACGCCATGGCAATCATCGCCACCAGCATCAGGACCGACCCCAGCAGCGTGTACAGGAAGAACTTGAAGCTCGCATAGATGCGGTTCGCCCCGCCCCAGATCCCGATGATGAGGAACATGGGGATCAGTCCGGCCTCGAAGAAAAGGTAGAACAGCACAAGGTCCAGCGCCACGAACACGCCGATCATCAGCGTTTCCAGCACGAGGAACGCGATCATGTATTCCTTGACCCGGGTTTCCACCGTCCAGCAGGCGGCGATTGTCAGCGGCATCAGGAACGTGGTCAAGAGCACGAACAGGACCGAAATCCCGTCGACGCCAAGCTTGTAGCGCAGCCCGAGGATCCATGCGCGGTCCTCCACGAACTGGAAACCCGTGTTGGACGGATCGAACCCCGCATAAAGGAACAGCGACAGCAGGAACGTCAGCCCCGTCGCGGCCAGCGCGACCCACTTGGCGTTGCGCTGCGCGTCCGCGTCGTCGCCGCGGAGGAACAGCGCCAGGATCAGCGCGGCGACCGCAGGCAGGAAGGTGACGATCGACAGAAGGTTTGCCATTACTCCGCCCCTCCGATGAGCGTCATCAGGGTGATCAGGACCGCGATGCCAAGCACCATCGCAAAGGCATAGTGGAACAGGTATCCCGACTGCGCCCGCCCCGCGAGCCGCGTGAAGAACGGGATGATCCCCATGGCCAGCCCGTTGATGCCCCCGTCGATCGTGGCGCCGTCACCGTATTTCCACAGCAGCCGTCCAAGCTCGCGCGCGGGCCGCACGAAGAGGAAATCGAAGATTTCGTCGAAATACCACTTGTTCAGCAGGAACTGATAGAGCGGCCAGTTGGCGGCGGCGACCTTGCCGGGCAGATCGGGGCGGCGGATGTACATCACCCAGGCCAGCCCGAAACCAAAGGCCATCGCCACGAAGGGCGATACCTTCACCCATTTCGGCGCGTGGTGCGCATCGTCCATGACATGATTTTCGGGTCCCATGAAGATCGCACCGAATTCCACCGGGCCATGCGGCGCAGCGCCTTCGGCCTCACCCTCGGCTGCCACGTGGTGCGGAATGCCGAAGAAGTCGTTCACGCTCTCGTGGTCGCCGAAGAACGAATTGTACCAGACCATCCCCGCCAGAACCGATCCGATCGCAAGAACGCCCAGCGGGATGAGCATGACCCGCGGGCTTTCATGGGCGTGGTCATGGGTGTGGTGATTGCCCCGCGGCGCGCCGTAGAAGGTCAGGAACATCAGCCGCCAGCTGTAGAAACTGGTCATGGCGGCGGCGATCACCAGCATCCAGAACGCATAGCCCGCCGCACCATTGGTACCCGCCCACGCGCTTTCGATCACCGCGTCCTTGGACAGGAACCCGGCGAAGCCGATATGGGTCAGCGGGATGCCCACGCCGGTGATCGCGAGCGTGCCGATCATCATCGCGGCGAAGGTCAGCGGGATCTTTTTCCGAAGCCCGCCATAGTTTCGCATGTCCTGTTCGTGGTGCATCGCATGGATCACCGACCCCGCGCCCAGAAACAGCATCGCCTTGAAGAACGCGTGGGTCAGAAGGTGGAACATCGCCACCGAATAGACGCCCACGCCCGCTGCCACGAACATGTAGCCTAGCTGCGAACAGGTCGAATAGGCGATCACGCGCTTGATGTCGTTCTGCACCAGCCCCACGGTCGCCGCGAAGAAAGCGGTCGTGGCCCCCAGGAAGGTCACGAAGGTCATCGCGTTCGGCGCGAATTCCATGATCGGCGACATGCGGCAGACGAGGAACACGCCTGCCGTCACCATGGTCGCGGCGTGGATCAGCGCCGACACCGGCGTCGGACCTTCCATCGCGTCGGGCAGCCATGTGTGCAGGAACAGTTGCGCCGACTTGCCCATCGCGCCGATGAACAGCAGGAACGCCACGATTTCCGACGCCGTCCAGTCGCGCCACAGGAACGACAGTTGCGTTTCCGCCAGGTCCGGACCGGCCGCGAAGATCACGTCGAAATTGATGCTGTCCGTGAGGAAGAACAGCGCGAAGATCCCCAGCGCGAAGCCGAAGTCGCCCACCCGGTTGACCACGAACGCCTTGATCGCGGCGGCATTGGCGGACGGCTTGCGATAGTAGAAGCCGATCAGCAGGTAGGACGCGACGCCCACGCCTTCCCAGCCGAAGAACATCTGCACAAGGTTGTCGGAGGTCACCAGCATCAGCATGGCGAAGGTAAAGAACGACAGGTAGGCGAAGAAACGCGGCTTGTAGACTTCGCCCTCGCGCCATTGCGGGTCGTGATCCATGTAGCCGAAGCTGTAGAGATGCACGAGCGCGGACACGGTCGTCACCACGATCAGCATGATCGCGGTCAGCCGGTCGAGCCGGATGCCCCAAGACGTGCTGAGCGACCCGCTTTCGATCCAGCGCATGAGGTCGATGGTGCGCGTGGTCCCGTCGAAGCCGATGAACACGACCCAGGACAAAAGGCAGGCGAGGAACAGCAGGCCTGTGGCGACATACATCGCGGCCTGTTCACCGATGAGCTTCCAGCCGAACCCGCAGATCAGCGCGCCGACCAGCGGGGCGAA
>DAIPIS010000018.1:0-24194 GCA_036770665.1 Meridianimarinicoccus sp.
CTGACGGACGGGCCTGCGATGGTCAGCTATATCGGCACCTGCGAGGACGAATGACGGATATACTCAATGCTCTGGTCGTGCTGGCCAATTTCGTGGTGATCCCGGCTGTGGCGTATGGCGCGCAGCTTGCGCTGGGGGCGCTGGGGGTGACGCTGATCTTCGCCATCCTGCGGTTCACCAACATCGCGCACGGCGACACGATGGCCTTCGGCACCATGACCGTGATCTTCGTCACATGGGGCTTGCAGGGGCTGGGCGTGTCCATCGCACCCCTGCCCACGGCGCTTCTGGCGCTGCCGGTGGGGATCGCGGTGACGGCGCTGCTGCTGCTGGGCACCGACCGGGTGGTGTACCGTTTCTACCGGGCGCAGAAGGTGGACCCGGTGATGCTGCTGATCGTGTCCGTGGGCGTGATGTTCGTGATGAACGGGCTCGTGCGCTTCATCATCGGGGTGGACAGCCAGCGGTTCGACGATGGCGGGCGGTTCATCATCGGCGTGCGGGAGTTCCGGGATCTGACGGGGCTGGACGAGGGGCTCGCGATCCGCAGCACGCAAGGCATCACCGTGGTGACGGCGGTGGTGGTGGTGGCCGCACTCTTCTGGTTCCTGAACCGCACGCGGACCGGCAAGTCCATGCGCGCCTATGCCGACAACGAGGATCTGGCGCTGTTGTCGGGGATCGACCCCGAGCGGGTGGTGCGGATCACCTGGATACTGGTGGCGGGTCTGGCGACCATCGCGGGCACGCTTTACGGGCTCGACAAGTCGTTCGATGCCTTCACCTATTTCCAGTTGCTGCTGCCGGTGTTCGCGGCGGCCATCGTGGGCGGGCTGGGCCAGCCGGTGGGGGCCATCGCGGGCGGCTTCGTGGTGGCGTTTTCCGAGGTCAGCGTGACCTATGCCTTCCGGCGGGTGGCGACGTATCTGTTGCCCGAGGGTTGGGAGCCATCGGGTCTGATGCAGATGCTGGGCACGGATTACAAGTTCGCGGTCAGCTTCGCCATTCTGGTGGTGGTGCTGATCTTCCGGCCCACGGGCCTGTACGGGGGGCGCACGGCATGACGCTGCGGGATGCGGGCATGTTCGCGCTGGTGGCGGCACTGATCCTGGGCACGGGGGTCGTGCAGGGGTGGAATTCGGCGCTTCTGATCCTGAACATGGGGCTGGTGTCGGCGGTGATGGCGTTGGGGCTGAACCTGCAATGGGGGTTCGCGGGCCTGTTCAACGTGGGCATCATGGGCTTCGTGGCGCTGGGGGGGCTGGCCGTGGTGCTGGTGTCCATGCCGCCGGTGGCCGAGGCCTGGGCCGTGGGCGGCATGCGGGCCATGGCGGGGCTTGGCATCGGCGCGGGGGTGATCGCGGGGGCCGTGGTGCTGTGGCGGCGGCTGCCCGCGGGGCGGCTGCGGGGGCTGGGTCTGGCCGCGTGGCTGGTGGCGGGCTTCGTCGTCTATCGCTGGGTGATGATGCCTGCGGTGGCGGCGATCGAAGGGGTGAACCCGGCGGTGAGCGGGTATCTGGGGGGGCTTGGCCTGCCGGTGCTGCTGGCGTGGCCGGTGGGGGCGCTTCTGGCCGCGGGGGCGGCGTGGGTGATCGGCAAGACCGCGCTGGGGCTGCGGGCGGATTACCTGGCCATCGCCACGCTGGGGATTTCGGAGATCGTGATTGCCGTCCTGAAGAACGAGGACTGGTTGAACCGGGGTGTGAAGAACGTCAACGGCCTGCCCCGCCCCGTCCCGCGCGAGATCGACCTGCAGGGCAGTCCGGACTTCGTGGCGCGGGCGGCGGACTGGGGGTTCGATCCGGTGACGGCGTCGACGCTGTTCGTGAAGGCGGCGTATTCGGGGCTGCTCGCGGGCGTGCTGGTGGTGGTTCTGGTGCTGGCGCAGCTGGCGCTGCGGTCGCCCTGGGGGCGGATGATGCGCGCCATCCGGGACAACGAGGTGGCGGCGCGGGCCATGGGCAAGAACGTGACGGCCCGGCATCTGCAGGTCTTCGTGATCGGGTCGGCGGTGTGCGGGCTGGCGGGGGCGATGATGACGACGCTGGACGGACAGTTGACGCCGTCGAGCTATCAGCCGCTGCGCTATACCTTCCTGATCTGGGTGATGGTGATCGTCGGCGGGTCGGGCAACAATTTCGGGTCGGTGCTGGGCGGGATCCTCGTGTGGTTCCTCTGGGTGCAGGTGGAGCCCATGGGCCAGTGGGTGCTGGGCGTGGTGACGGCCCCCCTGCCCGAGGGCAGCGCGCTGAAGGATCACCTGCTGGCGGGGGCGGCGCAGATGCGGCTTCTGACCATGGGAGTTGTGCTTCTGCTGGTGCTGCGGTTCAGCCCCCGCGGGTTGATCCCGGAACGCTAGGCGGCGGCGGCGGCGGCGACGGGGCGCGGCCCCGTGTGCGGGCGGCGCACCGGCCTGCCCGCGTGATGCCGCGACGGGTGCCGGGTCATGTCCGTGGTCGCGCGCACAGGCCCGAGGGTCATGGGACAGGGTGCCGCGCCGTTGTCCGCGGTCGGGGGATGATGGCGCGGGCGGCGTCTGCCCGCTGCGGGACGGGGGTCCGGCCCGCGCGACAGGCGCGTGGCGGATGATCCCTGCTCCAGCGTCAGGCCAGCGCGTGTTCCGTGCGTTCCCAGCGGGCGTACATGTAGAACAGCGTGGCGATGGCGGCGGACCCCACCATGACGTAAAAGCCCATGAACCCGGCCGCGCCGAAGATCGTGGGCCGAGTGAACAGGCTCGTCCAGACCGTGAGGAACGCCAGCGCCGCGGCGCCCGCGAAGAGCAGCAGCACCGACCAGCGGTTGCGTTTCCACAGAAGCCACGCGCCGGCCAGCCCGCCCCAGACGCCGATCGCCCAGATCGCACTGACCCAGAGCGGCAGCGCGGCGATGAGCGTGACGAGATCCGCCGGGAACAGCCCGAGCCAGGCCTGAACGCCGAGCTTGGTCAGGCTGTAGTCCAGCGCGGCCAGCGCGTAGAAGAGCGCGGTCAGGGCCGCGACGGGCCAATGGTGCCAGGGGGTATGGGACGGGGTCATGGGCTGCTCCGTTGAATGTGTGCGCAGGTTCGCCGGGCGCGTGCGGTTTGTCCACACGCAACATGCCGCGGCACCGTCGATGACCGACGCCGGACGGGGCGGCGAGCGGGCCGCAATCGCCTTGCCGCTCGTGCCGCGCGGCCCTATCCAGAGCGGAGACGAGGTGCGACATGACCATCAACCAGTTCCGGCGCAAGCTTTACCTGTTGGCGAAAGTGCTGGGCGACGTGCAGGCGGTGCGGTCGCCGCGCAAGGGGGCGGTGTCGCGCCGGGTGGCCCGCCGCATCGCCGGACGGGTCACGGGCCGCGCGTTGGCCCGTGTGTTCCGCTGACAGGACGAGCGGCGCCTGTCGGTCCGGTCGAACGCCCGCCCCGGTGGCGCGGCGGCGGTTGCGCATGCTCCTTGCCGGACCGGACGCACCGGGCCACGGAACGCGGTTCACGCGAAATGGATCACGAGGAACACCGCGACGACCAGCATCAGGTACACCTGCCCGTCACCGGAATAGACAGCGCGGGCCATGTCGGCGAGCGCCTCGGCCCCGCGCCCGACCATGGCCCAGCCCGCGCGCGCCAGCGGCGGCATCGCCCAGCCGGGCAGCGGCGGCGCGGTGACCAGCGGCAGGCGCAGCCCCACGGCGCCACCCCTGGCCAGCCCGACCATCATCCACACGGCGGCGAGCACCCCCGCCGCCGCCAGTGACGCCAGCATCACCGGCATCGGGTTCCACAGGCCGTAGATGGTTTCCAGCGACTGGCCTTCCCAGACCAGCGTCGCGGCGAATTGCGGGTCGATGGCCTCGGACACCGGCCCCATCAGCAGCTTGGGGAAAAAGGAAAGCACCGCGATTCCGCCCACCAGCAGCACCTGCGGCAGCAGGAGCATCGCGGGGGCCTCGCGCGGGCGGCCGTCGGGCAGCGGGCCAAGGAACACGCCCGCGAACAGCCGCAGCATGTACCACAGGCCAAGAAACGTGGCGACGGCCCCGGCTGCGGCCAGCCCGGTCCAGCCCTTGTCCACAAGCGCGCTCAGCAGGAGCCACTTGCCGCCGAACCCCATCAGCGGCGGCAGGCCCGACATGGCCAGAAGCGCGATGGCGGTGGTGGCGCAGGTGAGCGGCATGGCGCGCGCCAGACCGCCGAGACTGTCCAGACGCCCGGTGCCCGTGCGCAGGATCACCCCGGCCATGGCGAGGAACAGGATGCCCTTCACAGCCAAGTGGTTCGCCACGATGTAGAGCGCGGTGACCCAGCCCAGATGGCTCATGAGTGCGACGGCCAGCACGATGTAGCCAAGCTGGCTCATGCTGGAAAAGGCGAGCAGGCGCTTCACCTCGGTCTGTGCCAGCGCCATGAGCGCGCCGCCGATGGTCGTGGCCATCCCGATCCACGCGAGCGCATGGGTGAAATCGACCTGCAGATCCGATTGCAGCGCCGCGTAGGTCCCGGTGAACAGCCCGAAGATCGCCACCTTGCTGACCACGGCGGACATCTGGGCGGTGACATCGTCGGGGGCTTCGGCATAGGCACCGGGCAGCCAGACATGCACCCCGAGCGCTGCGGCCTTGATCAGGAACCCGGCGGCGAGCAGCGCGAACCCCGGCCACGCGGCGGGACCGGCCGTCGCGAGCGCGGCAAGGGATTGGGTGCCGGTCTGCGCCGCGATCAGCGCGAACCCGGCCAGCAGAAGGAACGCCGCCGCGAGCGAGAAGATCAGAAAGCTCAGCACCTCGGGCAGCGCGCGCCGCCCTTGCGCGATCAGGAACACCGACGCGAGCGTGACGAATTCCCATGCGAGGTAGAATTCAAGCCCCGTGCCCGCGCGCAGCAGCGTCTGGACGGACAGCAGCAGCACCGCGAGCAGCGGGAAATGCCGCGCGGGTGTGTCGGGGTCGGCAAGCCCGGCGAGGCCGATGACCAGCCCGCCCGCGAGCAGGAGCGGCGCGAACAGCCCCGCGATGCCGCCGGGGTCCGGCAGCCACAGGCCCGCCACAGCGATGCCCACCAGCGCGAGGACGCCCAAGGCGCGGACTGGCAAGCGGTGGAGGACGGCCAGTGCAGCCCCCACCGCGAGCGGCAGGAGCGTGACCACCGTGCCCGCGCCTGAGGCCACGGCATAGCCCAGCCCCGCCGCGACCAGCAGCCCCGCAAGGGCCATGAGCGGCAGAAGGACATGGGCGGGCGTCGGCGGAATGTCGTGCGCGTCGGTGGGGGTCACGGCGCGCAGAAACCACCGGAAGAGATACGCGGCCTCCAGCAGCGACCCCAGAAGGATCACCGCGATCAGGCCGAACAGGTCCGCCTCGGCCATGTGCATCAGGAGCGTCCACTTGGCCCAGAAGCCGGGGAACGGTGGCAGCCCGCAGATCGCGATGACGAAGAGCGCGAGCAGACCCGCCAGCGCCGGGCGTCGCATCAGCCCGCGCGCGGCGGTGATGCCGGATGGACCCAGCGCCCCGGCCAGCACGAACAGCCCCGCCTTGGCCAGCAGGTGGTTCACGAAGAGGCCGAAAGCCACGAAGGGGATCGCGGCGTCTGTTCCGATCCGGGTCAGCACCACGAGTGCCAGCACCACGAGCGCCATCTGCCCGATGGACGAATAGCCCAGCAGCCGCCCGGCGCTGTCCTGCCGCAGCCCGATCAGGTTGGACGCCACGAAGGTCAGCGCCGCCCACAGGGTGATGATCCCCATGTGCGGCAAAAACAGCGGCAGCAGCTTGGCGAGGGCGAAGACCATCCCCGCCGACGCGCACACCGACAGGAACGCCGCGAGGGCCGGGGGCGCGGTTTCGTACACGTCGAGCGCCCAGCCATTGGCCGGATAGGGCTTCAGTTCGAGGACCAGGCAGGCGAGGATCAGCGCCACCGCGACCGCCGCGATGGGGCCGGAAAGCTGATCGCCCGCCGCCGCCAGCCCGAGGATCAGGTCGATGTTGAGATGCCCGGTCGCCTGGTAGATCAGCCCCGCCCCGAGCAGGAAGAAGGTGGAGGCGATGACCGTGGCCATCACGTATTTCACCGACGCCTGCACCGCCGCGCGCGACGTGCCCAGCCCCAGAAGCCCATAGGTGCCGATCGACACGATTTCGAGAAACACGAACAGGTTGAACACGTCGCGGGTCAGGATCATGCCGTTGATCCCCATGGTGAGGATCAGGAACAGCAGGAGTGCCACGTAGTTGCCGCGCAGCCGGTCCCACAGGGCCATGGCCAGCAGGCACGCGACGACATTGACGCTTGCGGCGACGGCACCTTCGGCCAGCCCGAGCCGGAGGTTGATGGACAGGGGCGGCGCAGCCCCCGCCGTCAGAACCTCGATCGGGATGCCGGTCTGCAGCACGATCAGCAGCGGCACGAGGCTCGACAGGGTCAGCCCGCCCAAACCCATCGCAAAGCCGCCGTGCAGCCACGGCTTGCCGAGCCGGTAGAGGATCGGGATCAGAAAGCCGCCGCCGATGCCGAAGATAAAGATGCCCATGGGCTGGAACAGCCCGGCGAGCACGGCGGTCATCCCTGCGAATCCCGGAAGGCGCGGATATCGAGCGTGCCGTGGATGCGGTAGAGCCGGATCGCATAGGCCAGCATCACCGCCGTGACCGACAGGCCGATCACGATGGCGGTGACGGTCAGCGCGGATGGCACCGGGTCGACCACGCGGACGACGGCGGCGGCGGCGTCAAGGTCGCCGTCAAGGATCGGGGCGGTGCCGCCGGTGACATAGCCGGACGCCACCAGCACGATGGCGACGCCGCTGTCCATCAGCGAGAAGCCGATGATCATGCGCAGGATGTTGCGGTGCAGGAGGATCCCCGCCAGCCCGATCAGGATCAGCCCGAAACCGGTCGCCATCAGCACCGTCGACACCGGGAATGCGGTCATGTGATCCCCGCCCCCGTCAGCTTCGGAACTTGTGCAGGATGACGCTGAGTTCCGCGCCGACCTTGATGCCCAGAAGCGCGGACGTGACCGGGATCGCACCCGCGCTGACCATATCGCCCAGCCGCCCGGCAGGCAGGATCGCGGGGTCGAGAAACCCGCCCGCGTAGACCATGCCAAGGATGCCGATCGCCACGAACAGCACGCCCACGGTGGATTCGAGCAGGCCGAGCGCCGCCACGTTCACCGATGCGGCCGGATTCGCGATCATCAAGAGCATCACGCCGGAGGCGACGATGGCCCCGCCCTGAAACCCGCCGCCCGCCGACAGGTGGCCGTTGACGATCACATAGGCCCCGAAGGTCAGGATCATCGGGAACAGCACCTGCCGGCCGCTGGCGACGATTTCGCCCGCGTCCGGCGATGGGGCGGTGCCTGTCGCGCCGAAGGTGCCCATGGGTTGCAGCAGCAGGCCAAGGCTGGCGGCGACCATGTAGAGGACCGCGACCTCGCCCAGCGTGTCGAAGCCACGCCACACCATCAGGATGCCGGTGATCACGTTCGGGGTGGTCAGGGCTTCGGGGCTCAGGCGGACATAGCTGGCGGCGAGCGGGCGCAGCGCGTCCGGTTCCACATGGGCCAGCACCACTTGCGCGACGACCAGCGCCAGCAGGGCCACCACGCCGCAGGCGGCCAGCCCGCGCATCAGTCGCGCGCCGCCGTGTCGGTGCCGCGCCGGGCGGCAACGGTCGGCACGGCGGGCGTGGCGGGCGTGGGGCCGCGCCACAGGGGCGTGCCCGTGCGCTGCCCCGACCGTGCGAGCGCGTGGGACGACACGGGATTGCTGACGAAGACGAAATACACGATCAGGAGGAGCTTGAAGCTCCAGCCCGGATGATGGATCGCAAGGCCGATCATCACCAGAAGCGCCCCCAGCGTCGTGGCCTTCGTCCCGGCCTGGATGCGGGTGAACGGATCGGGCATGCGCAACAGCCCGATGCTGGCCGAGAACAGGAACACCGCGCCCGCGAGGATGAACAGGCTGCCAGCGAGTTCGGTCATTCGCGGTCCTTTCCTGCGCTGCGTCCGTACCCGGTCCGGCGCAGGGCCTGCAGGAAGATGTAGGTCGCCAGCCCCGACCCGATGGCGGCTTCGGCCATGGCCACGTCCGGGGCTGCGAGCAGCAGGAAGGACAGCGACGCGAACAGGCTCGCGAGCCCGCCGCTGACGATCGCCGCGAGGATGTCGTCCAGCAGCATGGCCAGCACGCCGCTGACGAGGATGCAGGCGCAGACGAGAAGGATCATCGCTTCGAGCATCAGGGGTCGCGATCCAAGAAGCGCGCGACCGCCAGCACCGACAGGAAGCTGAGCAGGCCATAGACCAGCGCGACGTCGAGGTAGACGAACCGCCCCGCGATATGGGCGTAAAGTGCGATGAGCGAGATGGCGACGATGGTCAGCACGTCCATGGCGACGACGCGGTCCAGCAGCGTGCGCCCGATCGCCAGCCGGATCACGCTGAACACGGTGGCGCAGAAGATCAGGCCCACCGATATCCGGATCAGGAGATCAGCCAAAGGCCCGGCCCAGTGCGGGTTCGAACGCGCCCGACACGGCGGCGGTGTTGGTGTCGATGTCGGTCGTTTCAAGATTGAGCATATGCACGGTCAGGGTCTGGTCTTGGAGACCCATCACCAGCGACCCGGGCGTGAGCGACACCGTGTTGGCCAGCGCGAAACGCGCCATTGGGGTCGAAAGCCCGGTGCGCGTCGGGACCACGCCCGGACGAATGTCGAGCCGCGGGGCATAGACGATGCGCAGCATGGTCAGGTTCGACCGGACCAGTTCGCGCAGGAAGATGACGGTGTAGCGCAGGAACGCCGCCACGTGGCGCGGCCCGAGGCGCAGGTCGTCCCAGATCGTCGGTGCGCGGGTCAGGGCACCCGCGATGCCACCGGTGAGCACGGCACCCAGACCCAGCACGACCGGATCGAGGCTGGCGTTCGCGGCGACCCAGATCGCGAACAGCACGCCCCAGAGCCCCGCAACGCCGCGCCCCGCGTCTCTGAGTCCCGATTCGCGCATCGGCGATTCCCCATGTGGTCACGGGACGGACACTGACCCAACGCGCGCCCGAGATCAACGCGCGCAATCGCCCGTGGATCGGGCTGGGCCCCTGCCCTGCGTGCCGAGACGCCCGCGGGGCGGCGCGCCCGTGCGGTTTGGCGTGGCGACGTGATTGTTTGAGTTGCTTTCCGTTCCGTCGCTTTCTATCACCGCGTCGTAGCTGCGGTGCAGCACGATCCTTTTCACGTCGCGGGATGCCACCCCGCAGCCACGGAACGGGACCGGGCAAGACAAGCGCCGTGGCGGGCGTGCAGCGGATCCCGCGGCGCACCGCCCCGTCGTGCCGCCGGGACTGGCTGCCCTGATGCAAGGCCCTGCCGCCGGTGTTTTTCCGGCGACGGTGCGGACCGCGCCACAAGCCCCCACACCCCACAGTCGAAGGAATTTCCACGATGACCGACATATCCCCCCAGCTTGCGGCGCGGCGCGAAGGCCCGCCGGTGCTGATCGATCTGGCGTTGCAGGGTGGCGGCGCGCATGGCGCGTTCACCTGGGGTGTGCTCGACCGGTTGCTGGAAGAAGAGTGGATGGAGATCGAGGGCATCTCCGGCACCTCCGCCGGGGCGATGAACGCGGCGGTCGTGGCTTCGGGTCTGGCCCGCGGCGGGCGCGAAACCGCGCGCGAGATGCTGACCGCGTTCTGGCGCAAGACGTCGGATGCCGCGCGATTCAGCCCGTTCCGGCGCGGCCCGTGGGAGATGTTGACCGGCAGCTGGTCGCTCGACAATTCGCCCGCCTTCATCGCGATGGACATGATGGCGCGACTGGTGTCGCCCTATGACATGCACGGTGCGGGCAATCCGCTGGAAAAGATCCTCAATGACCTGATCGACTTTCCCGCGCTGGCGGACGGGCCGGTGAAGCTGTTCATCACAGCGACCAACGTGCACACCGGGCATGGCCGCGTGTTCCGCCGCCACGAGATCACGGCGGATGTGCTGATGGCGTCGGCCTGCCTGCCGTCGATGTTCCAGGCGGTGGAAATCGACGGCGTGCCCTATTGGGACGGCGGCTATGCCGGGAACCCGATGATGACGCCGCTGGTGCAGGAATGCGACAGCAGCGACACGTTCCTCGTGCAGATCAACCCGGTGCTGCGGGAAGAGACGCCGCGCAGCGCGCGTGACATCGCCAGCCGCCTGAACGAGATCTCGTTCAACGGGCAGCTTCTGAAGGAACTCCAGATGATGGCGTTGCTGCGCAACGTGATCGATCCCGGCAACGGCAAGGCGCGCCAGTGGCAGGAAATGCGGATGCACCGGATCACGTCGGACATGATGGTCACGCTGGGCCATTCCTCCAAGCTGAACGCCGAGTGGCCCTTCCTGAAGATGCTGTTCGAGGAAGGCCGCCGCGCCGCCGTCGCCTTCGGGCAGGCGCACCTGCACGACATCGGGGTGCGTTCGACCTTCGATATCAACACGCTGCTTGAAGAAGAGGTGTGACACCATGGGTCTTCTGGGTATTCTTGCGGGGCTGACGCTGTTGATGGCGCTGGCGTTCCGCGGCTGGACCATCCTTCTGCTCGCGCCCCTCGCGGCGATCGTGGCGGCGGCCTTTTCCGCCGAACCGCTTCTGGCGCACTGGACACAGACCTTCATGCCCGCCGCCGCCGGGTTCGTGGCGCAGTTCTTTCCGCTGTTCCTGCTCGGCGCGCTCTTTGGCAAGCTGATGGACGATTCGGGGTCGGTCGGGGCCATCGCCGATTTCATGACCCGTAAGCTGGGGCCGAGCCGCGCCATTCTGGCGGTGGTGCTGGCGGGCGCGATGGTGACCTATGGCGGCGTCAGCCTGTTCGTGGCGTTCTTCGTGCTGGCACCCATGGGGGTGGCGCTGTTCCGCGCGGGTGCCGTGCCCCGGCGGCTGTTGCCCGCGGCGGTGGCACTGGGCACGTCCACATTCACCATGTCGGCGCTGCCGGGCACGCCCGCGATCCAGAACGCCATCCCGACGCCGTTCTTCGGCACCACGCCCTTTGCCGCGCCGGGACTGGGCGTCATCGCCGCACTGGTGATGTTCGGCTTCGGGATGTGGTGGCTGAGCTTCCGGGAAAGCCGCGCCCGCAAGGCTGGCGAGGGGTTCTCCCCGCAGGGCGCTGACGAGGGGCCAGAGCGGGATCTCGCGGATCCGGTGGCTTTGCGCGAACTGGCGTCAACCGCGCGAGAGTTCGATCCGGCCGAGATCGACAGCAGCGAACAGACCACGACCAGGCCACCCTTCATCATCGCGATCCTGCCGCTGATCACGGTGGTCGCGGTGAACCTGCTCGTGTCGCAGGTGGTGCTGCCCCGGATGGATACCGATTTCCTGGCGTTGCCGGAATGGGGCGGCAGTTCGCTGTCCGCCGTGGGTGGCATCTGGTCGGTCGCGGTTGCCTTGCTGGCGGCAATCCTGGTGCTGGTCGCGCTGAATTTCCGGCGCTTTCCGGCCCTGCGCAACAGCATCGATGCAGGTGCCACGGCGTCGGTCCTGCCGATCCTGAGCGTCGCAAGCCTTGTGGGGTTCGGCGCGGTGGTCGCGGCGATGCCCGCGTTCGCGCTGGTGCAGGACTGGGTGCTGGGGATCGAGGGGGGGTTGCTGGTGTCGCTGGCGCTGGCCACCAACATCCTTGCGGCGCTGACCGGGTCGGCGTCGGGCGGCATGACCATCGCGCTGCAGGCGCTGGGGCCGACCTACATGGAGATGGCCGCCGTGATCGATCTTGACCCGTCGCTGCTGCACCGGGTGGCGGTCATTTCGTCGGGCACGCTCGACAGTCTGCCGCATAACGGTGCGGTCGTGACGATGCTGGCGGTCTGCGGTTGCACCCACAAGGAAAGCTACCTCGACATCGTGATGGTCGCGGTGGTTAGCGCGCTGCTGGCGCTCGCGGTGGTGATCGGGCTGGGCACGGTGTTCGGGTCGTTCTGATCCGGCCCGCCTGATCCGGCCCGCCTGATCCGGTTCGGGCAGATTTGAAAATGGTCGCGCCGCCTTCGGGTGGCGCTGGCCTTCAGGCGGCGCTGGCCTTCAGGCGGCTTGCTTTTCCGCACCGGCGCGGGCGTTATGGCGGCGCAGGTTGTCTTCCGGGGTGGTTGCATCGGCCGGAGCCACGGGCACCAATGCACCGAACCCGTACTGACCCAGCAGCATCATCCACGTGACCAGCACGAAGGTGGATGTCAGCACCGGCATCCCGATCGGCCCGAGAAAGATCGCGACCGACGCCCAGAGCCACGTGGACACCACCGCGCCGAACACGGCATAAAGCACGCTGCGCCACGTGAGGACGAGAAAGAAGCCCCCCAGCGCCATGGCGGTCAGCGCGGCGTTGTAGCCGAACAGGCCGTCGCGGATCGCGCCTTCGGGCCCGCCGGACACGACCGCCGTCAGGGCCGCGACACCGGCACCCAGCAGTGCCATCCCCGCGCTGACGCGGGAGTTCACGGCGATGCCCAGCACGATCAGGTATCCGGTGATCCAGTTGTCCTGAAAGAAGATCTGCCCGATCGCGTTGCCGATCCCCATGTACCATGTGGGCAGGGCATAGACCGCGACGGCGGCGTAGTCGTCGGGCGACGCGGGCTTGGCCATGGGCCCCGCATCGAGCGCGTCGAATTTCAGCACCGCGAACAGGAACAGCCAGCCCACCAGCACGAACGGCCCGGTCAGCGGGGCCACCTTGTGCGGGCCGAGCAGCGTCGCCAGGGATTGCAGGACGATGCTCGACAGGGCCGCACCGGACACGATGTAGACGGCCATGAGCGGCGACGGCACGGCCCCGGTGCGGAAATCGGCACTGGTGAAGGCCACGAGGCACAGCGCCACCAGCGCGCCGTTGAACCCGAAGAGCCCCGCGCGGATGAGCCCGCGGTCGGCCCCCAGCGCCAGTGCCGCGAGCGTGCCCGCCGCCACGCCGAGGATGCAGGTCGCGCCGTAGATCCACGAATTGTAGAACAGCGCCCCGAGGATGATCGCGCCGGACAGCGGATTGTTCTGGAACACCACCTGCCCGATCCCGCGCAAGAGCCAGTCCACGATCCCGAAGACGCGGTGGTTCTGGAAGCGGTCGATGCGGGTCATGGCGGACCTTCCCCCTTTCGGGCAGGGTGCGGGGCAGATCGGGGTGCCCGCGACGGCATCGGGCCAGGCGCCGCCGGGCACGCGCCCACCGGGCCGGGGCCATGGTCGGCGCGGGACGCTGCGGGGTGGACAGGCATCGGCGGGACTTTCGCGAAGTGTACCGGAACGCTACCCGATCCGGCGCCGATTGCGAGGTTTTTCGGCGCACGCGCAGGGCGTGTCCCGACACGCCGCGCCCTTCCTGGCACGCCGCGGATGCAATCTGCGCGCACGGGCCTGAGGGCGCACGGACCTGACGGCGCACGGTCCATGACCCCATCGGACCGGTGCGTATCGTGCCGCATCCGGCGTTTCTGCTTTGACAGGTCGCGCCCGATGCAGGCAGATACAGGCGCAGGTGCGCGTGCCTGCGCAGCGCCATGTCCTTTGAAACAAGTTGGTTCCCATGTCCTTCCGTCGGCGTCCTGCCATCCTCGCCCCCCTTCGGAGTACCACCCCATGAAGCGCACGGTGATGTGTGTTGCGGCCTTCGCCCTGCTGGCCGCCTGCGACGAGGAAACACCGCCCGCAAGCGAGCCTGTGCGCCCGGTGCGCGTCGCCATTGCCCAGAGCGATTCGGGGCGTGAAACCGCGACGTTGACCGGGGAAATCATGGCGCAGGACACCGTCTTGCTGGGGTTCCGCACAAGCGGGCGGATGGTCAACCGGACGGTGAACGTGGGCGACACGGTGACCGCGGGCGATCTGCTCGCGCGGCTCGACGACACGACCCAGCGCAACGTGATCCGGGCGGCGCAGGCGGAACTGACCGCGGCCGAAGGCGACGTGAACCGCACGGAGACGGATTTCGGGCGGCAGGTCGAACTGCTGGAACGGGGATTCACGACGCAGCAACGCTATGACACCGCCCTGCAGGCCTTCCGCCAGGCCGAATCGCGCGCCGATGCCGCGCGCGCGCAACTGGACAACGCCGAGGAATCCCTGGCGTTCACGGCGCTTTACGCCGACGCGTCGGGCGTCGTGACCGCCATCGGCGCCGAGCCGGGCGAGGTCGTCGCGACGGGGGCCATGGTGGTGCGGCTGGCGCGGGACAACGGCCGCGACGCGGTGTTCGACGTGCCCGAACGGCTGTTCGGCAGCACCGCCCCGGACGCGACGATTACCGTGGCGCTGGTCAGCGATCCGGCCGTGACCGCACCCGGCCGCGTACGCGAGGTTTCACCCCAGGCCGATCCTGTGACCCGGACATTCCGGGTCCGGGTCGGGCTGTCGGACGTGCCCGCGAACTTCCGGCTCGGGTCCGCCGTGACCGGCAGCGTCGCGCTGGCAGGAAGCGAATCGACCCCGCTGCCTGCTGCGGCGCTCACGACGCTCGAAGGCGCTCCGGCGGTGTTCGTGGTCGATCCCGAAAGCGGCACGGTCGATCTGCGCCGCGTCACGGTGGCGCGGTTCGACATCGCCCGCGCGCTGGTCACGGACGGCCTGCGCGACGGCGACATCGTGGTGACGGCAGGGGTCCAGTCCCTGCGCCCCGGACAGCAGGTCCGCATCGGCGAGGACGGCTGACATGTCGGGCAACATTTCGGCTTGGGGCCTGCAGAACAGGTCCCTGAACCTGTTCCTGATGGCGTTGATCGTCATCGCGGGCTTCATGGCCTTTGTCGGATTGGGCCGGGACGAAGACCCGCCCTTCACCATCCGCACCATGGTGGTACAGGCCGCATGGCCCGGCGCCACGGCCGAGGAAACGCTGCTGCAGGTCACGGAACGGCTGGAGCAGACGTTGCAGGAGACCCCGTTTCTCGACCGGATCGACAGCCAGACCCAGCCCGGCGTGGTGACGCTGTTCGTGCATCTTGACGGGGCGACCCCCGGCGACGTGGTGGAGCAGACCTGGCAGGACGTGCGCAACCGCGTGGGCGACATGGCGCACACGCTGCCGCAGGGCGTGATCGGGCCGGGGTTCAACGACGAGTTCGGCGACACCTTCGGCGTGATCTACGGCTTCACCGCCGACGGATTTTCGCGCCGCGAATTGCGTGATTACGTCGAAGACGTGCGGTCGAACCTGCTGCGGGTGCAGGACGTGGCCAAGATCGAGCTTCTGGGCGCGCAGGACGAAACGGTTTTCGTGGAGTTCGATCCTTCCGAGCTTGCGTCGCTCGGCCTGCCGCCGGGTGCGGTGCGCGACGCGCTGCGGGCGCAGAACCTCGTGCGGCCGGGCGGGACCATGCGCAGCGGCACCGACACCATCCTGATCGACGTGTCGGGCGCGTTCACCGATGAAAACGACCTGCGCGAGATCGTGCTGACGGCGGGCGACCGACGCGTCCGGCTGGGCGACATCGCCACGATCCGGCGCGGCTATGCCGACCCGCCGCAGCCCATGTTCCGGGTCAACGGGCAGGAGGCGATCGGGCTTGCCGTGTCCATGGCAGACGGCGGCGACGTCATCGCGCTGGGGGCCCGGCTGGAAGCGCGGGTTGCGGAACTGACCGCCGACCTGCCCATCGGGATCGAACCGTTCCTCGTGGCCAACCAGTCCGAAATCGTGGACGTGTCCATCGCGGAGTTCACGGAATCGCTGTATCAGGCGATCGGGATCGTCCTTGTCATCAGCTTCGTGGCCCTCGGCGTGCGGGCGGGACTCGTGATCGCCATCGCGATCCCGCTGACCATGGCGGTGGTGTTCGTCGTGATGCAGTTGCTCGACCTGAACCTGCAGCGGATTTCGCTGGGCGCGCTGATCATCGCGCTGGGGTTGCTGGTGGACGACGCCATGACCACGGTGGACAGCATGAGCCGACGGCTCGCCGCCGGGGACAACGAACTGCAGGCGGGGTCCTACGCCTATGAAAAGCTGGCCTTCGCCATGCTGACCGGGGCTTTGGTGACGATCGCGGGGTTCGTGCCCATCGGCTTCGCGCAAAGCTCGGCAGGGGAATACACGTTCTCGATCTTCGCGGTGGTCGGGATCGCGCTGATCGCGTCATGGGTCGTCGCGGTGCTGTTCGTGCCGGTGATCGGCGTGGCGCTGCTGCGCGCGCCCAAGGCCGACGCGGACGGCCGCGAAGGCGTGCTGCTGCGCGGATACCGGCGCGTGCTGAACGGCGCGATGCGCGTGCGGCTGGTGGTCATCGCCTTGACCGTCGGGGCGTTCGTGCTGTCCATCATGGGCCTGTCGCAGGTGCCGCGCCAGTTCTTCCCGCCCTCGGACCGGGTGGAGCTGCTGGTGGACATCACCATGCCGCAAGGCGCGTCGATCCACGGCACGCAGGCGGCTGTGGACCGGTTCGAAGCGATCCTTGCGGAACAGGAGGGCATCGCCCACTGGAGCACCTATGTCGGGCGCGGCGCGATCCGGTTCTATCTGCCGCTGAACGTGCAGTTGCCGAACCCGTTTTTCGCGCAGCTTGTTCTTGTGACGGACAGCATCGAAGATCGCATGCGCCTGCAGCCTGCGCTGGAAGAGATCCTCATCACCGAGTTCCCCGAGGCGACGGCGCGGGTCTATGCGCTGGAACTGGGGCCGCCCGTGGGCTGGCCGGTCCAGTACCGCGTGACCGGCGACGATCTGGACCGGGTGCGCGGCATCGCGCGCGAGGTGGCGGGAGTAATCGCCGGGGTCGGCGATACCCGATCCATCGGGTTCAACTGGATGGAACCGGCGCGGGAAATCCGCGTGGTGCTGGACCAGGACGAAGCCCGGCGTCTGGGCCTGAGCGCGGCGGCGGTGTCGGACACGCTGAACCTGTTCCTGTCGGGTGCGGCGCTGACGCAGATCCGCGACGACATCTATCTCGTGCCCGTGGTGGCGCGGGCCATCGGCGGGCAGACCCTGTCGCCGGAACGGCTGGCGACGCTGGAGATCGCCGTGCCGGGCGGGCGCACCGTGCCGCTGTCGCAGATCGCGCGGCTGGACTACGTGCTCACCAATCCGATGATCCACCGGCGCGACCGGGCCGTGGCGCTGACCGTGCAGGCGGACGTCCACCCGGGGCTGGAGGCCGCGACGGTGGTCGACCGCATCGAACCCGCGCTGGCCGCGCTGCGGGAAAGCCTGCCGCCGGGGTACAGCATCGACACCGGCGGGCTTGTGGAGGAGAGCGAGATCTCGCAGGCGTCGGTGTTCGCCGTGGTGCCGCTGATGCTCATGCTTGTGGTGACGCTGCTGATGTTCCAGTTGCGCAGCTTCAAGTTGCTGGCGATGGTGCTGTTCATGGCGCCGCTCGGGATGATCGGGGTTGTCGGCGCATTGCTGGTGTCCGGCCAGCCCCTGGGCTTCGTGGCCATCCTTGGCATTCTCGCGCTGGTGGGGATGATCGCCAAGAACGGGGTGATCCTGATCGAACAGATCGAGGACGATCGCAAATCCGGCAAATCGGTGCGCGACGCGGTGATCGATGCGTCCACGAGCCGGTTGCGCCCCATCGCGCTGACGGCGGTGTCCACGGTGCTGGGGCTGATCCCCATCGCCTTCTCCGTGTTCTGGAGCGCGATGGCCTTTGCCATCATGGGCGGGCTTGCGGTGGCCTCCATGCTGACATTGATCGTGCTGCCGGTGCTCTATGACCTCGTCTACAATCGTGGCGGGGCGGTGACGGCCGACACGACCGCCGGGAAAAAGACCGCATGACAGCGCCGGCATCGCCACCCCTGACGCTTGCGGACCCGCAGCGTCTGGGGTGTGTGGCGGTGCTGGCGTTGGCCTTCGTGGTGTTCGGGCTGGCCGTGTCCGGCCCGGCGGAGACCCTGAACGGGCTGGCGGCGATCCTGTTCGCGCGCGACACGCTGATCACGGATTACGTGGAACTGGGCGGCATCGGTGCGGCGTTCGTCAATGCGGGTGCGCTGACGCTGGTGGCCGTCGCGGTCTACTGGCGCTGCGGCGCAACGGTGGGCGGCGGGGCCATCGCCTGCCTGATGCTGGTTCTGGGGTTCGCGCTCTTCGGCAAGAACCTGTTGAACGTCTGGCCGATCCTGGGCGGCGTGTGGCTTTATGCCCGGTTCCGGCGCGAGCCCTTCGCCGGGCACCTGAACGTGGCCTTCTTCGGCTGCGCGCTGGCCCCGGTCGTGTCCGAGATCCTGTTCAGCACCGCCCTTCCCCTTTGGGCCAGCGTGCCGCTGGGGCTCGGGACGGGTCTGGCGATGGGGTTCATCATGCCCCCTGTCGCGGCGCAGCTTTTCCGGGCGCATGACGGATACACGCTGTACAACATGGGGTTCACGGCGGGGCTGATCGGCACGCTGGTGGTGGCGATCTACATCTCCCACGGGTTCGTGCCGGTGCCGGTCTTCATCTGGGCGACGGACCGGACCCTGACGCTGGCGCCGTTCCTGCTGGTCTGTTTCGCGGCGATGATCGTGGCGGGGCGCCTGGTGGACCGGGACTGCTGGCGCCGCTATCGCGACCTCTTGAGCCGGCCCGGGCAATCGCCCAGCGATTTCGCGGCCACCTGCGGCGATGGCGCGGTGCTGGTGAACATGGGGGTGCTGGGGATCATGTCGACCGGCTATGTGCTGGCGATCGGTGGCGATCTCAACGGCCCGGTGATCGGGGCGATCCTGTCGGTGGCCGGGTTCGGGGCGTTCGGCAAGCACGCCGTCAACTGCGTGCCCGTGGTCGCGGGCGTCATGCTGGCAACGATACTGAAGCAGGCCGACCCCGCCGCGCCCGGCATCCTGCTCGCAGCGCTGTTTTCCACCACGCTGGCGCCGATCGCGGGCAGCTTCGGCTGGCACTGGGGCATCGTTGCCGGGGCGATGCACCTGTCCGCCGCGCAGACGGTGGGCGTGCTGCACGGCGGGCTGAACCTTTACAACAACGGGTTCGCGGCCGGTTTCGTCGCGGCGATCCTTGCCCCGGTGATCCTTGCGCTGACCGCGCGGGCGGCCTCGGCTGCGGGCGAAAGGCTGTGAACGCCATGACGATCACCGCCGATCCATCGCGCCTGCACCCAGCATCACCAGCCGCGACCCGTGGACGCGCGGACAACGACGGACAAAAAACCCTGTGCGCCCACGCCGGGCTGCGCTACGCGCTCTTGACCCTAGGGAGGAACCAACATGGCCGATAAGACTGCAGCGTCGGTGCCGCTTTCACCCGCCGCGGCGGGCGGCATCGCCCGCGCCCTGCGGCGCTGGGGCGGCATCGCCTTCTGGACGCAACTGTTCGTGGCGGTGATCCCGGTGATCGTGATCACCATCGTGTTCTCGTCGATCTACGGGGTGCAGGCCCCGATCCGCAGTGCGGGGGTGCTGGGCGCGATTTCACTTGCGGGGTTCCTGATCCTGATCGCGACGACCTACTGGTGCTGGCGGTATCGCAAGCTTGGCCGGGCAATGGCCGACGGGACGGAGATGCCGACCCCGAAGCGGCTGGAGCGCACCTTGTGGATCGGCCTTGTGCTGAGCTGCACGGGGATCGTGCTGTCCATGGCGGTGCTGTTCGCGGAAATGACCTATCTGCTCATCCGGTTTCTGGAGGCCCCGCAAGGCGGTGTGCCCGTGATCCAGACCGTGGAGGGCAGCACGTCGTGGATATCGGCGGTGGACATTCTCGGGATGATGACCGTGGTGCTGACGCTGTCCGCGGAAATCGTGGTGATGGTGGGCGGGCTGTGGCTGCTGTCGCGGGTGATGTTCCTGCGGACCGGGCCGTCCCGATGACCTGCCGGACGCGGGGCGGAGCATCATCGGGGCAGCGGCGATGACATCGCCCGACCCCTCCCCCAAGCCCACGGCGATCAACGACCAGCTCGTGCGGGTTGCGGCCATCGTGGTGGTCGTGGCGGTGACCGGGTGGATCCTGCATGTCGGGCGCGACCTGCTGGTGCCCATCGTGGCCGCCATCCTGTGCGTCTTCGCCATTTCCGGGCTGTCGTCCGTGCTGACGCGGTTTGCGCCCATGCGCCGTCTGCCGGGGTGGGGGCGCGACCTGATCGCGGCGGGCCTGATCTGTCTCGCGTTGATCGAACTGACGGTCCTGATGCTGGGCAGTCTCGGGCAGATGGTGGCAGAAGCGCCCGCCTATCAGGTCGCGGTCGGGGATCTGGTGCGGCTGGGTGCCGCGATGCTGGAACTGGACGGCGAACAGACCTTGCAGGCCATCCGGACCGAAATGGCGGGCGTACTGGACCTGAGCGGGCTCTTGCGGTCGGCGGCGGGATCGGCGCTGGCCGCGCTGGCGGTGCTGATCTTCGTGCTGCTCAACATCACCTTCCTGATGATGGAACGGCAGGATTTCAACGCCAAGCTGGACCGGATCGGGCTGGACAGGCCGGGGCTCATGCGGGCGCGGGCGATCATCGCGGACGTGAACGGGCGGGTCGGTCAGTATCTTGCCGTGCAGACGCTGCTGAACATCGCGCTCGGGATCCTGTCCTGGGCGATCATGAAGGCGTTCGGGCTCAACTTCGCGGTGGCGTTCGCGATCATCATCGCGGTGCTGAACTACATCCCCTATTTCGGGTCGTTCGTCGGCGTGGCCTTCCCGGTTGCCGCGAGCCTCGTGGAGTTCGCAAGCCCCGGCACGACGCTCTGGCTGGGCGTGACGCTGGGTCTGGCACAGTTCGTCATCGGCAACATCGTGGCACCGCGCGTGATGGGCACCTCGCTCAACCTGAGCCCCTGGGTCATCCTGGTGGGCCTGACATTCTGGACCAGCCTCTGGGGCATCGCGGGGGCGGTGTTTTCGGTGCCGATCATGGCTGTGGCCGTCGTGGTCATGTCGGAATTCGACACGACGCGGTGGGCAGCGGTGCTGATCTCCCACAAGGGCGTCCTGCCGCGATTGCACGATGCGGCGACAGCGCACGATGCGCCCTGACCGAAGCGGCCCGAACGCCGGAAACAGCCCTTGCGATCCCGATCCGGCCCAGTCATGCGGGCGCTGCGCAGCGACGATGCCGGGTCGCGACCGCCCCGGCGTGGCCCCGGTGGCGCGGCACGACCTGCCAGGCTGGCCATGCGCGGAAATACCGCTTGCCCTCCGCCTGAAACGGTCACAGCGTACCATGCGTCAGCCCCATCCGTGGCGGCGGACATGACGGCACACAACGGCCCACAACGCCCCTGGGGGAGACCAGAATGACCAGACTTGCACCCATCGCGATCATCCTCACGCTCGGCCTTGCCGGGTGCGACCCCAACAGCCGCGACCAGGTCGGTGCAGGTGTGGCCGGTGGTACCGTCGCCGCGATCGCCGCGACGGCGCTTGGTGCGAACAGCGCCTGGACCGTGGCGGCAGCCGGTGCCGGTGCGGCGGCCGGGGCGCTTTATGCACGCAACCAGCAGACCAACCAGTGCGCCTATCATACCGGTGACGGGGAGACCGTTCAGGTCGGTGCCTGCCGCTGATCGCGTGACCACGCGCCGGGGCATCGGTGGCGCGTCGCGCGGATGACCCTGTCCCGCGCAGGACCGAGGACAGTGACCCGCGACAGCCACGGGGCGATCGCGGAACCATCATCCCAGCCCTCACAACCGCGGCAGGGACACAAAACGGGGAGCGCGCGATGACACGACGCGGGGCGAAGGGCGGGCCGATGCGCCGGGGCGTGCTTTGCCTGCTGCTTCTCGCAGCTGGCTGCGCCCCGCGTGGCAGCATCACCATCGACCCGGCGGCGGCCGTCACGGGGTCGGTGCAGGACATACTCGTGGCGAGCACCCGCACCGCCGACCCGGGCCCGGCGGTTCTTGCGCGCGACCGCGCCGACGACTTGCGCTTTCTCGATTTCGCGGTGTCGGTGCCGCCCGACCGCGCGCCGGGGACGGTCACCTTTCCCCGCGGAGCCGTCCCCGACCCGGCGACGGAATTCGTCACCGTGTCGGCGTCTCATCTCACTGGCGCGGACTCGTTCCGGGCGGCGATCAACGCGCGCGCGGCCACCCTGCGCCCGGAACGGCGCGAGGCGGTGGTCTTCGTGCACGGCTACAACACGACCTTTGCCGAAGGACTCTACCGGCAGGCGCAGATCAGCCACGATTTCGGCGGTCGCGGCGTGTCGGTGAATTACGCATGGTCGTCGGCGGGCGATTTCCGGGCCTATGCCTTTGATCGGGAAAGTGCGCTCTTTGCCCGCGACGGGCTGGAAACGGTGCTCGCCACGCTGGCACGCAGCGACCTGTCACGCACGATCGTCATCGGTCATTCCATGGGGGCGCAGGTGTTGATGGACACGCTGCGCCAGATGGCCATCCGCGGTACGCCGGGGGTGCTGGACAAGCTCGCGTCGGTGGTGCTGATCGCGCCGGATCTCGATATAGACGTGTTCCGCACGCAGGCCGCGCAACTGGCGGGGCTGGACATTCCGATCTTCATCTTCGTGTCGAACCGGGACCGCGCGTTGCAACTGTCGTCGCTGCTGCGCGGGCGCCAGGACCGGCTTGGATCGATCCGGGACACGGGCGCGCTCGAGGATTTGTCGCGCGCCGTTCCGGTCCGCGTGATCGACCTGACGGATTTCGATGCGAACGACGACCCCATGGCGCATTTCAAGGCCGTGTCGTCGCCATCGATGATCGCCCTGTTCAATGGGCTTGGCAGCGCCGGGCTGGAGATGTTCCGAGATGCCGAGCCGCGGGGCGGTCTGCTGGAGAGCGGCGTGCGTGCCACGCAGGAGGTCGCTGGCGCGTTGCTCGGCAAACCCGCGGTCCAATGACGGGCGCGGCGCAGTGCCATCGCGCACCCCGCCCGGGGCGGCGACGACACGGCCATGAACGTTGAACTGGCTGGGGTGGTAGGATTCGAACCTACGGTACACGGTACCAAAAACCGACGCCTTACCGCTTGGCTACACCCCAACCGTGCGGGCGGTCTTACGGTCCGGCGGCACCAAGCGCAAGGGGGCGCGTGGCGAAAATCCCGGCTTTTTCGCGCGCGCCGCGCGACCCCGCCCGACCTGTCGCCCGCCGGTCAGACCCGCAGCGGATCGGCCTTGGCCAGCCGGTCGAACGCCATCAGCGACGCCACCAGCGCGGGCATCTGCGACAGCGGGATCATGTTCGGCCCGTCGCATGGCGCGGTGTCCGGGGCTTCGTGCGTTTCGATGAACACGGCCGCGATGCCAAGGCTGACGGCGGCGCGCGCCATCACCGGGGCGAATTCGCGCTGCCCGCCCGATGACCCGCCCTGCCCGCCCGGCTGCTGCACCGAATGGGTCGCGTCCATCACCACCGGATACCCGGTGCGCGCCATGATGGGCAGGCTGCGCATGTCCGTCACCAGCGTGTTGTAGCCGAAGCTCGCCCCCCGTTCGGTCAGCAGGATCCGCCGGTTGCCGGTGGATTCGATCTTGGCCACCACGTTCGTCATGTCCCACGGTGCCAGGAACTGGCCCTTCTTGACGTTGATCGCGGCACCGGTTTCACCTGCGGCGAGAAGAAGGTCGGTCTGGCGGCACAGGAACGCGGGGATCTGCAGCACGTCCACCACCGCGGCCACGGGGGCGCACTGGTCGATGGCGTGAATATCGGTCAGCACCGGCACGCCGAGCGCGTCCTTGACGGCGGCCATCACCGCCAGCCCCGCGTCGATCCCAAGACCCCGCTTGCCGCCCAGCGACGTGCGGTTGGCCTTGTCGAAGCTGCCCTTGAAGATGAACTGCGCCCCGGCGGCGGCGCAGGCGTCGCGCATGGCGGTGGCGATCATCAGGGCGTGGTCGCGGCTTTCCAGCTGGCACGGTCCCGCGATCACGGTCAGCGGGCGGTCGTTGCCCATGGTCACGGTGCCGATGTCCACGTCGTGCATGGTGTGTCCCCCTGCTGGTGTCGCCGCCGGTTTATCACCCGGACAGGACCTCCGCCACCCGCGCGCGCAGGGCGGGGATCACCTCTGCGCCGAACCACGGGTTGCGGGCCAGCCAGCCGGTGTTGCGCCAGGACGGATGCGGCAGCACGAAGGTGGCGGGCGCGTGATCCCGCCAGTCGCGCACGGTGTCCGTGACGGCGGCTGCGCGCGGCAGATAGCGACGATGGGCAAAGCCACCCACCAGAAGCCGCAGGGGCACCGGCCCGATCTCGGCAAGTGCCGCGGCGTGCCAAGTACGCGCGCAGACCGGTGGCGGGGCCAAGTCGCTGCCCTTGGCGT
>DAIPIS010000152.1:0-5747 GCA_036770665.1 Meridianimarinicoccus sp.
GCGGGGCTGCTGCCGGTGCCCGCCACGCCCTACATGCTGGCGGAACGGGTGCGGCATGGCAGCCTCGCCCACACGTGGGTGCCCATGAACCGGATCGCGCCGGTGATGGCGCGGTCGGCGGTCGCGGCGGAGGACGCCGATTTCTGCAATCACTGGGGGTTCGACATCCGCGCGCTGCGGCAGGCTATCGACGGTGGCGCGCGGCGGGGCGGGTCCACCATCAGCCAGCAGACGGTGAAGAACGTGTTCCTGTGGCAGGGCCGGTCGTGGCCGCGCAAGGCCGCAGAGGCGGTGCTGACCCCGGTGGTGGAACTGGTCTGGTCCAAGCGGCGCATCCTTGAGGTGTACCTGAACGTGGCCGAGTTCGACACTGCCGTATTCGGGGTGGAAGCCGCGGCGCGCCACTATTTCGGCGTTTCGGCGGCGGATCTGTCGGCGGTGCAGGCGGCCCGGCTGGCTGCGATCCTGCCAAGCCCCAAGACCCGGTCCGCGAGCGCGCCGTCGGATTTCACGCGGCGGCGGGCGGCGTCGATCATGGACGGGGCCGAAACCATCCGCCGCGACGGGCGAGCCGCCTGTTTCCAGCCCGGCTGACACCGCGCGCCGTTGCAACCGGCGGCACTTCGCGGCAAGACGGGGCGTGCCCCAACCGGATACCGCGATGACCGTTCTTCACCATGCGCCGCTCTGCCCCTTCAGCCGCAAGGTGCGGCTGACGCTGCGGGAAAAGGGGATCGACTGCGACCGGCAGGACGAACGCTACTGGGAGAAATCGGTGGATTTCCTGCGCCGCAACCCGGTGGGCAAGGTGCCTGTGCTGCGGATCGACGGGCTGGTGTTGTGCGAGAGCATGGCGATTTGCGAATACCTCGACGAGGTCTATCCGAACCCGCCGCTGGTGCCGCGCGATCCGCGGGACCGGTTCGAGGTGCGCAGGCTGGTCGGCTATTTCGACGACACGTTCCACCACGACGTCACGATGAAGGTCGTTGGCGAGCGGATCATCAAGAAGATCACCGGCGCGGGCTATCCCGACAGCCGCCGCGTGAAGGAAGGCGTGACCGCGATCAAGGGGCATCTGGATTACATGGCGCATCTGCTGGACCATCGCCGCTGGCTTGCGGGGGATGTGATGACGCTGGCCGATTTCGCCGCGGCGGCGCACCTGTCGACGCTGGATTACACGTCGGACGTGGACTGGCACCGCCAGTCGCTGGTCAAGGACTGGTATGCGAAGATCAAGTCGCGGCCTGCGTTCCGGGGGCTTCTGACGGACCAGGTGGCGGGGTTCCCGCCGCCCGCCCATTATGCCGATCTGGATTTCTGACCCGGCGCGCCATGCGTGACGCGGCGGCCCTGAAGGCCGTGATGGCGGCACGGGCGCAGGCCGAAGGGTTCGCCGCCATGGGGGTCTGCCGCCCCGATGCGGTGCCGGAGTTGCCCGCGCGGCTGGCGGACTTCGTCGGTTTGGGGCGGCACGGGCAGATGGGCTGGATGGCGGAGCGCATGGCGTGGCGCGGCGATCCGGCGGCGCTGTGGCCCGAGGCGCGCAGCGTGGTGATGCTGGCGGAGGCTTACACGCCGGATCACGACCCGCTCGATACGCTCAAGCGGCGCGACCGGGGGGCGATCAGCGTCTATGCGCAGGGGCGCGATTACCACGACCTCGTGAAGGCGCGGCTGAAGCGGCTGGGGCGCTGGCTGCTGGACCAGCCCGAAGCAGCGGGTGCCGGGATCAAGGTCTTCGTGGACACGGCCCCTGTGATGGAAAAGCCGCTGGCGCAGGCGGCGGGGCTGGGCTGGCAGGGCAAGCATACCAATCTGTTGGGCCGCGATCTGGGAAACTGGGTGTTCCTTGGGGCGATCTTCACCACGGTGGACCTGCCGCCCGACGCGCCCGAGGTGGAGCATTGCGGCAGCTGCACCGCCTGCCTGGACATCTGCCCGACCGACGCGTTTCCGGCGCCGTTCCAGCTCGATGCGCGGCGGTGCATTTCCTACCTGACGATCGAACATCGCGGCCCGGTGGACGTGGATCTGCGCGGGCGCATGGGCAACCGGATTTACGGCTGCGACGATTGCCTTGCGGTCTGCCCGTGGAACAAGTTCGCCGTGGCGGCGCAGGACGTGCGCCATGCCGCGCGGGACGATCTGCGCGCGCCGCCGCTCGCGGAGCTTGCCGGGCTGGACGACGCGGCGTTCCGGGCGCGGTTTGCCGGATCGCCCATCAAGCGGATCGGGCGCGACCGCTTCGTGCGCAACGTGGCCTACGCCATCGGCAACAGCGGCGATCCTGCCTTGTCGGGGGCGGTGCGCAGCTTGCTGGACGATCCCGACCCGGCGATCGCCGATGCCGCCCAATGGGCGCTGGCGCGTCTGTCGGGCGGGGGTTGTGCCGACGGCTGAAGACCCCATTTTGAGGGTCAGGGGCGATGTGGTACCATCGCCCGATGCAGCAATGGATGGAGGACCGATATGACTCGTCACGTTCTTGACACGACCGCCAAGCGCAGCACGTCCGGCATGAAGCTGACGATGGCGCGTATCGCGTTGGACGACCTGCCCCGGCGGGGATCGCTGGCGTTGCAGCGTCGCCCCGTGGCGCGGCCCGTGAGTGCACGGGTGCGCGAGTATTCCCGGATCGAACGGGGCTATACCGCCTGAAGCGTGGCGAAGCGGCGGGTCAGGTCCGCCGCAGCCGCCGCCCAGCCGAAGGGCGGGTTGGTGATGTAAAGGCCGCTGCCCAGAAGCCCGTGACCGGGCCGGGCGGGGGGAAATCGCACCTCGTGCCGGATCGCATCGGGCAGGGCGAGCGCGTCGAGCGTTGCCGCCATGGCGCGGTGCGCGCCGTTCGCCAGAACCGGATACCACAGCAGCAGAACCCCGACGTTCCAGCGCCGCTGCACCGCGCCCAGCAGTCGGGGCATCTCGTCCCAGTCCGACTTGATCTCGTAGGACGGGTCGATCAGCATCAGCCCGCGGCGGGGCGTGGGCGGCACCATCGCCTTGGCCATCGTCGGACCGTCCACGCCCCGCACGACGACACCCGGCAACGCGTCCTCCAACGCGGCGCGTTCGCGCGGATGCAGTTCCGCGAGCGTGATCGGATCGTCGTCGCGCAGAAGGGTCTGGGCGATGCGGGGTGAGCCGGGATAGGCGGAGGGCCCCGCCAGCGCGCGGGCATGGGCCAGCGCGCGGGCATAGGGGTGACCCGCGTCGAACCAGTGTTCCATCCGCCCGATGCCCGCCGCGGCTTCGGCCGTCTTCACGGCTTCGGGCGCGGCAAGGTCGTACATCGCGCGCCCGGCGTGGGTTTCGATGTAGCACATGGGCTTTGGCTTGCCCGCCATGTAATCCAGCGCCACGGCGAGCAACGCATGCTTGTGCACATCGGCGGCGTTGCCCGCGTGGTAGATGTGCTGGTAGGACAGCATTCTGTCAGGCGCGCACGAGCGCTTCGTAGGCGCCGGAAATGTCGCGCACCAAAGCGCCCACTTCGAAATTGTAATCCCCGATCTGGCCCACGGGCGTCACTTCGGCCGCCGTGCCGGTCAGCCAGCATTGCTGGAAGCCTTCCAGTTCTTCCGGCATGATGTGGCGCTCGTGCACGGGGATCTGGCGATCCTTCAGCATCTGCACCACGGTCTGCCGGGTGATGCCGTTCAGGAAACAGTCGGGCTTGGGGGTATGCACCTCGCCGTCCTTGACGAAGAAGATGTTGGCGCCCGTCGCTTCGGCCACGTAGCCGCGGTAGTCGAACATCATGGCGTCGGAGCAGCCCTTCGCCTCGGCCGTGTGTTTCGACATGGTGCAGATCATGTAAAGCCCGGCGGCCTTGGCCTGGCTTGGCGCGGTTTCGGGGCTGGGACGTTTCCATTTCGCGATATCGAGCTTGGCACCGCGCGTCTTGGCGTCGCCATAGTAATTGCCCCATGTCCAGGCCGCGACGGCCATGCGCACCGGATTGCGGGCCGATGCGACGCCCATGTCCTCGCCCGCGCCGCGCCACGCGATGGCGCGAACGTAAGCGTCGGACAGGCCGTTTGCCTGCATCACGGCGTATTTCGCGGCTTCGATGTCGTCCACGGTGTAGGGGATCTCGAAATCGATCAGGTTGGCGGAGGCGCGCAGCCGTTCCGAATGGCGGCGCGATTCGAAGATGGTCCCGCCATAGGCGCGTTCGCCTTCGAAGACCGACGACGCATAATGCAGGGCGTGCGTCAGGATATGCACATTGGCATCGCGCCACGGCACCAGTTTGCCGTCGAGCCAGATCATGCCGTCGCGATCGTCGTAGCCACCCGCCATTGCGTGTCCTTTCTGCCGGTCGGTTTTCAGATGTTGCGCAAACAATGGCCGCAGCGGACCAAGTATTGCCAAAAATCTGCGCGGTTCTAGCCGTGGAGGCTTGGAAAGTCAACAAGGCTGACGTAAACTTCATATGAGGATGAGGGTGGAGGCGAATATGGACGGGCAAGGCGGGGAAAAGCTGCTGTTCCTGACCGATGAACAGTTGCGACAGGGGATCGAAGCCATGTTCTTCGCTTATCGCGGCTTCACGTCGGACCCGGACCGGATTCTCGAACAGCACGGGTATGGGCGCGCGCATCACCGGGCGCTGCATTTCATCAACCGCAGTCCGGGGACGACGGTCACGAACCTGCTGGCGATCCTTGGCGTGACGAAACAGTCCCTGAACCGCGTGCTCAGGACCCTGATCGCCGACGGGCTGGTCGATGCGCGGGTGGGGGCGCAGGATCGACGCGAACGGCATCTGCACCTGACCGCGTCGGGTGTCGCCCTGGAAGGGGCACTGTCGGATGCCCAGCAGGCGCGGGTGCGCCAGGCGTACCGGCAGGCGGGACCGGAAGCCGTGGCCGGGTTCCGCCGGGTGCTGGAGGCGATGATGGAGCCCGATATCCGCCGCCATTACGCGCGTCTGGCGGAGTGATCCCGTGAACGCGGCCGATCTGCCCGACACGCATCTGCTGGTCGTGGACGACGACGAACGGATTCGCGGGCTGTTGCAGAAGTTTCTGCGCCGGCACGGATTCTGGGTCAGCGTCGCGCGGGACGCGGCCCATGCGCGGCGGCTTCTGGACGGTCTGGACTTTGACCTGATCGTGCTGGACGTGATGATGCCGGAGGAGGACGGGATCTCGCTGACCCGGTCGCTGCGCGCCGATATCGCCACGCCGATCCTGCTGCTGACGGCGCGGGGTGAAACGGCCGACCGGATCGCCGGGCTGGAAGCGGGGGCCGACGATTATCTGCCCAAGCCCTTCGAGCCGAAGGAACTGCTGCTGCGCATCAACGCCATCCTGCGGCGGATGCCGCCGCCCGATCCCGCGAGTTTCGCGGACGGTGCCCTGTTGACACTCGGGTCGGTGCGCTACAGCGCCGAGCGGGGGGAGATGTGGAAGGGCACGGAGGTCATCCGCCTGACCGCGACCGAGCAACACCTGATGCGGATTTTCGCCGCACGGCTGGGGGAAGCCCTGAGCCGCAGCGAACTGGCCGAGGAACTGGGCCGCGACCGGGGCCACGCGCAGGAACGCGCGGTGGATGTGCAGATCACCCGCCTGCGCCGCAAGATCGAGGCGGACCCGAAGCAGCCCCGGTACCTGCAGACGGTGCGCGGGTCGGGCTACATGCTGGTGGCGGACTGACGGGCTTCGCGGGCTTGCCGAAATGCGCCGCGTGCCGCGGCACGACATGTCCCCACCCCCGCTGCGCGCGGGGGCGGG
>DAIPIS010000153.1:0-5651 GCA_036770665.1 Meridianimarinicoccus sp.
AACGGATGGGCGCGCGGTGGCACCCGCGTCGGTGCGCGGTCTATAGAGGGAGTCGCGGGGCGGTTCAAGGGGTATTGGTCGCGCGACGAATCCGGATATAAGCAACGATGTAACTGCAAGGAGCGCCGGTGCATTTCGACCTGATCCAGCCGCCGCGCATTCTGACCGGTGCGGTGTTTGCCTCTCCCCACAGTGGCCGGGACTATCCCGCGGACCTGCGTGCGGCGACCGTGCTCGATGATCGCGCGCTGCGGTCGTCGGAGGATGCGTTCATGGACCTGCTCGTCGGTGACGCGCCGCGCCTGGGCGCGCCACTGTTGCTGGCGCGGACGCCGCGGGCCTATGTGGACCTGAACCGCAGCGTCGACGAACTGGACCCGGCGTTGATCGACGGTGTACGGCGCGGGCCGCACAATCCGCGCGTGACCTCCGGGTTGGGCGTGATCCCGCGGGTCGTGGCGAACGGGCGGGCGATCTATCGCGGCAAGCTGACGATGGTTGAAGCGCAGATGCGGCTGGATGCGCACTGGCATCCCTATCATGCGGCGTTGCGGGATTTGCTGGCGCGCCAGCAGGCGATGTTCGGCACCGTGGTGCTGCTGGACTGCCATTCGATGCCCCACGAGGCGATCGAAGGCATGGCCGCGCGGGGCACGCGCGCGCCGGATATCGTCCTTGGCGACCGGTTCGGCGCGGCTGCGGCGCGGGAGGTGGTGGACCAGATCGAGGAAGCCTTTTCCGATGAAGGGTTGAAGGTCGCGCGCAACACGCCCTTTGCCGGGGCGTTCATCGCGCAGCGCTATGGCCGCCCGGCGCAGGGCTGCCACGTGGTGCAGATCGAAATCGACCGGGCGCTCTACATGGACGAGGCGACGCTGACACCGCGGGCGGATTTCAACGATCTGCGCGCGGCCATGTCCCGCGTCATGGCCCGGATCGTCGATATCGCGCGCCCGGCAATGCCGCTTGCAGCCGAGTGATCGGCCCGCTGCCGCGTCCGAAAACCCCGTGATTACTTGGTCTTTACGGCTCAGCGCAGGCTGCGGCCCTTGACGATGGCGTCCGGGCCGAAGCGCGCGCGGATGGTGTCGGTGGCGCGTTCGGCGGCGGCGCGGCGGCGGGCGTGGGGATCAAGGAGGTCGCCGCCGTCGCTGGCCAGTCGTGCGGGCCCCAGATCCGTGATGCCCACGCCGATCAGCCGGAACGGTCCGGCGACCCCGGCGCGGTCCAGAAGCGCGCGGGATTCGCGGTAGATCGTGTCGGCGAGTTGGGTGGGGGCGGGCAGGGCGTGGCGGCGCGTGGCGATGGCGTGGCTCGACTGCTTGATCTTCAGCGTGACGACCCGGCCCGCGAGATCCTTGGCCTTGGCGCGGTCCGCCACCTGTTCGGCGAGCCGCCACAGGTGCCCGTCGAGCACATCGTCATGGGCGGTGTCTTCGGCGAAGGTGGTTTCCTTGCTGATTGATTTCACGACATGATCCGGCGAAACCGGGCGGCTGTCCTGGCCGCGGGCAAGGTGCCAGAGCCGGTCGCCGAAGCCGCCGAAGCGGGCGGCGAGATCGCGCCGGTCCCAGCGGCGCAGGTCGGCAAAGGTGCGGATGCCGGCGGCGGCGAGCGCGGACTGGGCGGCGGCGCCCACGCCCCAGATGTCGCGGACCGGGCGGTCGCGCAGGAGGGCGTCGGTTTCGGCCCGGCCGATGACGGCGAAGCCGCGCGGCTTGTCCATTTCGGAGGCGAGTTTCGCCAGAAACTTGTTGTGTGACAGACCGATAGAGCCTGACAGGCCGAGGTCGGTTTCCATGGTCCGGACCAGTCGGGCGAGCATCACGGCAGGGGGGGCGCCGTGCAGTCGCGCGGTGCCGGAGAGGTCCAGGAACGCTTCGTCCAGCGATAGGGGTTCGACCAAAGGTGTAAGCGATTCCATGAGGTTGCGGATCGCGCGGGAGGCGTCCACATAGGCCTGCATGCGCCCCTTGATGACCACGGCGTCGGGGCAGAGCTGCAGCGCCTTGAACATGGGCATCGCGGAGCGCACACCGCGGATGCGGGCGATGTAGCAGGCGGTGGACACGACCCCGCGCCGCCCCCCGCCGATGATCACCGGCTTGTCGGCCAGTTCCGGATTATCCCGTTTCTCGACAGAGGCATAGAAGGCGTCGCAGTCCATGTGCGCGATGGTCAGGCCGAACAGTTCCGGGTGCGACAATACCCGTGGCCGCCCGCAGGCGGGGCAGCGGGTGCCGCTGTCGAAGGTGGTCAGGCAGTCGCGGCAGAGGGCGGGCATGAGCCGGGATCCCGTGTCGGAGACGTGTAGGAATCTTGTAGGAGTCTTGTCGGAATCCCGTAGGAGGTCCAGCGGTGTCTGGATGTGTGCAGATGCGCGCGGAAGCGGAACGCGCAAAGCGCCGTGCGTCAGCGCGCATATGAATCCCATATGAATCCCATATGACTTTCGTATGACTCCGGCATGCCGCGCGTGCGTCCGGTCAGGGCAGGTCGGCGAGGATCATGCGGGCGGCGTCGCGCGGGTCGGTGGCTTGCCAGACCGGGCGGCCGACGACGATGTGATCGGCCCCGGCCCGGATCGCGGCCCCCGGTGTCGCGATGCGTTTCTGGTCACCCGCGTCGGCACCCGCGGGGCGCACGCCGGGGGTGACGATGAGCCGACCGGCGGCTTCGGGCAGGGCGCGGATTGCCGCGGCTTCGTTCGGCGACGCGATGACGCCATGCGCCCCGGCGTCGAACGCCCGCGCGGCGCGTTCGGTGACCAGTTCGGGGATGGTGCCCGCGCGCATCAGGCCGTCGTCCAGATCGGCACGGTCGAGCGATGTCAGGATCGTGACGGCGAGGATCTTCATCTGCGACCCCGCGGCCCCGTCGCAGGCGGCGCGCACCACATGGGGGTCGCCGTGCACGGTGAGGAAATCGAGATCGAATTGCGCAAGGCCGCGCACGGCGGCCTCAATCGTGGCCCCGATGTCGAACAGCTTCATGTCGAGGAAGATGCGCTTGCCGTGGTCCTGTTTCAGTTCGTTCGCGAGTGCGAGGCCCCCGCCGGTGAGCATCCCCAGCCCGATCTTGTAGAACGACACCGCGTCGCCGATCCGGTTGGCGAGGCTCAGCCCCGACAGGGCGTCGGGCACGTCGAGGGCCACGATCAGGCGGTCGTCGGGTCTGGTGGATGGCATGGGATGCTCCGGTCGGTAGGACAGCCCGGGTGATGGGCGCGGAGGCGGTACGCTGTCAAGCGCGGTGCGGCGGTTTGGCGTCGTCGGCAACTTGCGCAAGGATTGGGCATTCCCCACATATCCGGCAAGGCCCAGTGATCCCGTGCCACATGTTGGGCGGGGCGGAACGGGCGCTTGTTGAAAGGAGACGACCCATGAACCTTGAGAAGTTCACGGAGCGGTCGCGGGGTTTCCTGCAGGCTGCCCAGACCATCGCGCTGCGCGACGGTCATCAGAAACTGGCCCCGGAACATCTGCTGAAGGCGTTGCTGGATGACGGCGAAGGCTTCGCCGCGACGCTGATCCGCCGTGGCGGCGGCGCGCCGGAGCGCGTGCTGGAGGCGACCGATGCCGCATTGGCACGGATGCCGAAGGTGAGCGGCGATGCCGGTCAGCCCTATCTGGATCAGGGCACGGCGAAGGTGCTGGATGAGGCCGAAAAGCTGGCCACGAAGGCGGGCGACAGCTTCGTGCCCGTTGAGCGGGTGCTGGTGGCGCTGGCGCTGGTGAAGTCGAAGGCGCGCGAGGCCTTGGAGGCGGGGGCCGTGAGTGCCCAGAAGCTGACCGAGGCGATCAACGATCTGCGCAAGGGCCGCACGGCGGACAGTGCCACGGCCGAGGACGGTTACGAGGCGCTGAAGAAATACGCCCGCGACCTGACGCAGGCGGCGCGGGACGGCAAGATCGACCCGATCATCGGGCGGGATGAAGAGATCCGGCGCACGATGCAGGTTCTGTCGCGGCGCACCAAGAACAACCCGGTGCTGATCGGGGAACCCGGCGTGGGCAAGACGGCGATTGCCGAGGGGCTTGCGTTGCGGATCATCAACGGGGATGTGCCGGAAACCTTGCGCGACAAGCGGCTGATGGCGCTGGACATGGGCGCGCTGATCGCGGGCGCGAAGTATCGCGGCGAGTTCGAGGAGCGGCTGAAGGCGATCCTGAACGAGATCACGGCGGCGGCGGGCGAGGTCATCCTGTTCATCGACGAGATGCACACGCTGGTGGGCGCGGGCAAGGCCGATGGCGCGATGGATGCCGCGAACCTGATCAAGCCGGCGCTGGCGCGGGGCGAGTTGCACTGCGTGGGGGCCACGACACTGGATGAATACCGCAAGCATGTGGAGAAGGACGCGGCGCTGGCGCGGCGGTTCCAGCCGGTACTGGTGGAAGAACCGACCGTTGAGGACACGATCAGCATCCTGCGCGGGATCAAGGAAAAGTACGAGTTGCACCACGGGGTGCGGATCACCGACTCGGCGCTGGTGGCGGCGGCGACGTTGAGCCATCGGTACATCACCGACCGGTTCCTGCCGGACAAGGCGATCGACCTGATGGACGAGGCGGCGAGCCGGTTGCGGATGGAAGTGGACAGCAAGCCCGAGGAGCTGGACGCGCTGGACCGGCAGATCCTGCAGTTGCAGATCGAGGCGGAGGCGTTGAAGAAGGAGGACGACCAGCCGTCGAAGGACCGGCTGGAGGCGCTGGAGCGCGAGTTGTCCGGGCTGATGCAGCGGTCGGCGGAGATGACGGCCAAGTGGCAGTCGGAGCGCGACAAGCTGGCGGGCGCGCGGGAGCTGAAGGAACGGCTGGACCGGGCGCGGGCCGAGCTGGAGCAGGCGAAGCGGGAAGGCAACCTCGCGCGGGCCGGGGAGTTGTCCTATGGCGTGATCCCGCAGTTGGAGCGCGACATCGCGGCGGCGGAGCAGGGCGGCGACGACGTGATGGTCGAGGAAGCCGTGCGCCCCGAGCAGATCGCGGGCGTGGTGGAGCGCTGGACCGGCATTCCCATGTCCAAGATGCTGGAAGGCGAGCGCGACAAGCTGCTCAGGATGGAGGCCGAGTTGGGCCGCCGGGTGATCGGGCAGCGGACGGCGGTGCAGGCGGTGGCCAATGCCGTGCGGCGCGCGCGGGCGGGTCTGAACGACGAGAACCGGCCGCTGGGGTCGTTCCTGTTTCTCGGGCCGACGGGCGTGGGCAAGACCGAGTTGACCAAGGCGGTGGCGGAGTATCTTTTCGACGACGACCAGGCGATGGTGCGGATCGACATGAGCGAGTTCATGGAGAAGCATTCGGTCGCGCGGCTGATCGGCGCGCCGCCGGGATATGTGGGCTATGACGAGGGCGGTGTGCTGACGGAGGCCGTGCGGCGCAGGCCCTATCAGGTGATCCTGTTCGACGAGGTGGAAAAGGCCCATCCGGACGTGTTCAACGTGCTGTTGCAGGTGCTTGATGACGGCATTCTGACGGACGGTCAGGGGCGGACGGTCGATTTCAAGCAGACGCTGATCGTGCTGACGTCGAACCTTGGAAGCCAGGCGTTGAGCATGTTGCCGGACGGCGGCGATGCGGCGGCCGCGCGGCGCGACGTGATGGATGCCGTGCGGGCGCATTTCCGGCCGGAGTTCCTGAACCGGCTGGATG
>DAIPIS010000154.1:0-5574 GCA_036770665.1 Meridianimarinicoccus sp.
GCTGGACCCATACACGGAATAGCCAAGCGACGTGTTGGACGTCCGCTTAGTCCGCACTCCGGCCGTCTCCCCTCACCGATACACTTCATCTTCCGTCGGGAAGGCGCGGGCCTTGACGTCGGTCGCATACGCCTCAACAGCCGCTTCGATCATGGGGCCGAGGCTGCCGTAGACCTTGACGAACTTGGGCGTCCAGGGGTTGAGGCCGAGCATGTCCTCGAGCACGAGGATCTGGCCGTCGCAGTGGACGCTGGCGCCGATGCCGATGGTGGGGATGGGGATTTGTCCCGTGATCCGGGCGGCGAGGGGTTCGACCATGCCTTCGAGCACCACGGCGAAGGCCCCGGCGTCGGACACGGCCTGCGCGTCGGCCTCATGCGCGGGCCATGTGTCGGCGTTGCGGCCCTGGGTCTTGAAGCCGCCCATGACGTGGCTCGACTGGGGGGTGAGGCCGATATGGGCCATGACCGGGATGCCCCGTTCGGTGAGGAAGCGGATCGTGTCGGCCATGCGCGCGCCGCCTTCGATCTTGATGGCGCCGCAGCCCGTTTCCTTCATCACCTTGGCGGCGTTGCGGAAGGCCATGTTGGGGCTTTCCTCGTAGCTGCCGAAGGGCATGTCCACCACGATCAGCGCCTTTTGCGTGCCGCGCACCACGGCGCGCCCGTGCATGATCATCAGGTCCAAGGGCACGCCCACGGTGCTGTCCATGCCGTGCATGACCATCCCCAGACTGTCGCCCACGAGGATGAAATCGGCGTGCTTGTCGACGATGGCGGCGGTGTGCGCGTGGTAGGAGGTCAGGGACACGATGGGCTCGCCGCCCTTGCGCGCGGCGATCTGGGGGACGGTGGTGCGGCGGATCTTGGTCTGGATGCTCATGGGGTCGGGTCCGTTCAGGGGTGGACGACGCGCTGGTCGATCAGCAGCACGTCGCCGAAGCGGACGGCCAGCAGGATGACGGCGGGTGCGGCGATGGGGCCGGTGAGAAGGGCGAGGCTGTCGGCGCAGCGGATGTCCACGGAGCGGATATCGGCGCCGGGGGCGGTGGCAAGCCGGGCGGTGACGGCGGCGGCCAGTTCTTCGGCCGTCATGGGGCTGCGGGGCAGGGTGGCTTCGGCCCAGTCGAGGGCGGCGTTGAGCGCGGGCGCGCTGGCGCGGTCCGCCGGTGTCAGGCGCACGTTGCGGGACGAGAGCGCCAGGCCATCGGGGGCGCGTTGGGTCGGCACGCCGATGATGGTGACGGGGATGTCGAGATCGCGGACCATGGTGCGGATCACGGCAAGCTGCTGGTAATCCTTGCGCCCGAAGACGGCATGGGTGGGCTGCACGATGTTGAGGAGTTTCGTGACGACCGTGGCGACGCCCTGGAAATGGCCGGGCCGCAGCGCGCCCATGAGGATGCCCGACAGGTGCGTGGTGTCCACGGTGGTCTGGGCGTCGGGGTGATACATCTCCGCGGGGTCGGGCAGGAACACGGCGGCGACGCCTTCGGCGCGCAGGAGGGCGAGATCCCGGTCGGTGTCGCGCGGGTAGCTGGCGAGGTCTTCCGCCGGGCCGAACTGCGTGGGGTTCACGAAGATCGACACGATCACATGGTCGCAGGTGGCGCGGGCTTCGCGGACGAGGGCCATGTGCCCGTCATGCAGGTAGCCCATGGTCGGCACCAGCGCGAGGGTGCTGTCGGGTCCGCGCAGGGGCGCGAGCACGCGGCGCAGATGCGCCTTGGTCTGGCAGATGTCCATCGGGCACCCCGTTGAGGTCGCCCCTTGCGTACTGCCCCGATGGCGGCGTTACAAGTCCGGCGCTGTCGCGGCGTGGCGCGGCGCGGGCGTCCGCAGGGTCAGGGGATCGCGGCGCGCGATGCCGTCATGGGCCAGGAGCAGTGCCACGGTCGCGCAGGCCCCGCCGAGCCATGCCAGACCGGCGGCGGCCAGCAGCGGCAGTCCGATCTGGAGCGTGACGACGAGCAGGAGCGCGGTGGACCCGCCATGCAGGCCGACCACCGCGACGGCGTTGGTGCGGCTATGCCGGTCGTCGTCCGGTCCGGTTCCGGGGTGGATGTTCTGGGTGATCCAGTGTGTCATGTGCGCTCTCCTCCTCCACGCGATGACCGGTAGGGTCGCAGCCAGACGTGAAGGGCGCGTTAATGCCGGTCCACCGCCGACGTGCATCGTTGCGGCATGGGCCGGGCGGCGCCGGGTCTGCGCCACCTTGCGCCACCCTGCGCCACCCTGCGCGCGCGGGTCAGGTTTCGGCGGATCCGGAGAGTTCGTCGAAGCAGGTCAGCGCCTTGGCGGCATACATCAGCGACGGGCCACCGCCCATCTGGATGCACATGGACAGGACCTCGCCGATCTCGGTCCGGGTGGCGCCCAGCTTGACCAGCGATTCCACATGGAAGGCGATGCAGGGTTCGCAGCGGTCCGCCACGGCGATGCCGAGCGCCACGAATTCCAGCGTCTTCACGTCGACGGCAGTTGGGCTCTTGGCGGCCTTGGTCAGGGCGTGGAAGCCCTTGGCGGTGTCGGGTTGCAGCGTGTTGAGCGATTTGAGGCCGTCGCGCATGTCGGCCAGCTTGTCGGTCCAGTTCATGGAAAGTCCTATGGTATGAGGCGGATCCGCGGTCCGGTTTTGCCTACTTGGCACAGACCCGCCCCTGATCAAAGGTGACACGCGGGCGCAATGGCCCGGTCTGGAACATGTGTGCCGATGCGCACAGTCTTCCGGGACGATGTGCTGCAGGCTCCCCTGGTGGTGTTCACGAGTGTTTGCGTTCCACACCCAGACCGGGGAGATCAAGATGATCATACGACGTATCGAGACGATGCTCGCGGGGCGTGCGTTCCACACGACCGCGCCGGGGACCACGGTGCGCGCGGCCTGTGTTCAGCTCGACAGGGCGAACGTCGGGGCGCTTGCGGTGGTGACCGGCGGGCGGCTTGTGGGCGTCTTCAGCGAGCGGGACGTGATCCGCAAGTGCCTTGCCCATGGGCGGCGCACCGACGACACGGCGGTTGCGGACATCATGACGCCGGACCCGGTGACGATCGATGCGGGCGCACCCCTGGCCGAGGCGATGGGCGCGATGGTGACGGGCGGCTTCCGCCACCTGCCCGTGATGCGCAACGGTGCGGCGGTCGGCATGCTGTCCATGCGCGACATCCCCACCGCGTATCGGCTCATGTTCGAGCGGTTCCAGGAATACAGCACGCGCGGCATGGATGGCGTCAGCGCACGGATGGCCGCGCAATGACGGCGGTTCCGGCGGCGTGGCTGCCGCCGGACGGACCCGGCGGCAGGACGGACCGGATGGGTCGCGGTCAGTTCGGGATCGTGCCGGTCAGCCCTTCGACGTAGAAATCCATACCCAGAAGCGTGCCGTCGTCCGCGATTTCGCCTTCGGCCAGCCATGCGCTGCCATCCTGCCTGTTGAGCGGGCCGGTGAACGGGTGGTAGCTGCCGCTGGCGATGGCGTCGATCAGCGCGCGGGCCTCATCCGCCACGTCGGCGGGCACGGCGTCGGTGATTTCACCGATTTCGACCATGCCGTCGGCGATGCCCTGCCAGACCTGATGGCTTTCCCATGTGCCGTCCATCACCGCCTGCACGCGGGCGATGTAATAGGGCGACCAGTTGTCGATGATCGAGCTGACCCGCGGGCTGGGCTTGTATTCGGCCATGTCGGACGCCTGCCCGAAGCCGATCACGCCACCGGCCTTTTCGGCGGCGGCCAGTGGTGCGGTGCTGTCGGTGTGCTGCATGATGACGTCGGCCCCCTGTTCGATCAGGGCCGTGGCGGCGTCGGCTTCGCGCGCGGGGTCGAACCACGTGTTCGCCCAGACGATGCGGAATTCCACGTCCGGGTTCGCCTTGCGCGCGGCGATGAAGGACGAATTGATGCCCCGGATCACTTCGGGGATCGGAAAGGAGCCGATGTAGCCGATGATGTTGCTTTCCGTCATCTTGCCCGCGATGTGGCCCTGCACGGCGCGGCCTTCGTAGAAGCGGGCCGAATAGGTGGCGACGTTGGGCGCGGTCTTGTAGCCGGTGGCGTGTTCGAACTTCACGTCCGGAAACTTGGCCGCCACGTTGATGGTGGGGTCCATGTAGCCGAAGGACGTGGTGAAGATCAGGTCCGCGCCCGACAGCGCCATCTGCGTCAGCACCCGTTCGGCATCGGCGCCTTCGGGCACGCTTTCCTGATAGATCGTTTCGACGGCGTCGCCGAAATGTGCCTCGACCGCGAGGCGGCCCTTGTCGTGTTCATACGTCCATCCGCCGTCGCCGATGGGCCCCACATAGACGAAGCCGACCTTGAGCGGGTCGTCCTGCGCGGCTGCGGGCAGCGCAAGTCCGGCGGCGAGCAGCGCGCCGGTGAACAGGGTTGAGAGATGTTTCATGTCAGCGTCTCCGGGTTGGTTTGCGTTTGGCGGGACCGAGTTCCTTGCGGACCTCGTGTTCGATCTGGCTTTCGAGCGTCTTGTCCATCCGTCTCGACGCGTCCGTGCGGATCAGGGCGGCGGATATCAGGGCGGTGGGCACCGCGATCACCCCAAGCCCGATGAACAGCAGCGCCGCGGTGAAGACCCGTCCGGCGGCGGTGATCGGGTAGATGTCGCCGTAGCCCACCGTGGTGAAGCTGACGACCGCCCACCACAGGCTGATCGGGATGGAGGAGAACGCCTCGGGCTGGGCATCGTGTTCGAAGATGAAGATACCCACCCCGGCGATGTAGATCACGACCCCGGCGAGGATGGCGAAGACCGCCAGCTCCCCCCGGATGCTGGCGAGGGCCAATTCCAGCCGGTGAAGTGCGGTGTTCGTGTGCAGGAGTTTCAGCAGCCGCACCAGCCGCAGCATGCGCAGCACCCGGAGCGCCGCCAGTTCCGGGGCGACGAACATCAGCACCGGCAGGCAGGACAGCAGGTCGACGATCCCCCAGAAGCTGACGACATAGCGCAGCGGATGGGGCGCGCAGACCAGCCGGGTGACGTATTCGACCGCGAAGACCAGCAGCACGACCAGTTCGAAACCTGTCAGCGCGCGGTAGGCCCAGCCGGGCAGCCCCGGCAGCGTTTCCAGCGAAATCGCAAGCCCGGACACGAAGATCAGCGCCTGATGGGCAAAGGCCATGGCGCGCGACGCGGTCGGATGCGTGCCGTCCAGCATCTGCGGGATTTCGAAACGCGTCACGCCGGTGCATTCCCCCTGACCCTGTCATGCCGATGCGTGAAACGAGCGGCCCAGCGAGGCCGGCGCATTCATCGCCACGCGCCGCCGGTCGGAGGACATCACGACCAGCACGAGAATCGTTACCAGATACGGCGAGATCGACAAGATCTCGACGGGCATCCGGCTGCCTGCCGCCTGAAGGTTCAGTTGCAGCACGGTGATGCCGCCGAAAAGGTAGGCCCCCAGCGCCACGCGCCCGGGCCGCCACGCGCCGAACACCACGAGCGCCAGCGCGATCCAGCCCGCGCCCGCGGTCATGCCTTCGGTCCATTGCGGCACCCGCACGAGGCTGAGATACGCGCCGCCCACACCCGCCATGGCCCCGCCGAACAGGATCGC
>DAIPIS010000155.1:0-5552 GCA_036770665.1 Meridianimarinicoccus sp.
CGCCTGCAGGGCGTGAAGATCAACGACAAGCACATCGAGGTGATCGTGCGCCAGATGCTCCAGAAGTTCGAGGTTCTGGACAGTGGCGAAACCACGCTCCTGAAGGGCGAACATGTCGACAAGGCCGAGCTTGACGAGATGAACGAGAAGGCCCTGAAGGACAATCGTCGTCCGGCGGAGGCGGAACCGATCCTTCTGGGGATCACGAAGGCGTCGCTGCAGACGCGGTCCTTCATCTCGGCGGCGTCGTTCCAGGAAACGACCCGCGTGCTGACCGAGGCGTCGGTGCAGGGCAAGCGCGACAAGCTGATCGGGCTGAAGGAGAACGTCATCGTCGGCCGGTTGATTCCGGCCGGTACGGGCGGGGCCAGCAGCAAGGTTCGGCGCATCGCGTCCGAACGTGACCAGAAGGTCATCGCGACGAAGCAGGCAGAAGCCGAAGCGGCCCTTGCACTGCAGGCGCCAGACATGTCGTCCACCAAGGATGTGTTCCGGGCCGATGTGCCGGATGCGGGGCTCGTGAACACGCCCGAAGGCGGGTTCGAATGACCTGCCGTTGACCCGAACCAGCCGCCGCTCTTCGGGGCGGCGGCTTTTTCTTGCGTTACGGGGAAGGTAGACAGTGGATCGGCACGTTCTTTTTTCGGCGCAGCGGAACGCGGGTCCGTTTCTTCTGGAATGGCTCCTGTTCCGTTCCGCCGTGGGGTTCGACCGTGCGGTGATCCTGACGACCGAGTGCACTGACGCTTCGGACCATCAGCCGGATTGCCGCTTGCGACACTGGCCACCGGATCACGGGGTGCGGACGGTCGAAGGGCCTGACGCGCCGCAGCATCAGGCACAGCACACGCCACGCGCAGCCGCGCGCAGCCGGTCCGGGGATCGGGTGTTCCGGCGCGCTACCTACGCATTCCTGAACATCCCCGCGGCGGATTTGGGGGCAGGTTTGGCCTGTCTGCTGTCGGACGCGGCGGCGGCGCATCATCCCTGTCTTGACGCCGCGGGATTGCACTCGGGCCGAGCCGGAGCACGATGACCACCACCGCGAACACGCGTGCAGCGCTGCTGATGACGCTGTCCATGGGGTGCTATGCACTCAACGACACCTGCATGAAGGCGCTGGGGGCAGACCTGCCGCTGGGCCAGTTGCTGTTCTACCGTGGTGTGCTGACCTCGGCGCTGGTGGGCGCGTGGGTCGCGTGGCGCGGGTTGTGGCGCGTGCGGCTTGACGCGGTGGACTGGTGGCGCGTGGCGCTGCGGACGACCGGCGAGGTCGCGGCGGCGTTCTTCTTCATCTCGGCCCTGTTCCACATGCCGCTGGCGAATGCGACGGCGGTGCTGCAGGCGCTGCCGCTGACAGTGGCGCTGGGGGCGGCGGTCTTTCTGGGTGAACCGCTGGGCTGGCGCCGGATGACCGCAATCCTGCTGGGCTTCGTCGGGGTGTTGCTGATCGTGCGTCCGGGACCGGAAGGGTTCAATGCGTACACGCTCTTTGCCCTTGCCGCTGTCGGGGCGATCACGCTGCGGGATCTCGCCACGCGGCGGATTGCCGGAACCGTGCCCACGATGGTGGTCGTCCTGTTCGCGTCGCTTGGGGTGATGATGCTGGGCGCGGTGCTTGGCCCGTCCGAAACGTGGCTGGCGCTCCGCCCGGTCCATGTGGGGCTTTTGGCCCTGTCGGCGGGGTTCATCCTGCTGGCCTATGTGCTGACGGTGCAGGTGATGCGGATGGGGGACGCCGGGGCGACGGCACCTTTCCGCTACACGGGCCTGCTGTGGGCGCTGGTTCTTGGGTACCTCGCCTTCGATGAATGGCCCACTGCGATCACCATGGCTGGTGCGGGGCTCGTGGTGGCCACCGGCGTATTCACCTATTACCGCGAACGGGCGCTCGCGCGCGCTGCGGCCGGGGGGTATCGCTGTTGACAACCCCTGCGACTCTGCCTATACGCCGCCCAATCGACCGGGCCTTGCCCGTCCGACCTTTTTACCAGTCGTGGTCATGATCCGGGCGTAACGGCTCCGATCCTCTGAAACCCACCGCGTCGTCGCCTGAAAAGGGGGACGGATGCGGTGTCTGTGTTTGTCCGCATGCCTTGCGGCAGAGGCCACGTGACGATCCATCCGCGCGTCCCCGGGGCGTGTGACCAGACGATGAACGATGAGCAACGCGGGGATTTAACCGGAATGCCAACGATCCAGCAGCTGATCCGCAAGCCGCGGCAGCCCAAAGTGAAACGCTCCAAGTCGCAGCACCTGGAGTCCTGCCCGCAGAAGCGTGGGGTCTGCACCCGCGTCTACACCACCACGCCGAAGAAGCCGAACTCGGCCATGCGGAAGGTGGCGAAGGTCCGGCTCACCAACGGGTTCGAGGTGATCAGCTACATCCCCGGTGAAAGCCACAACCTGCAGGAGCACTCGGTGGTGCTGATCCGCGGCGGCCGGGTGAAGGACCTTCCCGGCGTGCGCTATCACATCCTGCGCGGTGTGCTCGATACGCAGGGCGTCAAGAACCGCAAGCAGCGCCGGTCGAAATACGGCGCCAAGCGCCCGAAGTAAGAGGATTACCAGATGTCCCGTCGTCACGCCGCCGAAAAGCGCGAAGTCCTGCCCGACGCCAAGTACGGCGATCGCGTGCTCACGAAGTTCATGAACAACCTGATGGTCGACGGCAAGAAGTCGACGGCCGAACGCATCGTCTACAACGCGTTCGAGCGGGTCGAGGCGCGGCTGAAGAAGGCACCCGTGGACGTGTTCCACGAAGCGCTGGACAACATCAAGCCCGCGGTCGAGGTGCGCTCGCGCCGGGTCGGTGGCGCCACCTACCAGGTGCCCGTCGAGGTGCGCCCTGAACGGCGCGAGGCCCTTGCGATCCGCTGGCTGATCATCGCCAGCCGCAAGCGCAACGAGAACACGATGGAAGAACGGTTGGCCGGCGAACTCATGGATGCCGTCCAGGGCCGCGGGACCGCCGTGAAGAAGCGTGAAGACACCCACAAGATGGCCGATGCCAACAAGGCATTCAGCCACTACCGCTGGTAAGCAGAGCAAGAGGATACCCTCATGGCACGCGACTATCCCCTGACGCGATACCGGAACTTCGGGATCATGGCCCACATCGACGCGGGCAAGACCACGACGACCGAACGCATCCTGTATTACACCGGCAAGTCCCACAAGATCGGCGAAGTCCACGACGGCGCCGCGACGATGGACTGGATGGAACAGGAGCAGGAGCGGGGCATCACGATCACCTCGGCCGCAACCACCACGTTCTGGCAGCGCCAGGAAGACCCGACCGCCGAAGGCACGTCGGACACGAAGTTCCGTTTCAACATCATCGACACGCCCGGCCACGTGGATTTCACGATCGAAGTGGAACGGTCGCTTGCCGTGCTCGACGGGGCGATCTGCCTGCTGGACGCGAACGCCGGTGTGGAGCCGCAGACCGAAACCGTGTGGCGTCAGGCTGACCGCTACAAGGTGCCGCGGATCGTGTTCGTCAACAAGATGGACAAGATCGGCGCGGATTTCTTCAACTGCGTCAAGATGATCAAGGACCGGACCGGGGCGATCCCGGCACCCATCGCGCTGCCGATCGGGGCCGAGGACAAGCTGGAAGGCATCATCGACCTGATCAAGATGGAAGAGTGGATCTGGGAAGGCGAAGACCTGGGCGCGTCCTGGTTCCGCCGTCCGATCCGTCCGGAACTTCAGGACCTGGCCGACGAATGGCGCGCCAACCTGATCGAGGTTGCCGCCGAAGTCGATGACGAAGCGATGGAGAACTATCTTGAAGGGATCGAACCCGACGAGGAAACCCTGCGCAGGCTGATCCGCAAGGGCTGCCTGACGCTGGCCTTCGTGCCCGTGACCGCCGGGTCGGCGTTCAAGAACAAGGGCGTGCAGCCGCTCCTGAACTCGGTGATCGATTTCCTGCCGGGTCCGCTCGATGTGCCGCCCTACATGGGGTTCTCGCCCGATGACGAAACCGAAACGCGCAACATCGAACGCCGCCCCGGCGACGACGAGCCGTTTTCGGGTCTCGCGTTCAAGATCATGAACGACCCGTTCGTGGGATCGCTCACCTTCACCCGTGTCTACTCGGGCAAGATCGCCAAGGGCGATGCCGTGTTGAACTCGACCAAGGGCAAGCGGGAACGCATCGGCCGCATGATGATGATGCACGCCATCGCGCGTGAGGAAATCGACTGGGCCGGTTCGGGCGACATCATCGCGCTGGCGGGTCTCAAGGAAACGACCACGGGCGACACCCTGTGCGACGCCGCGAAACCGGTGGTCCTGGAAACCATGACCTTCCCGGAACCGGTGATCGAGATCGCCGTGGAACCCAAGACCAAGGCCGACCAGGAAAAGATGTCCATGGGTCTGCAGCGTCTAGCGGCAGAAGACCCATCGTTCCGCGTGGAAACCGATCTCGAGTCGGGCCAGACCATCATGAAGGGCATGGGTGAACTCCATCTCGACATTCTGGTCGATCGCCTGAAGCGCGAATTCAAGGTCGAGGCGAACATCGGTGCACCGCAGGTGGCCTATCGCGAAACGATCGGCAACCGGATCGAACATACCTACACCCACAAGAAGCAGTCCGGTGGGTCGGGTCAGTTCGCCGAGGTGAAGCTGGAAATCATGCCGACCGAACCGGGCGAAGGGTATTCGTTCGAAAGCCGCATCGTCGGCGGCGCGGTGCCCAAGGAATACGTTCCCGGCGTCGAAAAGGGCATCAAGTCGGTCATGGATTCCGGCCCGCTCGCCGGCTTCCCGGTGATCGATTTCAAGGTCGCCCTGCTCGACGGGAAGTTCCATGACGTCGACTCGTCGGTTCTCGCCTTCGAGATCGCGTCGCGGATGTGCATGCGCGAAGGTCTGAAGAAAGCCGGCGCGAAGCTGCTGGAGCCGATCATGAAGGTCGAAGTCGTGACGCCCGAGGAATACACGGGCGGCGTGATCGGGGATCTGACCTCGCGGCGCGGCATGGTGCAGGGGCAGGACAGTCGCGGCAACGCGAACGTCATCACCGCTTTCGTCCCGCTGGCCAACATGTTCGGCTATATCAACACGCTGCGGTCGATGTCCTCCGGGCGCGCGCAGTTCACGATGCTGTTCGATCATTACGAGCCCGTGCCGCAGAACATCAGCGACGAGATCCAGAAAAAATACGCTTGACGGGATGGCGGGGTGAACCCCGCCCTACCCACCACCCGTAGGGCGGGGTCCACCCCGCCGCCCCAAACGTGAACAGGAGGCCGCAATGGCAAAGGCAAAGTTTGAACGCAACAAGCCGCATGTGAACATCGGCACGATCGGCCATGTGGACCATGGCAAGACGACGCTGACGGCTGCGATCACGAAGTATTTCGGCGAGTTCCGGGCGTATGACCAGATCGACGGGGCGCCGGAGGAGAAGGCGCGCGGGATCACGATCTCGACGGCGCATGTGGAATACGAGACCGAGGCGCGGCACTATGCGCATGTGGATTGCCCCGGCCACGCGGACTATGTGAAGAACATGATCACGGGTGCGGCGCAGA
>DAIPIS010000019.1:0-2771 GCA_036770665.1 Meridianimarinicoccus sp.
GACGCCATCGCCGCCAGCACACCCACCAGATAGCTGCCTTCATGTTCCTTGAAGACGACCGACTGCACGTTCGGCTGTTCCACGACCATGTCCACGATGGTGAACATCGTGTCGGGGTAATCCGGTGCCACCTTTTCCAGCGTGGAGGCGTTGGCAAAGCCCAGCACCACGACCGGGTTCGCACCGCTTTCGGCCATCCGACGCATGGACTGTTCACGCTGCGCCTCGGACGCCAGTTCGGTCTCGCGGTAGCTGCCGCCGGTTTCGGTCACCCAGCGCTGTGCCCCGGTGAATGCGCTTTCATTGAACGACTTGTCGAACTTGCCCCCCAGGTCGATGATCAGACCGGGTTCGGCCAGCGCCGCGCCCGCGCCGATGGCCGCAAGCGCCGTCGCGCCGAATAGGGATGCAATGCGTGTCATGAAGCTCTCCTGCTGTTGGGTGCCGGCCCGGTCATGCGCCGTTCCGTGCATCGGCCCTGCGGCCTGTTTCACCGCGAAATAAGCCCGCAGGGGCGTGGCAGGGTCAATAGCTTTCTCGCGCTGCGGGGATACGACCTTGCGTGGCTGGTTGCGGCTTGGGCAGATCGAGACCCATCACGATGGCATCTGTAGCGGTCCCGTCCGGCATGCGGTAATATTGACGGCGCATGCCCACCAGGGCGAACCCCGCACGGGCATAAAGGCGGCGTGCAGGGCCGTTGTCGGCGGCGACTTCCAGAAAGCAGGCCCGTGCCCCCGCCTCGGCAGCCCGTGCAAGGATGCGGGACAGCATCTCGCCTGCGATGCCACGGCCGCGCGCATCGGGCGCTGTGGCGATGGTCAGCAACTCCGCCTCGTCCATCGTGACCCGGAGCAGCGCGAAGCCGTGTTCGGCGGTCTCCATGAGCGTGCCGGGCCGGGCCAGCAGGTCCGTGAACTCGGCCTCGGTCCACGGGCGGGGGGTGGTGAAGCTTGCCCGGTGCAGCACGGCCATCCGGGCTGGTGTCATGGCGCCAGAATCGTCGGCGGATGGTCGCTGGCCGGGGCGGCGTCTGCGGCGCGCATGTAGAGGGGGCGTGGCCGCCCCATCCCCGATCCGGTGACGGCACGGGCCCGGGCGATCCGGGCGATGGCCACGGCGCGCGGCCCGGTCTCCGCAAGAACTGCGCCGCCGGTCAGCGCCGCAAGGTGGTCCGCATCCTCGCCGCAGACCGGGGTGCCGCGAGGCAGGGCATGGGCATCGCGGGCTGCTTCGTCCATCGACAGACAACGTGGGGCTTGATCCGGCCCATCACCATGGAACTGGACATGAAAGGTGCCGTGTCTGGCCGGAACGACCGTCAGGCAGGGTCGCGGGTGACCAAAAGCAAGCGCTTGCAGCGTGCTCACACCGATGGCGGGAACGCCCAGTGACACTGCCAGCCCGCGCGCCGCCGCGACCGAAATCCGGATACCGGTAAAGTTTCCCGGCCCGGTCCCGACGCCGATCAGCCGCACGTCAGACAGGGACAAATCGGCCTCGTCCAGAAGATCCAAAAGCATCGGGATCAGCCGTTCGGCCTGTCCGCGCGCCATCGCTTCCACCCGCGCCGCCACGATATCCGCCCCGCTCAGAACGGCAGCGCAGCACGCCGGGCCGGACGTGTCGAAGGCGAGCGTCAGGTCGCGGGCGCGCATGTCCCCCATGGATCAGACGGCGACGGGCCGGACCTCGACCACTTCGGGAATGTAATGGCGCAGCAGGTTTTCGATCCCCATCTTGAGCGTCAGGGTCGAAGACGGGCAGCCCGCGCAGGCCCCCTGCATGTGCAGGTAGACGACGCCGCGGTCGAACCCGTGAAAGGTGATGTCTCCACCATCCTGCGCCACGGCTGGACGCACGCGCGTGTCCAGAAGTTCCTTGATCTGGCTCACGATCTCGGCATCCGGTCCGTCATGGGCCGCGTGACCCGCGCTGTGGCCCTCACCTTCGATCGCCGCCTCGCCCGACTGGAAATGCTCCATCACCGCGCCCAGGATCGCGGGCTTGATATGGTCCCATTCGACCCCGGACGTCTTGGTCACTGTCACGAAATCGCTGCCAAGGAACACCCCGCTTACACCGGATACAGCGAAGATCCGCCGCGCAAGCGGGGCGTTTCCGGCGGTGTCTGCCGACGGGAAATCCGCCGTTCCGGAGTCGAGCACGGCCTGACCGGGCAGGAACTTCAGGGTGGCGGGGTTCGGTGTGGACTCGGTCTGGATGAACATGGCGATTTCCTTTGCTTGACTTCCGATATGCGCCTTGGCGGCTGCCGAGTCAATGTTTGGAACGGTTCCAAACTGTGCCGTTCACGTCACCGCTTCCAGATCCTCGCGCGACATGCCGCCCGGAACCACCGTGAAGGGCACCCGCAGGTTGCCCGACATCTTGACGATCTGGGTGACCAGCGGACCGGGACCACTGCTTTCTGTACCGGCACCCAGCACGAGCACGCCGATGTCCCGGTTCTCGTCGATCTGGGCCAGAACCTCGCGGAAGACGTCGCCTTCGCGGATCACCAGCGTCGGGTTCACGCCCTGCTTGTCGCGCATCCATTTCGCGAAGACCTCGAAATGCGCCTCGATCCGTTCGCGGGCTTCTTCGCGCATGATGTCGCCGACGCCGATCCAGTGATTGAAATCCTCGGGCGGGATGATCGACAGGACTTCGACGCCACCGCCCGTGCGCGCCGCGCGCATGGCGGCAAAGCGCATGGCGTTCAGGCATTCGCGACTGTCATCGAGCACGACAAGAAATGTGCGCATGTT
>DAIPIS010000019.1:2871-22478 GCA_036770665.1 Meridianimarinicoccus sp.
TGGCGTTCAGGCATTCGCGACTGTCATCGAGCACGACAAGAAATGTGCGCATGTTGGCCTCCGGGGCTCACGATGCCAGCAACCCGTCCCCGATGGCAAGCTGCTTGCGTCAAGGTGCGGCGTCAGCCAGCAATGCCTTCAGATCGAGCGGTGCGTTCGACAGGACAAGCTGGCCGCTGGCATCTCGCGGCCATTCGGCCATGGGCCGATCGCGATACAGCTCGACCCCGTTGCCATCGGGATCGTCGAGGTAAACCGCCTCGCTGACGCCGTGATCGGCCTTGCCGCTGAGCGGGATGCCCGCGTCGAGAACCCGGCGCACCGCCCGTCCCAGCGCTGCCCGGTCGGGGTACAGCAACGCCGTGTGGTAGAGGCCGGTATGGTGGCGCGGAGGTGGTGTACCCCCGGCGCTCTCCCAGATGTTCAGGCCGATGTGGTGGTGATACCCGCCCGATGACAGGAACGCGGCCTTGTCCCAGCGGGTCTGCACTTCGAACCCCAGTACCCCGCCATAGAATGCGATGGCACGGTCCATATCGGCGACTTTCAGGTGCACGTGCCCTATGACGGCATCGGTTTTGTACGTATCCGGCATGACAGACCTCCTTTCGATCCCTGTCACGCGGAATACTTCGTTTCTTGTTGCGCTAATACATACGTGATCGCGCCGGTTCTGTGTGTTTTTGCAATTATGCCCAGCCCACCATGCCCACGATCTCGTAGGTGCGCTTGACGATCGGCGCGGCGATGGCGCGCGCGCGGTCGGCGCCGTCCGCGAGGATACGGTCGATTTCCGCAGGATCCTGCATCAGCCGCGCCATCTCGGAGGACATGGGTGCAAGCTTGGCCACGGCCAGATCGGCCAGCGCCGGCTTGAACGCGGAGAACGGCTGGCCCGCGAATTCGGCGATCACCGCATCGGGTGTCGTGTCCGCAAGGGCCGCGTAGATATTCACGAGATTGCGCGCCTCGGGCCGGTCGGTCAGCCCGCCAAGGTTGTCCGGCAGTGGGTCCGGGTCGGTCCGGGCCTTGCGCAGCTTCAGCGCGATGGTGTCCGCATCGTCGGTCAGGTTGATGCGGCTCATGTCCGACGGATCGGATTTGCTCATCTTCTTGGTCCCGTCGCGCAGGCTCATCACCCGCGTGGCCACGCCTTCGATCACCGGCTCGGTCACGGGAAAGAAATCGACTTTGAAATCGTTGTTGAACTTGATGGCGATGTCGCGGGTCAGTTCAAGATGCTGCTTCTGGTCTTCGCCCACGGGCACCATCGTGGCGTGATAGGCGAGAATATCGGCAGCCATCAGGTTGGGATAGGTGAACAGCCCGACCGATGCGTTCTCGCGGTTCTTGCCCGCCTTGTCCTTGAACTGGGTCATGCGGTTCAGCCAGCCCATCCGCGCCACGCAGTTGAAGACCCACGCAAGCTGGGCATGTTCGGGCACGCGGGACTGGTTGAACAGGATGGAGCGGGCCGGATCGAGCCCCGCCGCGATGTACCCCGCCGCGAGCTCGCGCGTGGCGCGGGTCAGGTCGGCCGGGTTCTGCCAGACGGTGATCGCGTGCAGATCGACGATGCAGTAGATCGTCTCGATCCCGCTGTTCTGCATGTCAACGAACCGCTTTACCGCCCCAAGGTAGTTGCCCAGTTGCAGGTGGTTGGTCGGCTGGATGCCGGAAAACACCCGTGGCCGAAAGCCGACATTGGCCGTGGGCGCAGGGGAATGGCTGTCCGCATCCGACATGGGCGGTGTCTCCGTCTGGAACTTCGTGCCCGGTTCGCTTATCCGTGGCCCGACATGCCGTCAATCAGGGGACACGCGGATGCCGCAGCCACAGCCCAGACGACCCGTCCCGCCCGCACAAGGCCCGGTCAACCCCTTGCCCGCCGCCGTGATCGCGCTGGCCGTGGTCATCATCGGGGTAGAGGCGCTGTTCACCCTTGCGGATCGCGGTCTGATCGGCGGGGCCGCGGGCATCGGCATCAGGACCGGCGCGATCCGCGATCACGCGTTCTTCGGCGAGGCGCTGCAGTGGATGCTGGCCAACGGCCGCTTTCCGCCTGACCTGCTTGCGCGTTTCCTGACCTATCCCCTGCTGCACCTGAGCTTCATGCACGCGCTGTTCGTCTGTGTTTTCGTGCTCGCCATGGGAAAGATGGTGGGCGAGGCGCTGGGGAACATGGCGGTGCTGGTGATCTTCTTCGGCGCGTCCATCGGGGGCGCGTTGGTCTACGGCCTGTTGCTGAGCGATCCCTTTCCACTGGTGGGTGGCTATCCCGGCGTCTACGGGCTGATCGGCGGCTATACGTTTCTGATGTGGGTGCAGGCGCGGCTGTTGCAGCAAAACCAGGTCATGGCCTTCCGGCTGATCGGGCTCTTGCTGGGCATCCAGTTGCTGTTCGGGCTTCTGTTCGGGTCGCGCAACGACTGGCTCGCCGATCTGACCGGCTTCGCCGTGGGTTTCGGGCTGTGCTTCCTGCTGGTGCCCGGCGGCTGGGCGCGGTTGCGCGACGTGTTGCGCAGACCCTGAACGGGCACACCAGTTTGCCCTTGCCTCTCTGCGTCAACAGGCGCAACCATCCTTCGACCGGCGGCGACGAGACTCGCTGCCCGGCCTTGCGTCTGGCCGCACCCATGGCATTGCCCGCAGCAGTTCCTGCGCAGCCCTGACATCGATCGACAACGCATGATGCACGACCCGTCCGGCATTGGCCGGATGGCGACCCTGTCTGAAAGGCATACCCATGAGCAAGGGCGACAAGCAGCGCGGCAACAAGGAAACGAAGAAGCCGAAGCAGGTCAAGGCCAAGCCGTCCGCAGTTCCGCCGGGCGTGGCGGGCAAGTTCCCGCTCAGCCCCGCAAGCGGCGGGCTGGGTGCGAAAAAGGGCAAGTGACCGCCCGCGCGGGCTATCCGGCGGTGCGCGTGCCCGACCGCCGGAACGCCGCCCTGAGATCCGACAGCGGCAGGCCGCCCAGCAGATGCGCCGCCGCGAAGAACACCGCGCCACCGCCGCCCACAAGAAGGGTCAGCGCGCCGTAGCGGACCAACGGCGTGTGCAATGGTCCGTCCAGTGCCAATGCCCCGGCCCAAAGCGCGCCGCCCATCAGCACCGATGCCAGAACGATGCGCGGCAGGCGCCGCCGGAAGCGCGCGTCGAACCGCGCGACATCCCCCATGCCGCGCGCGCCGCGCCACAGGAGCGCGACCATCGCCCATGCGGCCAGCGTCGTCGCCAGCGCCGCAGCGGGCCAGCCCAGAACGGGGGCCAGCCCGATGGCGCAAGCCGCGTTCACCGCCATGGCCCACAGCGCGAAGCGGAACGGGCTGCGCGTGTCGGACCGTGCGAAGTAAAGCGGTTGCAGCACCTTCTGCAGCACGAAGGCCGGCAGGCCCGCGCCGTAGATGGCACAGGCAAGCGCGGTGGCCGCCGTGTCCTCGGGTGTGAACCGACCCCGTTCAAACAGCACCGACACCAGTGGGCCGGGCACCACCACCAGCGCGACCGCAGCGGGCAGGGTCAGGGCCAGCGCGATCTCTCCCGCCCGGCTCAGCGCCGCCCGCCCGCCCGCATCGTCCCCCGCCGCGAGCCTGCGGGACAGGTCGGGCAGCAGCACGATCCCCACGGCGATGCCCACGACCCCCAGCGGCAACTGATAGAGCCGGTCGGCAGTGTACATCCAGTCGATGGCGCGGTCGAAATAGCTGGCCACCTGCCGCCCGACCAGAAGGTTGATCTGCACCACGCCCGACGCCAGCGCGGCCGGGGCCGCGATCACCGCAAGCGCGCGGATTTCCGGCGTGAAGCGCGGCCAGGCGGGACGCAGGGTGAAGCCCGCCCGCCGTGCGGCGTGCCACAGCAGCATGAACTGCGCCACGCCCGCGACCGGCACCGCCCAGATCAACGCGCGGGCCACGTCCCAGCCCGACCATGCAGCACCGGCCATGAAGGCGATGAAAAGGACGTTCAGCAGGACAGGGGCGGCCGCAGCAACGGCGAAGCGGCCCGTGGCGTTCAGAACCCCCGACAGCATCGCCGCAAGCGCGATGAACAGGATGTAGGGAAAGGCGATGCGCCCGAAATCGACGGCCAGGTCGAATTCTGGTCCATCGCGAAAGCCGCTCGCCATGGCCAGCACCAACGCGGGCATCGCCAGTTGGGCAAGCAGCGTCAGCGCGATCAGGATGCCCGCCAGTGCCGCGAACGCATCCTGCGCGAAATCCCCCGGCCGGTCGCCCGTTTCCAGCCGCCGCGCGAACAACGGCACGAAGGCCATGTTGAAGGCGCCCTCGGCAAACAGGCGGCGAAACATGTTCGGGAGCGAAAAGGCGACGATGAAGGCGGAATAGGCCGGTCCGGTACCCAGCAGCGCCACGATCGTCGCGTCGCGCACGAACCCAAGCACGCGGCTGAGCATTGTCCAGCCGCCCACGGTCAGCAGGCCCGACAGCAGCCGGATGGGCTTCATTCCGAGGCGGCCTTGGTGGCGCCCCGTTCGATGGCGTCCTTGAGCTTTCGTTCCAGAGCGTCAAGCTTGGACTTGCCCATGATCTTCAGCCCGAACATGTCCTTGACATAGAAGGTATCGACCGCCTGCGCCCCATAGGTCGCGATCTGCGCCGACGAGATGTAGATGTTGCTCGCCGCCAGCGTCCGCGCGAGATCGTAGAGCAGCCCGGCACGGTCGCGCGTATCCACCTCGATGATCGTGTAGATGTCCGATCCCTCGTTGTCGAAGGCGATCGTGGTCGGATGCCGGAAGGCGCGCTCGCGCTTCTTGATCCGGTCGCGGGTGACCATGGCATCGCCGGTCACCACCTCGCCGCGCAGGGTCTTGCGGATCATCGCGCGCAGCCGGTCCATCCGGTCGGCATCATAAGGCGATCCGTCGCCGTCCTGGACCCAGAATACCGCAGTCGCATAGCCGTCCTTGGACGTGTAGGTGCGCGCATCGACCACGTTCGCGCCCACCAGCGCCAGCGATCCGGCCAGCCGCGCGAAGATGCCCGGATGGTCAGCCATGACGAAACAGACGCGGGTGGCGTCGCGGCCGGTGTCTTCCTTCAGGTCGACCCGGATCTCGTCGTCGCCCAGACCATCCAGAAGCCGGGCGAAGACCACGTGGGTTTCGGTCTGCAGGCCCTGCCAGTAGGGGCCGTAGTGGCGCGCGAGTTCGGTGCGCAGGCGGGTCTTGTCCATGTCCGCCATGGCATCGCGCAGGGCGCGCCGCGCCTCGCCTTCGCGCGCCTCGCGGTTCACATCCTCAAGCCCGTTGGACAACGCATCGCTGGTCTGGCGATAGAGATTGCGCAGCAGCATCGCCTTCCAGTTGTTCCAGACATTCGGACCCACGCCCATGATGTCGCAGGAGGTCAGGACCAGCAGCAGGTCCAGCCGCTTCTGGGTCTTCACGGCCTTGGCGAAATCCCGCACCGTCCGCGGGTCGGCGATGTCGCGCTTCTGCGCCATGTCCGACATCAGCAGGTGATAGCGCACCAGCCATTCCACCGTGGCGCATTCCTGCGGCTTGAGCCCCAGCCGCGGTGCCACGCGGCGCGCGATGCGCGCGCCCAGCACCGAATGATCCTCGGGCCGACCCTTGCCGATGTCATGGAGCAGTAGAGCGAGGTAGAGCACCCGGCGATTCACGCCTTCCGCAAGGATGCGCGTGCTCAGCGGCAGCACGTCGGCCAGCTCGCCGCTTTCGATCCGTTCCAGCACGCTGATGCAGACGATGGTATGTTCGTCCACCGTGTAGCTGTGATACATGTTGAACTGCATCATCGCCACGATCGGCTGGAATTCCGGGAGGAACGCGCCCAGCACGCCGGTTTCCTTCATCCGGTGAAGCGCGCGGGACGGCTCCCCCCGTTTCAGCAGCAACCCGAGAAACAGCCGGTTCGCTTCGGGGTCGCGCCGCATCGTGTCGTCGATCAGGTGCAGGTTGGCGACCACCATGCGCGTCGCGTCGGGATGGAGCGGATAGCCGGTGCGCAGGGCTTCGTCGAACAGGCGCAGCAGGTTCAGCCGATCCGACAGGAACGCTTCGCCCGATTCCACCGAAAGGCGGTTCTGCACCACCTTGAACCCGGCACGGACCTTGCGGCGACGGGTGAACAGGCCGCGCAAAGTCGGCATGCGCTTGATATGGTTGGCTTCCATAGCCGTCAGGAACACGCGGGTCAGATCGCCCACGCGGGTCGCGTGGCGGAAATAGTCCTGCATGAAGTGCTCGACCGCGCGGCGTCCGGCCCGGTCGGTATAACCCAGCCGTTCGGCCACCTCCACCTGCAGGTCGAAGGTGAGCTGATCCATCGCGCGCCCGGTCACGAGATGCAGCTGGTTGCGCACCGCCCACAGGAAATTCTGCGCCCGGTCGAAGTACCGGTACTCCTCGGCCGTAAAGACCCCAAGCGCCACAAGATCCTGCGGATCGTCAACGGCATGCACGTATTTGGCGATCCAGAACAAGGTCTGCAGGTCGCGCAGGCCGCCCTTGCCCTCCTTGACGTTCGGTTCGACGACGTAGCGCTGCCCGCCCTGCTTCTTGTGACGGCTCGCACGTTCGGCCAGTTTCGCTTCGATGAAATCGGCGGCGGTGTGTCGGAACAGATCGCTGCGCAGCCGGTCCTTCAATTCCGCGGCGAGCCCGGCGTTGCCGTCAAGAAAGCGGTTCTCGAGCAGCGCGGTGCGGATCGTGTAATCCTCGCGCGCGAGCCGCAAGCAGTCGGCCACCGTGCGGCTGGAGTGGCCGACCTTGAGCCGAAGGTCCCAGAGCATGTAGAGGATCGACTCGATGACGCTTTCCGCCCATGGGGTTGTCTTCCACGGTGTCAGGAACAGCAGGTCGACATCGGATGACGGCGACATCTCGGCCCGGCCATAGCCGCCCACGGCCAGCACGGCGAGCGATCCCGACGTGTCGGCTGACCGGCTCGGGTGGAGATGGCCAATGGCGACATGCAGGCAGCACCGCACCAGCGCGTCGGTCAGCCACGTGTAGCTGCGCACTGCGGCTCTCGCTTCGAACGGGCGCTCTGCGATGGTGCGGGCAATCGTCGCCATGCCCGCTGCGCGCCGTTCGGACAGCAGCGCGACCGTTGCCTTGCGCAAGCCCATGGGGTCGGTGTCCTGCGCGGCGAGCGTGTCAAGCGCGCCCAGGACGTGCGCGATGTCGAAAATCTCTGCCGCGGGCCGGATGAGATCGGCGGGCCATGGGACCACAGCGACCGCAGGCATGCCCGTTCCCGGTCGGCTGCGCGTGTCGGTCGCGGTCACGCTGGTCGATCCCGCGTGCGATCGGTCACAGGCCAGCACCGCCGAAACTGTTTGGCGCCGCTTCGAGAACCTGCACGATCCGGTCGCGGATGGTGGCGATCGACAGGGCGCGCTGATTGCCGCCGTCCTGCAGCAACCGGAACGCCCCGCTTGCTCCGGCGAACCCACGCGCCTGCGTGAGCGTGTCGGTGTTGACCCGCTGGCCCGCGCCGACGAGCGCGCCGATCGCAGCCACGGCATCGTAGCCGAGCCCCGCCACCGCTTGCGGGGCAGCACCGTAAGCGGCGCTGTAGCGGGATGCGAACCGGGAAATGGCCGCCGTATCGGGCAAGGCAAACCATCCGCCCTGAACGCCGGGCAGGGACACCGCCGATGCCGGCACGTCCCAGCGGGTCAGGCCGGCGTATTGGATCGCTTCGGGCGGCAAGCCGTTCTCGGGCAGCAATTGCGTGATGATCGGCAGCGCGGTGTCCGTGTTCGACGTCAGGAACAGCAGGTCTGCCCCGCTCGACTGTGCGGCGTTCACGATCATCGGCAGCGCCGCGACAACACCTTCCTGGGACATCGCGAAGCCGACGGGCGACACGGCCGTCATGCCGTTGGTCTCGGCGGCGCGCAGGATGGCGTCGCGCCCGGCGCGCTCCGCCTCGGTCTCGCCGTGCACGACCAGAACGCGGGATTTCCCCTGCCGCCGGGCATAGTCGACCAGGCGCCGTGCCGTGTTGTCGAAGGTCGGACCCAGCACGAAGACGTTTCCTCCGGCGACGGCGGTATTGTTTGAGAAACTCAGCACCGGGATGCGTGCAGGTGCCGCCACCAGACCGACCGCGTTGGTCACATCCGCGAACAGCGGGCCGACGATGACCTGCGCGCCGGCGTCGATCGCTTCCCGTGCGACCTGCGCACCGCGTTCCGGCTGGCCGGCCGTGTCGTAGACCCGCAGGTCGATCTCGACCCCTTCAAGGTCTGCGGCGGCAAGGCGCGCCGCATTGGCGAGATCCTGCCCGAGTGCCGCGACATTCGCGTCGTCCGCACCCGATGGCACGAGAACGGCCACGGCGATCGTGCCGCCGCCGCCCCCGCCACCCAGCGACAAGGCGGCGGGATCGCAGGCGGCAAGCGCCGAGACGCACGCCAGCGCCCCGATCGTGCGTAGCAAAGTTCTGCGTGTCCCAGCCATGCCCTGTACTTCTCCCGTTCCGAATGTTCGATCCCGCGTGTGACGCGCGGCTTGCGGCCAGCGCCCCGAAGGCATACCCAGACCCTACGCATCTGTACAAGCGGGGCCAACCGTGAATTACCAGACGGTCGATCTGCCCGCCGGTCTGCACATCGTCGCCACACCGATCGGTGCCGCGCGGGACGTCACCTTACGCGCGCTCGACATACTCGCCTCGGTGGACATTCTGGTTGCAGAAGACACGCGAAGCCTCAAGAAACTCTTGATGCTGCATGGGATTGCGCTGCGCCAGCGCCCCTTGTGGTCCTATCATGACCATAGCGGGCCCAAGGCATGCGACCGGATCGTGGCCGCCGTCCAGGATGGACGAAGCGTGGCCTACGCCTCCGAAGCAGGCACGCCGCTGGTGTCTGATCCTGGTTACGAACTGGTCAGGGCCGTGGTGGACAGCGGTGCGCTCGTGGCCACCGCGCCCGGACCTTCGGCCGTTCTGGCGGGGCTGACCCTGTCCGGATTGCCGACCGACCGATTCGCGTTCCTCGGCTTCCTGCCGACCAAGACCGGTGCGCGCGCCAAGGTTCTGAAACGATTTGCGACCATGCCAGCGACGCTGGTGATGTACGAGGCGCCGAAGCGCGTTCACGAAACGTTAGATGCCCTGTGCGACACCTTGGGGGAGGAACGGTCTGCAGCGCTGTGCCGGGAAATGACCAAACGCTTCGAGGAGGTGATCCGCGCGCCGCTGCGCGAACTCAGGCAGCAGATCGAGGGGCGGGACATCAAGGGCGAGTGCGTCATCGCCGTCGGTCCGCCCGGTGAGCGGGTCGTCGATCCAAAGCAGGTCGACGCCGCGCTGGCGGAGGCGTTGACCCGTGCCACGCTTCGTGACGCGGCCAGCGAGATCGCGCAGGTCTTCGGGCTGCCGCGCAAGGATGTGTACGCTAGGGCGCTTGCGTGCGCTGCGGCGAAACAGGACGAAGGAGAGGGGTAAGTGGCCACTGGAACAACGGGCGCGCGCGGCCATCGTGGCCGGATGGCGCACCACGCAGGACGCGCCGCCGAAGACATCGTGCGGCGGCATTATCACGAACGGGGGGCTGAAGACCGCGCGCATCGCTGGCGCGGGCAAGACGGTGAAATTGATCTGGTCTTCAATCAGCACGGGGAAACGGTTTTCGTCGAGGTCAAGGCGTCGCATGATTTTGCGTCGGCGGCGGCCCGCATCGGCCCCGGTCAGCGCGCGCGCCTGTGGATGGCGGCCGAGGAATATCTGGCGATGAACGCCTGTGCCTGTGGTGTCGACTGCCGGTTCGATGTTGCCCTCGTCGACATGCGTGGACGTGTCGAAGTGATTGAAAACGCGTTTGCATGATTTCGGGCGGCGTTGCGTTCGGCGACGCTTTTCGCCATGCATGCGGGGTATGTCGGCCAGAGGACCCCGTTGATGCGCGTAGCCTTCCAGATGGATCCGATCCAGGACGTGAACATCGATGCGGACAGCACCTTCCGCATCGCAGAAGAGGCGCAGGCGCGCGGGCACGATCTGTTCTTCTACCCGCCGGGGCAACTGCGATTCGATGAAGGCCGTGTCATGGCGACGGTCCAGGGGATGGTCCTGCGGCGTCTGAAGGGCGATCACGTCACGCTCGGCCCGGCGGAGTCCTGCCCGCTGACCGATTTCGACGTGGTCTGGTTGCGGCAGGACCCGCCCTTCGACATGGGTTACATCACGACGACGCATCTGCTCGACCTCGTGCATCCGAAGCCGCTCGTGGTGAACGATCCGTTCTGGGTGCGCAATTTCCCCGAGAAGCTGCTGGTCCTGCGGTTTCCGGACCTGATCCCGGCGACCTTGATCGCGCGGGACCTGGATGCTTTGCGCGCCTTCAAGGGGCGTCATGGGGACATCATCGTCAAACCGCTCTACGGCAATGGCGGGGCCGGCGTGTTCAGGCTGGGGCCCGAGGACCGCAACCTGAACGCATTGTTCGAGACCTTCACGGCCATCAACCGCGAACCCATGATCGCGCAGGAATACCTGCCCGCGATCACGGCGGGCGACAAGCGGATCATCCTGATCGACGGTGCGCCGGTCGGGGCCATCAATCGCGTCCCGCAGCGCGGTGAGACGCGGTCGAACCTGCATGTCGGCGGCCGTGCGGAGAAGGCCGAACTGACGGCGCGCGACCACGCGATCTGTGCTGCAATCGGTCCCACGCTCCGCGCGCACGGGCAGATGTTCGTGGGCATCGATGTGATCGGCGACAGGCTGACGGAAATCAACGTGACGTCCCCCACCGGCCTGCAGGAGATGGAGCGGTTCGACGGGCGCAACATGACCGCCGGTCTGTGGGAGGCGATCGAGGCGCGCTGTGCTGCGCGGGACGGCTGAGCGCGCGTCAGCCCGATCCGACGAGACGGTATCCCAGTGCTTCGGCCACGTGGGTGCGCCGCAATCGGTCCGACCCGTCCAGATCGGCGATCGTTCGCGCCACCCGCAGCACACGGTGATAGCCGCGCGCCGTCAGGCTGAACCGCTCCGCCGCCCGCGTCAGCAGATCGCGCCCATCCGCGTCTGGGCTGGCGACCCGTTCCAGAAGTTCGCCTTCGGCATCGGCGTTGACGCGAATCCCGTCATGGCCCGCGAAACGGTCGGCCTGCACGTCCCGCGCGGCGGCCACCCGCGCGGCGACGGTCGCGCTGTCATCCCCCGACGAAGGCAGGTCCAGGTCCTGGAAAGCGACCGGCGGCACCTCGATGCGCAGGTCGAACCGGTCCATCAGCGGCCCTGACACCCGCGCCATGTAGTCCGCCCCGCATTTCGGCGCACGCACGCAAGCCTGTGCCGGATCGGTGAGATAGCCGCACCGGCAGGGGTTCGCCGCCGCAACCAGCAAGAACCGCGCCGGATACCGGCAATGGGCATTGGCACGGGATACCACGACATCGCCGGTTTCGATCGGCTGGCGCAGGGTTTCCAGCACGCCGCGCGGAAATTCCGGCAACTCGTCCAGGAACAGCACGCCGTTGTGCGCCAGACTGATCTCGCCGGGTTTCGCGCCCTTGCCGCCGCCGACGATGGACGCCACAGATGCCGTGTGGTGTGGGCGACGGAACGGGCGGGTGCGCGAAATCCCGCCTTCGTCCAGAAGCCCCGCCAGCGAATGGACCATGGAGGTTTCCAGCGCTTCTGTCGCCGACAGGGGCGGCAGGAGCCCCGGCAGGCGCGCGGCCAGCATCGACTTGCCCGATCCCGGTGGCCCCGTCATGAGCATGTGATGCCGCCCGGCCGCCGCGATTTCCAGCGCCCGCTTGGCGCGTTCCTGTCCCTTCACGTCGCGCAGGTCGGTGGCCGCCGGGTCCACATGGACCTCGCCCGGTGTCGCCTCAAGGATAGGGGATTGCCCCGTGAAATGGCGCACGACCTCGGCCAGCGATCCCGCCGCCAGCACGCGCGCGGCCCCGACCCAAGCGGCCTCGCGCCCGCAGGCGGTTGGGCAGATCAGCGCCCGGTCGCATTCCGCTGCCGCCAGCGCCGCAGGCAGCGCCCCCAGCACCGGCAGCAGCGTGCCGTCCAGCGACATCTCGCCCAGCGACACGGTGTCGGCGATATCCTCGGCGGGCAGGATCTGCAGCGCTGCCAGCAACGCCATCGCGATGGGCAGGTCGAAATGCGCGCCTTCCTTGGGCAGGTCGGCGGGTGACAGGTTCACCGTGATCCGCTTGGACGGCAGCGCGATGGACATGGCCCCAAGTGCTGTGCGCACCCGGTCCCGGGCTTCGGACACCGCCTTGTCGGGCAGGCCGACGATCGAGAACGCGGGCAAGCCGGGTGTGACGGCGCATTGCACTTCGACAAGGCGCGCCTCGAGCCCTTCGAACGCCACCGTGAAGCCTCGCGCGATCATTCCGGACCTGTCCCACATGCCATGGTTACCCAAGGCTTACCTGACGCCGGGGAGATTGCCGAACCGTTAACGCCAGCGGTCGCGGTGCGGATCAGGCGATGTGATTGATCGGCCCGGCATGCCAGCGCCCGGCGTCATGGGTCACGACCGTGACCGACAGGTTGTCGATGGTCTGGGCGAAGACCTCGGTCGTGGTCTGGCCGGTCGCGCGTTCGATCTGGCACAGGATCGCGCCGAAATGGGCCACGACGATCACATCCGGCGCCGTTCCCAGCAACCGGTCCGCCGCGCGGGTCACCCGTGCGGACAGGTCATGCCAGCCTTCGCCGCCGGGGGCGCGCGTGGGACCCGGCCGTTCCCAGAACGCACGGATCAAGTCTGGCGTTTCCGCGTCGATGTCGGCGAAGCTGCGATCCTCCCATGCACCGAAATGCAGCTCGCGCAGGTCGGGGTCGTGGGGCAGGCGTGGCCGGTTGCCCGCGATCGCATCGGCCGTCGCCACCGCCCGGGTCAGGTCCGACGAGATCACCGGGGCGGTCGGCGGCAGGTGGGCCGACAGCCGATCCAGTGCCGCAAGGTCCGACAGATCGGCGGGCCGATCGGTCCAGCCGATCATCGTTTTCGCGTGGGTCGGCCCATGGCGCACCCACCAGAACCGCGTCACGCCCATGCCGCCCCCTTGAGCACGAGCGGAAGCCCGGCGATCACCGCCACCACGCAGTCGGCCTGCGCCGCGATCCGCTGGTTGAGCCGCCCTTGCGCGTCGCGGAACCGTCGCCCGAGCGCATTGTCGGGCACGATCCCCTGACCGACCTCGTTCGTCACGCAGACCACGGGTGCGGCACTGGCGGACAGGGCGCCGCACAGCGCATCCTCGGCTGCCTGCTGATCGGTCTCGGCCAGCATCACGTTCGTCAGCCACAAGGTCAGGCAATCGACCAGCGCAGCCTCGTTGCGGGTCAGGGTGGACAGCGCGCCGGGCAGGTCGATCGGCGCTTCCAGGTCGCGCCAGCCCGACCGTCGGGCGCGATGGCGGGCGATCTTGGCGCGCATCTCGTCGTCCCAGGCCTGTGCTGTCGCGATGTAGACGGGGGGACGCCCGCACCCCAGCACGCGGGCTTCGGCCAGGCGCGACTTGCCCGACGCGGCACCCCCTGTGACAAGGGTCAAGGGCGGCAGCGAAAATTTATCCTTCATCTTTGATCCGCCTTCGTTCGGCCCCCGTAACACCTGCATCAAGACGGCATGACACGTCATCGATCAGACCGGGAGTTAGCACCAATGGCACTGGACGGATATGCAGATCAATCCTTGTCGCGTCGGGCGATGAAGGCAGAGCTTCTCGACGCTGAAACCGAACTGAAGCTCGCCTACGCATGGCGGGATCATCGCGACGAGGCCGCGCTGCATCGGCTGATCACGGCATACATGCGGCTTGCGATTTCCATGGCGGCGAAGTTCAAGCGCTATGGCGCGCCGATGAACGACCTGATCCAGGAAGCGGGGCTGGGCCTGATGAAGGCCGCCGACAAGTTCGACCCGGATCGCGGCGTGCGGTTTTCGACCTATGCCGTATGGTGGATCAAGGCCAGCATCCAGGACTACGTGATGCGCAACTGGTCGATGGTGCGCACCGGGTCCACGTCCAGCCAGAAATCCCTGTTCTTCAACATGCGCCGGGTCCAGGCGCGGCTGGAGCGGGAGGCGAACGCGCGCGGCGAACGGCTTGACAAGCATCAGTTGCGCCAGATGATCGCCACAGAGGTCGGCGTGCCGCTGCACGACGTGGAAATGATGGAAGGGCGGCTTTCGGGGTCGGACTATTCGCTCAATGCAACGCAGTCGTCCGAGGACGAAGGCCGCGAGTGGATCGAGACGCTGGAGGATGACGCGCAGCAGGCACAGGATATCGTCGAACAGGATCGTGACCTGTCGACCTTGCGCAACTGGTTGCTCGCCGCCATGCAGGAGTTGAATGAACGTGAACGTTTCATCGTGCGGGAACGCAAGCTTCGGGACGAACCCCGAACGCTTGAAAGCCTTGGTCAGGAGCTTGGCCTGTCCAAGGAGCGTGTTCGCCAGCTTGAAGCTGCGGCTTTCGGAAAGATGCGCAAGAGCCTGTCCGCGCACGCATCCGAGGTTCAGGCGTTTCTGGGCTGATATCGGTCTTGCGGCACTGGCGGGTCTCGCCGGTGCCGCCCTCGAGGCGCGGGAAATCCAGACCGATGATCTTCGCGCACTGCCACAGGCCGAGGTGGTGATCCTTGGGGAAATTCACGACAACCCCGCGCATCACCTTAATCAGGCAACGGCGCTGAAGGCGATGCGCCCGGCTGCGGTCGTGTTCGAAATGCTCGACGCTGATCAGGCGAAGGTCGCCGATGCGCGCGACGTGTCGGGTCAGGCGTTGGGCGAAGCCCTTGGGTGGGACGACTCCGGCTGGCCGGACTTCGCCATGTATCAGCCGGTCTTCGACGCCGTGGGCGACGCGCGTATCTATGGGATGGCGGTGCCGCGCGACAGGCTTGGCGCGGTGTTTTCAGATGGTGCCGCGGTGGTCTTTGGCGGCGGCGCCGCCCGTTTCGGGCTGGATCGTGCCTTGCCCGAGCCCGAACAAGCAGCGCGGGAGGCCATGCAGGCGGAGGCACATTGCGACGCGCTGCCGGTTGAGATGCTGCCGGGCATGGTGGCCGCGCAACGCTTTCGGGATGCGGCGTTCGCCGATACGGTGCTGACGGCGCTCGCGGAAACCGGTGGCCCGGTCGCGGTGATCACCGGGTCGGGCCACGCGCGCACCGATTGGGGGATGCCTGCCGCGCTCCGGCTTGCCGCACCGGACGTGCGTGTCCTGTCGCTCGGGCAACTCGAAGACGATGGCACGCCCCGCGATGCGCCACCCTTCGACCTGTGGCTTGTCACCCCGCCAGCAGAACGCCCCGATCCCTGCGCCGCCTTGCGTGCGCGCACCGAGGACGGTTGAGTTCGCGCGCGCCTGACCCTAAGCAGGCAAGGCGCCGGACGGGCCGGACAGGAGGGCCGGGATGCTGACCGACAAGCGGGTACTTCTGATCGTGGGTGGCGGTATCGCGGCCTACAAGTGTCTTGAACTGATCCGCCTGCTGCGCCGCGACGGCGCAATGGTGACCCCTGTCCTGACCCGGGCCGGTGCGCAATTCGTGACCCCCCTCTCGCTGTCTGCGCTGGCGGGGGTCGCCGTGCATACCGACCTGTTCGACCTGACCGCCGAAGCCGAAATGGGCCATATCCAGCTCAGCCGGTCGGCCGACCTGGTGGTCGTCGCCCCTGCCACCGCGGACTTGATGGCCAAGATGGCGGGCGGTCACGCAGATGATCTTGCCACGACGCTGCTGATGGCGACGGACAAGCGCGTTCTGATCGCACCCGCGATGAACGTGCGGATGTGGCATCACCCTGCGACGCAACGCAACCTTGCGACGCTGCGCGCGGACGGGATCGCGGTGATCGGGCCGGACGATGGTGACATGGCCTGTGGCGAATACGGCAAAGGGCGCATGTCCGAACCAATGGCGATCCTTGACGCGATCCGCGCGGCACTTGGCGACACCGTGCCGGGTCCGCTGGCCGGTCGGCACGTCATCGTCACGTCGGGGCCGACCCACGAACCCATCGACCCCGTGCGCTACATCGCCAACCGGTCGTCGGGCGCGCAGGGCACGGCGGTCGCGGCGGCGCTGGCCGATCTGGGCGCGCGGGTCAGCTTCGTGACCGGCCCTGCCACGGTGCCCCCGCCGCCGGGCGTGACCGTCATCCCGGTGGAGACGGCACAGGAGATGCTGGTCGCCGTACAGGCCGCCCTTCCCGCAGATGCCGCCGTTTTCGCCGCCGCCGTCGCCGATTGGCGCATGGCGGAGCCGCAGCCGCAGAAGATGAAGAAGGACGGCACCGGCGCGCCGCCCATGCTGCAATTCACCGAAAACCCCGATATCCTCGCCACCGTGGCGCGGATGGGGCCGGGCCGCCCCCGGCTGGTCGTGGGCTTTGCGGCGGAAACCGAACGGGTCAGCGACCACGCGACCGCGAAACGCGCGCGCAAGCGCTGCGACTGGATCGTCGCCAATGACGTGTCGCCCGGCACCGGCATCATGGGCGGCGCGGACAACGCGGTCACCCTGATCACGGACCAAGGATCGGAGGACTGGCCGCGCCTGCCGAAACCCGAGGTCGCCCGCCGTCTTGCCCATCGCATCGCCGAGGCGCTCGCATGACCGACCCGCTGATCCGCCTGAGTTGGACCGAGGATGCCGACCGCAGCCTGCCGCTGCCATCCTATGCCACGGCGGGGGCGGCGGGCGCGGACCTGCAGGCGAACCTGCCCGAAGACCAGCGTGCGAGCGGCCTGACGCTGGCCCCTGGTGCGCGGGCGCTGGTGCCAACCGGATTGCGCATGGCGATCCCCGACGGGTTCGAAGTGCAACTGCGCCCCCGGTCCGGTCTGGCGCTGAGACATGGGCTGACGCTCCCCAACAGCCCCGGCACCATCGACAGCGATTATCGCGGCCCGGTGGGCGTGATCGTGCAGAACGGCGGCGACGCGGCCTATACCATCGCCCATGGCGACCGGATCGCGCAGATGGTCGTGACCCCGGTCCTGCGCGCTGCCTTTGCCGTGGTCGATGGGCTGGATGACACCGCGCGCGGGGCGGGCGGCTTCGGGTCCACGGGGCGCGCCCGATGACGCTGTTCCTCGCGATGTCGGCCCTGATCTGGGGCATCGGCTGGAAGATGGGCGCGCCACGGCAGGCGCGCTGGCTGCTCATCGGGCTGCTCTATGTGTTGATCGTGGCCCTGCTTGTGGTGCTGCCGCGGGGGTCGGGGTTGCGCGCCATGCTGGGTGGATCGGCCGGCAACTGGCTCGCGCTCGGGGCACTGGTGGGACTTGGATTTCTCTATTCCTTGGGCTTGCAGCGCCTGCGCGCGCTGGTTCGGCCCGAGAACCGCGCGCCCGACGACACGCCGCCCGCCGCGCCCGAACCTGCTGGCGACGGCCCGCTGACCGACGCGGAGCTTGATCGTTACGCGCGCCACATCATGCTGCGCGAACTGGGTGGGCCGGGGCAGCGGGCACTGCGCCGCGCGCGGGTGCTGGTGATCGGTGCCGGTGGGCTGGGGGCGCCCGTGCTGCAATACCTGACCGCAGCGGGCGTGGGGATGATCGGGGTGATCGACGACGACACGGTGTCGCTGTCGAATCTGCAACGGCAGGTGATCTTCGGCACCGACGACATCGGCCGACCCAAGGTGTTCGCGGCCCGCGATGCCATGGCGCGGCTGAACCCCCTCGTGACGGTCCGATGCTACAATCGCAGGCTTACGCCCGACATCGCGGCGGAACTGGCGGGGGACTACGACCTGGTGATCGACGGGTCGGACAATTTCGACACGCGGGACATGGTGAACCGGGCCTGCGTCGCGGCGGGCGTGCCGCTGGTATCCGGTGCCATCGCCCAGTGGGAAGGGCAGGTCGGCGTCTATGCGCCGTCGCGCGGCGGGCCGTGCTATGCCTGCGTGTTCCCGCAGGCCCCGGCACCCGGCAGCGCGCCCTCCTGCGCCGAGGCCGGGGTGATCGGCCCCTTGCCCGGCGTCGTGGGGTCCATGATGGCTGCCGAGGCGGTCAAGCTGATCGCGGGTGCGGGCACGCCGCTCATCGGTCGGCTGGTGATCTTCGATGCGTTGGAGGGCGAAAGCCGTGGCATTCATGCCGCGTGCCGACCGGATTGTGCGGTTTGCGGCGCGACCAGCTGAACCTATATCCCGGTAAATACCGATGGAGCCATCATGACCAACCCGCTGCTGAACGACTGGACGACGCCGTACGGCCTTCCGCCCTTCGCCGATCTGACCAATGCCGATTTCGGCCCAGCGGTCGATGCGGCCCTGACGGAGGGGCGCCGCGCGATCGCGGCCATCGCCGACAGCCGGGATGCACCGACCTTCGCCAACACCATCGAGGCGCTGGAGGTCGCGGACGACCGGCTGAACGCGGTTCTGGGCGCGTTCTTCACCCTGTCGGGCACCGACTCCGACGATGCGCGCGAAGCGCTGATGCGGGAATTCTCGCCGAAGCTGGCGGCCTACGGGTCCGAGATCACGATGAATGCGGCGTTGTTCGCGCGGATCGACGACCTGTGGGCGCGGCGCGGCGATCTGGGGCTGACGGCGGAGCAGGAGCGGCTTCTGATGCTGACCCGCCGCGGCTTCGTGCGGGCGGGCGCGCAACTGGAAGGTGCTGCGCGCGACCGGCTGTCCGCGATCAAGGAACGACTTGCGGTACTGGGGACGCAGTTCGGCCAGAACCTTCTGGCCGATGAACGCGGCTGGACGATGGCGTTGTCCGAGGATGACATGGACGGTCTTCCGGGGTTCCTGAAGGCTGCGGCGCGCGCGGCGGGGAACGAACGGGGCATGGACGGTCCGGTCATCACCCTGTCGCGGTCGCTCATCACGCCGTTCCTGCAATTCTCGCCGCGCCGCGACCTTCGGCAGCGGGCTTACGCGGCCTATGTGTCGCGCGGTGCCAACGGGGCGGAGGCCGACAACCGCCAGATCGCGCAGGAAACTCTTGCCCTGCGCGCCGAACGCGCGGCGTTGCTGGGGTATGACAGTTTCGCGGCCTACAAGCTGGAAACCGAAATGGCCGCGACCCCCGGTGCCGTGCGCGATCTGCTGATGGCGGTCTGGCACCCGGCCCGCGCGCGCGCGGAGGCCGATGCGGCGGCACTCGAAGCGCTGATGGCGGCGGACGGGATCAACGGGCCGTTGGAGCCGTGGGACTGGCATTACTACGCCGAAAAGCGGCGCAAGACGGAACACGACCTCGATGAAGGCGAATTGAAGCCGTACCTGCAGCTTGACCGGATGATCGACGCGGCCTTCGACACGGCGCACCGGCTGTTCGGTCTGACCTTCACGCCGGTGGACGTGCCGCTGCACCATCCGGACGCCCGCGCCTGGGACGTGACCCGCGACGGGCGTCATATGGCGTTGTTCGTGGGGGATTATTTCGCGCGCGGATCGAAACGGTCGGGGGCGTGGTGTTCGACGATGCGCAGCCAGCGCAAACAGGGCGGCGACCGGCGGCCCATCGTGCTGAATGTCTGCAATTTCTCCAAGCCCGCGGCCGGGGACCGGGCGCTTTTGTCATACGACGATGCGCGGACGCTGTTTCACGAGTTCGGGCACGCGCTGCACAACATCCTGT
>DAIPIS010000156.1:0-5319 GCA_036770665.1 Meridianimarinicoccus sp.
ATCCAGTTGGCGCGGCTCGACCGGCGGCTGGTGGCGCGCAAGATCGCGCTGACGGTGGACGATGCGGCGCGCAGGTGGCTGGCCGACGAAGGCTATGACCCGGTGTTCGGGGCGCGGCCGCTGAAGCGGGTGATCCAGCGGGCGTTGCAGGATCCGCTGGCCGAGATGATCCTGGCGGGCGATGTGCGCGACGGGGCCGTGGTGCCGGTGAGCGCGGGGGCGGACGGGCTGATCATCGGGGACCGGGTGGCGGCCACGAACCGCGCCAAGCCCGAGGACGCCGTGGTGCACTGACGTCTGCCGGGGGCGGTTTCGGGATGAGGGAAGGGCGCCCCGCGGGGCGCCCTTTTGCGGTGAGGTCAGGCGGTCTTGCGGCGGCGCAGGGCGGCCAGACCGCCGATGCCCGCGACCATGAGCCAGCCCGCGGCGGGCAGGGGCACGGGGGCCATGGCCATGCCGCCGTCGACCAGCCGGATTTCACCGGCGGCCACGGGCACGAAGGCGGAATAGCCGCCGAACTTGAACAGCGGGTCGTCGGCGGCTTCGTTGCCCACGCCGCCCAGCATCGGCGACAGGAACGCGCCATGGATGACGATTTCGCGCTGGTCCAGCGGCAGCAGGTCATCCACGCCGAACATGCCCGCGAAAGCGGTGGTGGTGTTCAGGTCGTAGGACGCGTTGAAGGTGAAGGTGCCGTAGACTTCGTCCGTGACGTTCGGAAAGCCCATGAAGCCGTTGTCGGTCGCGGTTTCGTCGAACAGCGACATGACGATGGGGCCGTAGAACGGCACGCCTTCGAGCAACTGGATCACACCGTCGCCGTTGGCGTCGGCGGAGGCGAGCGTGGGCGAAACGGTGTCGCGCACCGATCCGTCGTCGTTGAAGCGCCCGTGAATATGCTGGACGTGCAGCATGTTGGGCGCGAAGCCCCGGCCCATGATCGTCACGTCGAGCATGTTCGTCATCGTGTCGAGCGTCAGGTTGGCGGTTCCGGAGCCGCCAAGGTTGCTGAGGTCGTTCAGGATCGCCTCGTAGTTCAGAACCTTGGCCTGCCCTGCGGTCGCAAGGCCGAGTGTGGCGACGGTGGTCGCCGCGAAGATCGTGCGCATGTGCATGTCTTTCCCCTGTGGTGGTGTCCATGACCCGTGTTGGCCGATGAAGTCACGCAGGGCGGGGACCGGAAGTTTCGCCCGGTCGCGGAAAGATCCGCCGCGGGCGTGAAAAACCCGGCCACGGGGGCCGGGTTCGGGGTGGTGCCGGGTGCGCGCGACCCGCGTGGGCCGCACGCGCCGCGATCACATGCCGGGCAGCAGGACGCCGTCGATCACGTGGATCACGCCATTGCTGGCTTCGATATCGGCCTGGATGACGTTCACGTTGTTCACGGTGACGCCGTCGGTGGTGCCGATGGTGATGGTGTCGCCCTGCACGGTAGTCACGGTCATGCCATCGGTCAGGTCGGCGGCCATCACGCGGCCGGGCACGACATGGTAGGTCAGCACGCCGGTCAGTTGGGGAATGTTTTCCAGCAGGGTGGGCACGGTGCCTTCGGGCAGCAGCGCGAAGGCGTCATCGGTCGGTGCGAAGACCGTGAACGGGCCTTCGCCCTTGAGCGTGTCCACCAGATCGGCGGCGGTCACGGCGGCGACCAGCGTTTCAAACGAACCTGCCGCGACGGCGGTATCCACGATGTCGGCGTCCTGTGCAAAGGCCGGGCCAGCGAGAACGGTGGCGGTTGCGACTGCGATGAGGGTCTTGTTGAACATGGTGTCCTCCGGTGTGTGTCGGGGGCGGGCATTTGCCCCGTTGAACAGGTAGGGGTGATTTCCGGGGATGCAGCGGGGGCTGTTCGTGGCCGGGGCCCTTGACGCGAGGGGCAGCCGGGCTAAGCGCCGGATGTGCGGGCCGTCCAGTCAAGTTGTCTTGAGCCGATGTGACCGGCCGGTTTCAGTTACCGTAAATTCACTTGTGCGGTGGCAAGGTTCCATGGCGCAGTGCCGATGTGCTGCGGGGGAACGTGCATGGAAATTCTGGAACGCGGTCTTTATCTTCTGGGGCTCGGGCTTGTGCTGGCGGTGGGGCTGGCCCTGGTGCTGGTGGTGGTGCTGTTCATCGTCGATCGGGTGCAGACCCGCGATGCGATCCGGCGCAATTACCCGGTGATCGGGCGTTTCCGGCACCTGTTCACCAATCTGGGCGAGTTCTTCCGCCAGTATTTCTTTGCCATGGACCGGGAGGAGATGCCGTTCAACCGGGCGCAGCGCGGCTGGGTCGAACAGGCGTCGTCGGGCCGGGAGAACACCATCGCCTTCGGGTCCACACGCAGCCTTGACGTGGTGGGCACGCCGATCTTCGTCAACTCGTCCTTTCCGCCGCTGGACGAGGAAGCCGCGCCGGCGGCCCCGCTGATGATCGGGCCGGGGGCGCGCGTGCCGTATGTGGCGCGGTCGTTCTTCAACATCTCGGGCATGAGTTACGGGGCGATTTCGGCCCCGGCGGTGAGCGCGCTGGCGCGGGGCGCCAAGGAGGCCGGGATCTGGCTGAACACCGGCGAAGGGGGTGTCTCGCGCCACCATCTGGAGCCGGGATGCGACATCGTCTTTCAGATCGGCACGGCGAAATACGGCGTTCGCACGCCCGACGGGCGGCTGGACGACGACAAGCTGCGCGACGTGGCCGCGCATGAGCAGGTCCGCATGTTCGAGATCAAGCTGAGCCAGGGCGCCAAGCCCGGCAAGGGCGGCATCCTGCCCGCCGCGAAGGTCACGCCGGACATCGCGGCGGTGCGGGGTATTCCGGTGGGGGAGACCAGCCATTCGCCCAACCGCCACGTGGAGGTCCACAACTGGGAGGAGTTGCTGGATTTCATCGGCCATGTGCGCGACGTGACCGGCAAGCCGGTGGGCGTCAAGATGTGCATCGGGTCGGTGGACGGGCTGCGCGAATTGTTCGAGACGATCAACGCGCGGGGCGAGGGAAGCGCGCCGGATTTCATCACCATCGACGGCGGGGAGGGCGGCACCGGCGCGTCGCCCATGCCGCTGATGGATCTGGTGGGGATGCCGATCCGCGATGCGCTGCCGCGCGCGGTGGACATGCTGCACGAATACGGGCTGCGCGACCGCATCCGCGTGATCGCGAGCGCGAAACTGGTCAATCCGGGCGACGTGGCCTGGGCGCTGGCGTCGGGGGCGGATTTCGTCACCTCGGCGCGGGGGTTCATGTTCGCGCTGGGCTGCATCCAGGCGTTGAAGTGCAACCGCAACACCTGTCCCACCGGGATCACCACCCATGACCCGCGGTTGCAGAAGGGGCTGGTGGTGGCGGACAAGTACGCCCGCGTTGCCCATTACGCGACCGCCATCGTGCGCGACGTGGAGATGATCGCCCATTCGGTGGGGGTGGGCGACCCGCGCAAGATGACCCGGGCGCATGTGCGGCTGGTTCAGCCCAACGGCCGGTCGATCCGCATGGATGCGCTGTTCCCGGAACCGGCACGCGCGGTGGCGTGACGCAGGCGTGATGGCGCGGGTATTGTGCGGCGCGCGCGCGGGGCTATCCTTTGGGAAACATTGGAGGCGACGATGCGCAGACCTGTTCGACAGCCCGGCCCGGGCGATGTGACCCCGGAGCACCTGTTTCTCAATCGGCGCCGCCTGATGGCCGGTGCGCTGGCGCTGGGTGCGGCGCGGCGCGCAGGGGCAGTGACGGACGGTTCCGGGCTGGAGCCCAACAGCTTCGAGGATATCACCAGCTACAACAATTTCTACGAGTTCGGCACCGGGAAGGAAGACCCGAAGCGGTATGCGGGGGCGATGACCACCGAACCGTGGTCGATCGAGATCGGTGGCATGGTGGACCGGCCCGGAAGCTACGGGCTGGCCGAGGTCGTGGACGGGATGCCGATGGAGGACCGGATCTATCGCTTCCGCTGCGTGGAGGCGTGGTCGATGGTGATTCCCTGGACCGGGTTCGAACTGCGCCACCTGCTGGACCGGGTGGGCGTGCAGCCCGGCGCGCAATACGTGGCGTTCGAGACGCTGTACCGCCCGGAGGAGATGCCGGGCACCCGGTCGCCGGTGATTCCGTGGCCCTACCGCGAAGGACTGCGTCTGGACGAGGCGATGCATCCGCTGACGCTGATGGCGACGGGGCTTTACGGGCAACCGATGCCCAAGCAGAACGGTGCGCCCATCCGGCTGGTGGTGCCGTGGAAGTACGGGTTCAAGTCGATCAAGTCGATCGTGCGGATGTCGCTGGTGGCCGAACAGCCCGAGACGAGCTGGAACACGATCGCGCCGCGTGAATACGGCTTCTACAGCAACGTGAACCCCGAAGTGGATCACCCCCGCTGGAGCCAGGCGACCGAACGGCGCGTGGGCGGCGGGCTGTTCGCGGGGCGCGAGCCGACGCTGATGTTCAACGGCTACGAGGACGAGGTCGCGGCGCTCTATGCGGGCATGGACCTGCGCGCGCAGTTCTGATGCGGGACCGGGTCAACGGGGCGTTGCGGCGGTGGCCGGTCTGGCCGGTCTACGTGCTGGGGTTGGCGCCGATCCCGTGGCTGTTCTGGCTGGGGGCGACGGGTGGGCTGGGGCCGGAGCCGATCAAGGCGCTGGAACACCGCTATGGGTTGATCGGGCTGCAGGTCCTTCTCGCGGGGCTGTGCGTGACGCCGCTTCGCCGTTTCGCGGGGATCAACGCGATCCGGTATCGGCGGGCGCTGGGGCTGGTGGCCTTTGCATTCATTGCGGCGCACCTGGCGGTCTGGGCGGTGCTCGATGTGCAAACGCTGGCGCGGGTCTGGGCGGACATCGTGAAGCGGCCGTACATCACCGTGGGGATGGCGGGATTCGCGTGTCTTGTGCCGCTGGCGCTGACGTCCAGCGACCGGGCGGTGCGGTGGCTGGGCGGCCTGCAATGGCGGCGGCTGCACAGGCTCACCTATGTGGCGGTGGGCCTTGGGGCGGTGCATTTCGTGATGCAGGCGAAAGGCTGGCAGGTCGAACCGCTTGTGTATCTTGCCGCGACCGGGATGCTTCTGGCGCTGCGTGTGAGGCTGCGGCGGGCGCGGCTGGCACCGGCAGAATGACCTTGGGGAAAGCGCGCCGGGCAGGGGAAGCGCCCAGAAATCACTGCCTAAGTAACTGATACATAGATATATTTCAGATATCCACAAAAATTGCGGGTCACGGCACAAAAAGCGCTTGCGACTCTGCGGGGGTCTGTCTAAACACCCCTTCACCGGCGGGGCGGCGACGTTCTGTTGGGTTCCGGGGATGGTTGGTGGCGGTGCTGCTGGTTGTTTTCGGGGATAAA
>DAIPIS010000020.1:0-22353 GCA_036770665.1 Meridianimarinicoccus sp.
TGACGGGGCAGCGGATCGACTGGCCGGTGGAGGTGGCGAGCATGATCTGGTCGTCCAGTTCCACGGGGAAGCTGGTCACGATCGGGCCGCCGCGCATGGCGCGGTCCATGGCCGCCACGCCCATGCCGCCGCGCCCGCGCACGGGATAGTCGTGGGATGAGCTGAGCTTGCCCGCGCCGTTCGCGGTGATCGTCACCAGCAGGTGTTCGGCGGCGGACATTTCGGCGTAGCGGTCCTGGGACAGGGCTTCTTCGGCGACGGCTTCGTCGTCTTCGTCGCGTTCGGGTTCGTCCACCATGCCTTCGACCGCGCGGCGCATCTTGAGATAGGCGGCGCGTTCCCCCGGCGTCGCGTCGAAATGGCGGATGGTGGACATGGACACGACCTCGTCCCCCTTGGCGAGCCGGATACCGCGCACGCCCAGCGACGCGCGGGAGTTGAACACCCGCACGTCGGTCGTGGGAAAGCGGATGGCGCGGCCCAGGCGGGTCACGAGCATCACGTCGTCGTCGGGCGAACAGATGCGCGCGTTGATGAGGCGGGTATCGGCGTTCTCGTCCTCGAACTTCATGGCGATCTTGCCGTTGCGCATGACGTTGGTGAAATCCGACAGCGCGTTGCGGCGCACGGTGCCAGCGGAGGTGGCGAAGACGATCTGCATGTCGCCCCATTTGGCTTCGGGCACGTCCACCGGCATGATCGCGGCGACGCCCACGCCCGCCGCGATGGGCAGCACGTTCACCAAGGCCTTGCCGCGGGACGCACGCCCGCCCTGGGGCAGGCGCCATGTCTTGATCTTGTAGACCATGCCGTCGGTGGTGAAAAACAGAAGCTGCGTGTGGGTGTTGGCGACAAACAGGGTCGTGACGACATCGTCGTCCTTCATGTTCATCCCCGCAAGGCCCTTGCCGCCGCGTTTCTGGGCGCGGAATTCGGCCAAGGGCGTGCGCTTGATGTAGCCGGACTGGGTGACGGTGACGACCATGTCTTCGCGTTCGATCAGGTCTTCGTCTTCCATGTCGCCGGACCAGTCGACGATTTCCGTGCGGCGCGGGACGGCGAAGGCCTCCCGCACCTCGCGCAGTTCGGTGGAGATGATGTCCATGACGCGCTCGCGCGAGCGCAGGATGGCGAGGTAATCGGTGATCTTCGCGGCAAGGTCTTCCAGTTCGTCGGTGACTTCCTTGACACCCAGTTGCGTCAGGCGTTGCAGGCGCAGCTCGAGGATGGCGCGGGCCTGGGTTTCCGACAGGTAATAGGTGCCGTCGTCGTTCATGGTGTGGCTGGGATCGTCGATCAGGCGGATGTAATCGGCGATGTCCAGCGCGGGCCAGCGGCGTTCCATCAGCTTGGCGCGGGCCTCGGCGGCGTCGGCGGAGGCGCGGATGGTGGCGACGACTTCGTCCACGTTGCTGACCGCGACGGCGAGCCCGCAGAGCACGTGGGAGCGTTCGCGCGCGCGGCGCAGTTCATAGGCGGTGCGGCGGGCGACGACCTGTTCGCGGAATTCGATGAAGGCGGACAGGAACCGGCGCAGGGTCAGTTGTTCGGGCCGACCGCCGTTCAGTGCCAGCATGTTGCAGCCGAAGGAGGTCTGCATCGGCGTGAAACGGAAAAGCTGGTTCAGCACCACATCGGGCGTCGCGTCGCGTTTGAGTTCGATCACCACGCGCACGCCCACCCGGTCGGATTCGTCCTGCACATGGGCGATGCCATCGAGCCGCTTTTCACGCACCAGATCGGCGATCTTTTCGATCATGGACGCCTTGTTCACCTGGTAGGGGATTTCGTCCAGAACGATGGCGAAGCGGTCCTTGCGCAACTCCTCGATATGGGTTTTCGCGCGGATGATGACGCTGCCGCGCCCTTCGAGATAGGCCTTGCGCGCGCCGGACCGCCCGAGGATCAGCCCGCCGGTGGGAAAATCGGGGCCGGGCACCCATTGCATCAGGTCGATGCTGTCGAGGTCCGGGTTGTCGATGAGCGCCAGCGTGGCGTCGATCACCTCGCCCAGATTGTGGGGCGGGATGTTGGTGGCCATGCCGACCGCGATGCCGCCCGCGCCATTGACCAGCATGTTGGGAAAGCGCGCGGGCAGGACCGACGGTTCGCGGTCCTTGCCATCGTAATTGTCCTGGAAATCGACCGTGTCCTTGTCGATGTCCGCGAGCAGGGCACCTGCGGGCTTGTCCATGCGGACCTCGGTGTAGCGCATGGCGGCGGCGTTGTCGCCGTCCATGGACCCGAAGTTGCCCTGGCCGTCCAGAAGCGGCAGCGACATGGAGAAATCCTGCGCCATCCGCACCAGCGCGTCGTAGATCGCGGAATCGCCGTGCGGGTGGTATTTGCCCATCACGTCGCCCACGGGCCGCGCCGATTTGCGGTAGGGCTTGTCGTGGGTGTTGCCGGTTTCGTGCATTGCGTAAAGAATACGCCGATGCACAGGTTTCAGGCCGTCGCGCAGGTCGGGGATCGCGCGCGACACGATCACGCTCATGGCGTAATCAAGGTACGACGCCTTCATCTCGTCGGCGATGGAAATCGTGGGGCTGTGCGGCGCGGCGGCCGGGCCTTTGGGAATTTCGCTATCGTTTTCGGGTGGTTCCGGCGTGTCGTTCAAGTGCTTCGCCCTTGCGGTTGTGCTGCTCTGCCCGTTGATCCCCCGGGTATATCACCGGGGTTTCGGCGGGGGCAACCCAAGCGTCACGAAACCATCATCAGCCGCGTGGATGGAGTGCTAACATACTGTGGTTATTGATTATTCAGACGACTCGGGCATCCTGATCCGACCGATACAGGAAAGGATCGCCATGGACCACCGCGAAACAGAACTGATGTTGAAGGGTTACGGACTGACCACCGCCGAGATGTTCTACCGGATGCCCGATTATCGCAACGTGCTGAACACCTTCGTCTGGCAGGATTACGACATCGCCCCCGACCACCCCCGCCTGTTCGAGTTCATCGACTACTGGCGCAAGGAAATCGACGGGCCGCTCCATTCGGTGCGCTTCACCCATCGCAAGATGATCGCACCCGGCGCGTGGCGCAACGTGGTCGGTGAGTTCACCTTGCACTGACCGGACCGGCTGAACCGCGCCGCGCGGCAAGCCAGAGCACGGCCAGGCCAAGCGACAGCACGGCGTTCCAGCCCGCCATGGACAGACCGGCGAAGGCCCAGGGGATGTCGTCGCACATGACGACGGCGACAGGCGCGGACATGTCCAGAAGGTCCGCGCCGGACAGCCCCGACAGGCCCGAACCGCCGCCCGTGCAGGACGTGGGGCCGGGCCACCAGCGCTGTTCGATGCCGGCGTGATAGATGCCGAGCGCCGCCGCGACCAGTGCCGAGAGCGCGCCGAGGGCCATCAGCGGGCGGTGCCACGCCGCCGGGGCCAGCACGAGGGTTGCGGCGAGCAATGCCGCCACCGCGTGCGGCCAGCGCTGCCACAGGCACAGCGGGCAGGGTGCAAGACCGCCGATGTGCTGGAACGCGAAGGCCGCCGCCAGCACCACGGCCGACCCCGCACCCGCCACGAGGGCGAGGCGGCGGGCGGGCAGGGCTGGCGGGGTCTGTTTCGTCACAGGAATTTCACCGCGTAGAAGCCACCGACCAGCAGGATGCAGAACAGCGTGAACATCAGGCCGAGGCGACGTTCGATGAAGTCGCGGATGGGCGCGCCGTACTTCCACAACAGGGCCGCGACGATGAAGAAGCGCAGCCCGCGCGCGAGGACGGAGGCCACCATGAACACGGTCAGCGACAGGCCGGTGGCGCCCGACATGATCGTGATGACCTTGTAGGGGAAGGGTGTGACACCCGCGATCAGCACGGCCCATGCGCCCCATGCGTTGTAGCGGGCGGAGAAGTCGTCGAAATAGGCGTCCTTGCCGTAGAATTCGAGCACCGGGCGGCCGACGCTTTCGAAGAGACCCCAGCCGATGTAGTAGCCCAGCAGACCCCCCAGCACCGACGCCACGGTGGCGACGCCCGCGATCAGCCAGGCGCGGCGCGGGGCGGCGAGGATCATGGGGATCATCAGGATGTCGGGCGGGATCGGAAAGACCGAGCTTTCCACGAAGGCCACCGCGGCCAGCGCCCAGATGGCGTAGCGGCTTTCGGCCAGTCCCATCGTCCAGTTGTACAATCCGCGCAGCATGGCAAACCCTGTAAGACCTGCGTCGGCTATGGCGCGTCGAAGCGAGACGGTCAAGCGACGCGGCTTATGTTCGCCGTTGCGGACGGCGCGCGGACCGGGCTAGGGGTCGTGCAGCGATGAAGGAGACGGCAGGGCATGGCGGTCGCGGCAGGGACAGAGCCCCGGATCGGGCGCGTGATCGACGGGGTGTCGCAGGGCTTCGCGCTGGCGGGCGGCATCGTGCTGGCGGCCATGGCCGGCGTGACGGTGGTGTCGGTCGTGGGGCGCGCGCTGTCGGGCATGGGGCTCGCGCCGGTGCGGGGCGATTTCGAACTGGTGCAGATCGGCTGCGCGCTGGCGGTGTTCTGGTCGCTGCCGCTGGCGCAGATGCGGCGCGCGCATGTCACCGTGGACATCCTGTCGGAACGGCTCGGGGCGCGGGTCCATGCGGCGCTGGGATTGCTGGGCAATCTTGCGTTGACGGTCTGTGCGGGGGCGGTGGCGGTGCAACTGGCGCGGGCGTTCGGGGAGCGGTTTCCCCATGGCGGGCCGGAGTTTCGGGCGGCGCTGGGGATGGGGCCGCCGCCGTTCTTTGCCGAGACGACCTATGAGCTGCAACTGGAGGTCTGGATCCCTTACGGTCTGTCGCTGATCGGCGCGGTCTGGCTGGTCGTGGTCTGCGGCTATACGGTGTGGCGCAGTGCGGGCTGGGTCGCGGTCGGGCGGGAGCCCGTGGCAGAATGAGCGGCCTGACCCTTGCGCTGGCGGGCTTCGCCGCGATGCTGACGGCGATCTTCCTGCGGCTGCCGATCGCGGCGGCGATGGGGCTGACCGGGTTCTTCGGCACGTGGATCGTGCTGGGTGCGCCCAACGCGGCGCTGAGCCAGCTCAAGACCCTGAGTTACGACACCTTCGCCAGCTATTCTTTGTCCATCGTGCCGATGTTCCTGCTCATGGGGCAGGTGGCGTCCAAGTCGGGGATGAGTGCCGCGCTCTTTCGCGCGGCGGCGGCGCTGGTGGGGCATCGGTCCGGGGGTATGGCGCTGGCATCCGTGGGGGCCTGCGCGGGGTTCGGTGCCGTGTGCGGATCGTCGCTGGCCACCGCATCGACCATGGGGCAGGTGGCCTTGCCGGAATTGCGCGCGCGCGGCTACGCGGACGGGCTGGCGACGGGGGTTCTGGCGGCGGGGGGCACGCTGGGCATTCTCATTCCGCCGTCGATCGTGCTGGTGCTCTATGCGATCCTGACCGAACAGAACATCGTCAAGATGTTCGCGGCGGCGCTGGTGCCCGGCGCGCTGGCGGTGGCGGGCTACATGCTGGCGGTGCGCGTCGTGGTCTGGCGCGACCCGGCGGCCGCCCCGCGCAGCCCCAAGCCGCCGCGCGCCGAACGGCTGGCGGCCCTGGTGCAGGTCTGGCCGGTGGTGGCGATCTTCGCGCTGGTGATGGGCGGGATCGTGGGCGACTGGAACTGGGTGCGCCCCGGCGTGCAGGCCCTGTTCACGCCCACCGAAGGGGCGGCGGTAGGGGTCGTGGCGACCGTGCTGGCCGCCGTGCTGACCGGCGGGCTGACATGGCGCGACATGCGCGACGCGGTGCTGGAGACGGCCCTGGCGACGGGGCTGATCTTTGCCATCCTGCTGGGTGCGCAGATGTTCAACACGTTCCTTGCGTTCACGCAGGCGCCACAGGCGCTGGCCGGGTGGGTCGCGGGGCAAGGGGCGTCCCCCATGGTCGTGCTTGTGGCGATGCTGGTCATCTATCTTGCGCTTGGCTGCGTCATGGACAGCCTGAGCATGATTCTGCTGACGATCCCGGTGTTCTTTCCCATCGTGGCCGGGCTCGATTTCGGGCTGGGGGCCGAAGGCACGGCGATCTGGTTCGGCATTCTTGCGCTGATCGTGGTGGAAATCGGGCTGATCACGCCGCCGGTCGGGTTGAACCTGTTCCTGATCAACCGCTTGGCGGGCGATGTTCCGCTTGGCGTGACCTATCGCGGGGTGGCGCCCTTCATCGTTGCAGACCTGGTGCGCGTGGGATTGTTGCTGGCCTTTCCGGGGCTTGTGCTGTGGCTTGCAACCTGACGGGCTGAGGGCGTTAACGCCGCCATCGTCCCTTAACGCTTTGTGAAGCTTTTGAGTCGGTCGCCGTTCTTGTGGGCGTCAAGCGAACAAACACCACATTTTGTGAAAAGGTCGTTTGACGCGCACCGCCGAATCCGGCTTATTTGTGTGCAGAACAGAACGGCCCACCACATGTGGTGGAACCCCCATCATCCAGAGGCACGCGCCACCACTGCGACTGCACGCTGTTGCAGCCGCGCGGCGAGGTCGTGCGCTGGCGCGGGGCGCCGGAGCACCGGACGACAGCACGAGGGAACCGACCATGAGAATCGAACGCAAATTCACCCGTGAGGCGCAAGGTGCTTACGGCGATCTGGCCTTCAGCACCACGACATCCGAGATCCGCAATCCCGATGGCACGGTCGTGTTCCGGCTGGAGGGGTTGGAGGTACCGGAGGGCTGGTCGCAGGTCGCCGCCGACGTGCTGGCGCAGAAGTATTTCCGCAAGGCGGGCGTGCCCGCGCGGCTGAAGCCCGTGCGCGAAAAGGGCGTGCCCGAATTCCTGTGGCGGTCGGTTCCCGACGCGGAGGCGCTTGCGGAACTGCCCGAGGATCAGCGGTTCGGCGGCGAGACGACGGCCCGCCAGGTGTTCGACCGGATGGCTGGGGCCTGGGCCTATTGGGGCTGGAAGGGCGGCTATTTCACCGCCGAAGCCGACGCCCGCGCCTATTACGACGAGATGCGTTACATGCTGGCGACCCAAGCCGGCGCGCCCAACAGCCCGCAGTGGTTCAACACCGGGCTGCACTGGGCTTACGGAATCGACGGGCCATCGCAGGGCCATTACTACGTCGATCACAAGACCGGAAAGCTGACCAAGTCGGCCAGCGCCTATGAACACCCCCAGCCCCATGCCTGCTTCATCCAGTCCGTGAAGGACGACCTGGTGAACGACGGCGGGATCATGGACCTGTGGGTGCGCGAGGCGCGGCTGTTCAAGTACGGGTCCGGCACCGGCACGAACTTCTCCTCCCTGCGGGGAGAAGGCGAGGCCCTCTCGGGCGGTGGGCGGTCCTCGGGTCTGATGGGGTTCCTGAAGATCGGGGACAGGGCGGCTGGCGCGATCAAATCCGGGGGCACAACCCGGCGCGCGGCCAAGATGGTGATCTGCGACGCGGACCATCCCGACATCGAACAGTTCATCAACTGGAAGGTGATCGAGGAACAGAAGGTCGCGTCGCTGGTTGCCGGAAGCAAGAGCCACGAAGCGCGGTTGAACGAGATTTTCGCCGCGATCCGTGGGTGGGATGGCAGCCTTGACGATGCGGTGGACCCGAAGGTCAACGATGCCCTGAAGGGGGCCGTGAAAGCCGCGAAGAAGGCTGCCATCCCCGAAACCTATATCAAGCGCGTGCTGGACTACGCGCGGCAGGGCTACGGCAGCATCGAATTCCCGACCTATGACACCGACTGGGATTCGGAGGCCTATTCCAGCGTGTCGGGGCAGAATTCCAACAATTCCGTGCGCGTGACCGATGCCTTCCTGCAGGCGGTGCGCGACGATGCCGACTGGGCGCTGATCCGGCGCACCGATGGAAAGGTTGCCAAGACCATCAAGGCGCGTGACCTATGGGAACAGATCGGCCATGCGGCCTGGGCCTGCGCCGATCCGGGCATCCAGTTCCACGACACGGTGAACGCGTGGCACACCTGTCCGGCGGATGGTCCGATCCGCGCATCGAACCCGTGCAGCGAGTACATGTTCCTCGACGACACGGCCTGCAATCTGGCGTCGATGAACCTGCTGACCTTCTGGAAGGACGGCGCGTTTCAGGCGGAGGATTACATCCACGCGTCCCGTTTGTGGACCGTGACGCTGGAAATCAGCGTGCTGATGGCGCAGTTTCCGAGCAAGGAAATCGCGCAGCGGTCCTATGACTTCCGCACGCTGGGGTTGGGGTATGCCAACATCGGCGGGCTTCTGATGCAGATGGGGCTGGGATACGACAGCGACGCGGGCCGGGCCATGTGCGGGGCGCTGACGGCGGTGATGACCGGCGTGTCCTATGCCACATCGGCGGAAATGGCGGGGGAGCTGGGCGCGTTTCCCGGCTATCCGGCCAATGCGGAACACATGCTGCGGGTGATCCGCAACCACCGCCGGGCGGCGCATGGTCAGGATACCGGGTACGAAGGGCTGGCGGTGACGCCCGTGCCGCTGGACCATGCCAACTGCCCCGACGCGCGGCTGTCGGATCTCGCCCGGCAGTCGTGGGACGAGGCGCTGGCGTTGGGGGAACGCCACGGCTACCGCAACGCGCAGGCCACGGTGATCGCGCCCACCGGCACGATCGGGCTGGTGATGGATTGCGACACCACGGGGATCGAGCCGGACTTCGCGCTGGTGAAGTTCAAGAAGCTCGCCGGTGGCGGCTATTTCAAGATCATCAACCGGTCGGTGCCCGCGGCACTGGAAAAGCTGGGCTACGGGCCCGCGCAGATCGCGGAAATCGTCAGCCACGCGGTCGGCCACGGCACGCTGGGCAACGCGCCGGGGATCAACCACACGGCGCTGCTGGGCCATGGGTTCGGCCCGGCGGAGATCGACCGGATCGAGGCGGCGCTGCCGTCCGCGTTCGACATCCGCTTCGTGTTCAACCAGTGGACACTGGGGGAGGAGTTCTGCACCGACGTGCTGGGCATCCCGGCGGCGAAGCTGGCCGATCCGACCTTCGACATGCTGACCTCGCTCGGGTTCACGAAGCGGCAGATCGAGGCGGCGAACGACCATGTCTGCGGAACCATGACGCTGGAAGGGGCACCGCATCTGGACCCCGCCCATTACCACGTCTTCGACTGTGCCAATCCCTGCGGCAAGACCGGCAAGCGGTATCTGTCGGTCGAGGCGCACATCACCATGATGGCGGCGGCGCAGTCCTTCATCTCGGGCGCGATTTCCAAGACGATCAACATGGCCAACAGCGCCACGATCGCGGATTGCCAGAAGGCGTATGAATTGTCGTGGTCGCTGGGGGTGAAGGCCAACGCGCTGTACCGGGACGGCTCGAAACTGTCCCAGCCGCTGGCGTCCGCGCTGGTGGAGGACGACGACGAGGCCGAGGAGGTGCTCGCCACCGGGTCGCAGCAGGAAAAGGCGCGGGTGCTGGCCGAGAAGATCGTCGAGAAGATCATCGTGAAGGAGGTCGTGCGCAGCCACCGCGAAAAGCTGCCCGAGCGGCGCAAGGGCTATACCCAGAAGGCCATCGTGGGCGGCCACAAGGTCTATCTGCGCACGGGCGAGTACAAGGACGGCAGCCTTGGCGAGATCTTCATCGACATGCACAAGGAAGGTGCCGGCTTCCGGGCGATGATGAACAACTTCGCCATCGCGGTGTCGGTGGGCCTGCAATACGGCGTGCCGCTGGAGGAGTTCGTGGATGCCTTCACCTTCACCCGGTTCGAGCCGGCAGGCATGGTGCAGGGCAACGACAGCATCAAGAACGCGACGTCGATCCTCGATTACATCTTCCGGGAACTGGCGGTCAGCTATCTCGACCGCACGGATTTGGCGCATGTGAAGCCGGTGGGGGCAAGCTTCGACGATCTGGGCGACGGTGAGACCGAAGGTCGGGCCGGGTCGTCCAACGTGGTGCCGGTCAGCGAGAGTGCGGCGAGCAAGTCGCTGGCGGTGCTCAAGCAGATCTCGTCCTCGGGCTACCTGCGCAAGCGGATGCCGCAGGACCTGATGCTGCTGCAGGGCGGAGCCGGGGGCGCGGTCGCGCTCGACACGCGGCTGAGCGTCACGACGGCGGTCGCGGCGCTGGAAACGCCGTCGCTTGACGCGCGCACCAAGGCCCGCATCCAGGGCTACGAGGGCGATCCCTGCGGCGAGTGCGGCAACTACACGCTGGTGCGCAACGGCACCTGCATGAAGTGCAACACCTGCGGCGCCACGAGCGGGTGCAGTTGAGGGTAAATGCCCCGACGGTCTGGCGGGGCAGGGTTCCGGGGCGGCAATGACCGCCCGGATCGCCGGTCGAACAGGGTTCGGACGCCTTCGGTGGACAGGGCACAGTCGGACGGCGACACTGGGGGCTTCGGCCCCCGTTTTCCTTTGGCTCAGCCGCGGCCGCGCGCAGCACGCCAAGTGCGGCCACAGCCCTCGGGAGCAGCGCCGGGGCGGCCGGAAACAGGATGGCGGCTCTGTCCAGCCTCTGCGTCACCTTGTCGAGATCGAAGCCGACGGTGCCGCGCGGTTGCGGGTGCGCCCGGACCACGCAATACGCCCAGCGCCACGTGTTCACGGGCTGAAACGGACGCAGTCAGCACTGTTTGAGATTTTCGCCGGACCGGCGCAGCAGCCCCCGGTCAGCCCGGTACGCGCAGCGGAGAATGGCAGCCCGTAGGGGAGTCGAACCCCTCTTTTCAGGTTGAAAACCTGACGTCCTAACCGATAGACGAACGGGCCAGCGCCGTGGCGTGTGGCGCGTTCTAGGCAAACTGCCGGGGCGCTGCAAGGGGTTTTTCCCCGGATCGCCGGGATTTTTCGGGCGACATCACGTCAAGCCAGTGCGGCGTCATCCAGCCTGAGTTGCACGCGCGTGCGCCCGCCCCACTGGTTCAGCTCCAGCCGTCCGGCCACGTGCACCGGCATCCCGCGCCGCGCTTCGAGCGCGGGGCCCAGCGGCCCGTCGAAGGCCCCGAAGGCGATCGCGTCCAGCGTCGTTCCCGCCTGCGCGAGTGTCAGCTTGAGGTGGCTGTCGCCCACGCGGCGCACGTCGCGCAGGATCATGTCGGGCAGCGCGAAGCGCGGGGCAGGGGCCGCGGCACCGAACGGCCCCGCGGCGTCCAGCGCCGAGACAAGTTCGGGCGTGGCCGCCTGCGCCATCAGCAACCCGTCGAGCCGCAGCGCGCGCGGGCCCCCGGCAGCACCCCCTTGCTGCGCCATGAGGACGGCAAGCCGCGCCATGGCCGGTTCCAGTTGCGCCCGCGACAGGCTCAAGCCGGCGGCCATGCGGTGCCCGCCGCCGCGCCCGATCAGCCCTTCGGCGGACAGGCGATGGATGGCCGCGCCGAGATCGACACCGGTGACGGACCGCCCCGATCCCTTGCCCGCGTCGCCATCGAAGCCGATCACCACGGCGGGGCGATTGGCGGTTTCCTTCAGACGGGCGGCGACGATGCCCACGACACCCGCGTGCCAACCGTCGCCGGCCGCCCAGACGAGCGGGGCGTCGAGGCCACGGGCCTCGGCCTGGGCCATGGCGGCGTCGCGCACGGCGGCCTCGACCGTGCGACGGTCTTCGTTCAGGCGCTCCAGCCGGTCGGCGAGTGCTGCGGCCTCGGCAGGATCGTCGGTGGACAGCAGGCGCGCGCCAAGGTCCGCCGCGCCGATCCGCCCGCCCGCGTTGATGCGCGGCCCGAGAACGTACCCGAGGTGATGGGCATTGGGCGGCCCGTCGAGCCGGGCGCGATCGGCCAGCGCCACAAGACCCGCGTTGCGGCGCCCGGCCATGACCCGCAGCCCCTGTCGCACCAGCGCACGGTTCACGCCGATGAGCGGCGCCACATCGGCCACCGTCGCCAGCGCCACGAGATCGAGGAGCGCCATCAGGTCCGGCCCGGCGATCCCCGCCGCGCGCAACCGGCGGTTCGCTTCCACCAGCATGAGGAACACGACCGCGGCAGCGCAGAGATGCCCGAGATCGCCGGTTTCATCGGCGCGGTTCGGATTCACCACGGCCAGCGCGGGCGGGAGGGTTTCGCCGCCCAGATGGTGATCCAGCACGACCACGTCCGCACCCGCCGCCGCGGCGATGGGGCCATGGCTGAGCGTGCCGCAATCGACGCAGACGATCAGGTCGTGCGCGGCAGCAAGGGCGGCCATGGCCGGTTCATTGGGCCCGTAGCCTTCGTCGATCCGGTCGGGGATGTAGAGCGTCGCGGCCAGACCCATGGCGCGCAGCCAGCGGATCATCAGCGCAGCCGAGGCCCCGCCATCGACATCGTAATCGGCGAAGACCGCGATGCGCTGCCGTGCCGCGACCGCGGCCACCACGCGCGCGGCAGCCGTTTCCATGTCGCGCAGGGACCGGGGATCGGGCAGCAGCGCCTTCAGCGTCGGTTCGAGGAAGGCCGCCGCCGTGTCCGGCCCCACGCCGCGCCGGGCCAGAACCGCACAGAGCGCGGGGGCCTGTCCCGTGTGCTGCGCCAGCGCGCGGGCCGCGCGGGCCGCTGCATCATCCGGACCGACCCAGCGCCGCCCGGTCACGGACCGGGCGACGCCGAGGAAGGCCGGGTCGTCTGACACCATCAACGGGTGGGGTTGCGATAGATCATCCGGCGCACCGAACCGGTCTTGGACCGCATCAGGATCGTTTCGATGGTGATGTAGCCGATTTCGCGCCGGATGCCGGACACGAGCGACCCGTCGGTCACGCCGCTGGCCGCGAAGATCACGTCATCCATCACCAGCCCGTCAAGGTCGTAAATCTTGTCGGGCTCGGTGATCCCGGCCTTGGTGGCGCGGGCGCGTTCGTCGTCGTTGCGGAACAGGAGCCGGCCGTAGATCTGCCCGCCAAGGCACTTGAGCGCCGCGGCGGCCAGCACGCCCTCGGGTGCGCCGCCCGACCCCATGTACATGTCGATGCCGGTCTTGATCGGGTCGGCGCAATGGATCACGCCCGCCACGTCCCCGTCGGTGATGAGCCGGATGGCGCAGCCGGTTTCGCGCAGTTCGGCCACCATCGTGTCATGGCGCGGGCGTTCCAGCACGCAGACCGACACGTCTTCCATGTCGCCGCCCTTGGCGCGGGCCAGTGCCGCGACGCGTTCCGTGGGCGACATGTCCAGCGTGACGATGTCCTTCGGATAGCCGGGCCCGATCGCGAGCTTGTCCATGTAGACGTCGGGGGCGTGGAGCATGGACCCGCGCGGACCCATGGCGATCACGGTCAGGGCGTTGGGCATGTCCTTGGCGGTCAGCGTCGTGCCTTCGAGTGGATCGAGCGCGATGTCCACCGCGGGTCCGACCCCGGTGCCGACTTCCTCGCCGATATAGAGCATCGGGGCCTCGTCGCGTTCGCCTTCGCCGATGACGATGGTGCCCGCGATGTCGAGCATGTTGAGCTGTGTGCGCATCGCGTCCACGGCGGCCTGGTCGGCGGCCTTCTCGTCGCCGCGCCCGACATGCCGGGCCGAGGCCATCGCCGCTGCTTCGGACACGCGGGCGAGGCCCAGCGACAACATGCGGTCATTGAAATCGGTGGGGGTCTTCATGGGCATCCTCGCTGTGGACTCGTGGCACATATCACGCCGGTCAATAGGCAACGGCTGACCTTCGGGATACACTGGCCAGCATACGCGCCACGGGTCTACACCTCTTCGATGCGGATCGCCACCGGTGGCGCGTTCAGAACGCCGGTTGCGTCAAATTTGGCCATCGCGTGATCGAGCGCATCGCGCGTGCCCTTGTGGGTCACGATCAGGACCGGGGCGGCATCGCCGTGGCGACCGTACTGGCGCATCCGGTCGATGGACAGGCCTTCGTCGCCCAGCACCGTGGCGATGCGGGCCAGCGCGCCCGGCTTGTCCAGCAGCGACAGGCGCAGGTACCAGGCCGCGGGGGCGGACGCCACGGCGGGCGGTGCCGCCATGAGCGCGCGGGCAGGCTGGCCGAACACCGGCAGGACGATGCCGCGGGCGATATCCATCACGTCCCCCATGACCGCCGATGCGGTCGGCCCGGCCCCCGCGCCGGCCCCGCGCAGCACGATCTGCCCGCAACTGTCGCCGTCGATCACCACCATGTTGGTGGCGTTGCGCAACTGTCCGAGCGGCGACTTGCGCGGCACGAGGCATGGGGTCATGCGCTGTTCCAGCCCCCGCGCCGCGGTCATCTGCGCCACACCCAGCAGCTTGATGCGGTAGCCCATGTCGCCCGCGCGGGTGATGTCCTCGATCGTGATGCGGTCGATCCCCTCCAGGTGCACGTTGTCGAAATCGACCTGCGTGCCGAAGGCGATGGACGCCAGCAGCGCCAGCTTGTGCCCTGCGTCGATGCCGCCCACGTCAAGTTGCGGGTCGGCTTCGAGATATCCCAGATCGGCGGCTTCCTTGAACACCTTGGCATAGGGCAGGCCGGAGAGTTCCATCCGCGTCAGGATATAGTTGCAGGTGCCGTTCATCACGCCCATGATCCGCGATACCCGGTTGGCGGCCAGCGATTCCGACAGCGCCTTGACCACCGGGATGCCGCCCGCGACCGCCGCTTCGAAGCGCAGCGCGACGCCCGCGTCCTCGGCATCCTCGGCGAGGCTCTGGCCGTGAACCGCCAGCATCGCCTTGTTCGCCGTCACCACATGCTTGCCGCGCGCGATGGCGGCGCGGGTCGCGGCGCGCGCGGGGCCGTCCGTTCCGCCCATCAGTTCCACGAGCACATCCACGTCGGCGCGCCCTGCCAGGGCGACCGGGTCGTCCTCCCAGACGTAGGGTGACAGGTCCACGCCGCGATCCTTCTTGCGCGACCGGGCGGACACCGCGCTGATCGTGACCGGACGGCCCGTGCGTGCCGCGAGCATGTCCGCATGGGTCTGCACGATCTTCACGACGCCGACGCCCACGGTTCCAAGCCCGGCAATCCCGAGGCGCAGGGGGTGTGTCATGATCAGGCTCCGTGCAATGCTGTGGGCGTGGGTTCGCGCGGCTTTAGCGGGCTTTGCGGGGCGGTGCAACGGACCCGCAGGTCGCCCGATCGGCACCCCGGAACCGGCATCCGGTCACGGCGTCGCGCGGCGCAGCGCATCGGCCCGCGTGCGCAGCAGGTCGCCGCGGGCCTGAAGCGCGGCCGCGGTGTCGTCGTTGTCGCCGGGTGCGGCGGCCGACAGGATGTCGTCGAGGGGGGCGATCTCCGGGATCGTCAGCGCGCCGCTGTCCGCGAAGACCCGGTCTTCGGGGAAATCCGGCGGGGCGCAGGCGGCCAGCCACGGCACGGCGGCGAGAGCGGCAAGAGCGGCGATCGGCAGGCGGTGCATGGGTTCCCCGGACAGGATGGGCGACATGCCCCGACCCATAGCACCCCGGCACCCGTCCCCGCCAGATGACGCGACAGGGCCCGGGAGACCCACACCCCGGCCATCCGCGCCGCCCGGGCAGCGGCAGGCCACCCCCGGCGCAGCCCGGATCAAGATCCTGCTCGCCCTCGGGGGGCGGTTCGGCTAAGCGGGCGCCATGAGCCGCGCCGTGATCTGCACCCTGACCCCGTCCCCCGTTCGCCGCGTCGTCGCGGTGGTGGTTCTGGCCGCCGTGGGGCTGCTGCCGATCTGGGTGCTGTTGACCGCGCCACCCGCGCATCCCGGCTGGATGCTGTTCCTTCTGGGTGTCGGCGCGGGGATGCTGTGGCTGACCGTCCGGTTGTGGCAGGCCACCGACAAGGCGATCGTGCTGACCCGTGCGGGGCTGTTCGACAGCGACGGCACCTGCATCGCACCCCTGGCCGACATCGTCGCGGTGGATCGCGGCGTGTTCGCCTTCAAGCCGTCGGGCGGGTTCGCGCTGCGGCTGTCGTGCGCGCCGGGACGGGGCTGGGCCCCCGGCCTGTGGTGGCGTGTCGGTCGCCAGCTTGGCGTGGGCGGGGTCACGCCGAACGCGCAGGGCCGGGCCATGGCCGACATGATCGCGCTGGCCTTGTCGGATCGCGACGGTGCGCTGCACGGCAGCGCCGCGGGGCACGACGACGACGGCGACATGCGCGACCGGTAAAAAGTTTCCACGCGATGCGCCTTTGCGCTGGGGTTCGTTCATGATCCCGCGCTAGGCTTCTGCCGAGGGGCAGACAATGGCCCCTCCAAAGGAGGGACAGACATGAACCAGATGACCGCGACCGCCGAGCCGAGCTTTCGTGACAGCGTCAACCTGATGTTCAACCGCGCCGTGGCGCTGATGGACCTGTCGCCCGGGCTGGAGGAAAAGATCCGCGTCTGCAACGCGACCTACATCGTCCGTTTCGGGGTGCGGCTGCGCGGGCAGATCCACACCTTCACCGGCTACCGGTCGGTCCATTCCGAACACATGGAACCGGTGAAGGGCGGCATCCGCTATGCGGTCAACGTCAACCAGGACGAGGTGGAGGCGCTGGCGGCGCTGATGACCTACAAGTGCGCGCTGGTGGAGACGCCGTTCGGCGGGGCCAAGGGCGGGCTGTGCATCGACCCGCGTGCCTGGGAAGAACATGAGCTTGAGCAGATAACCCGCCGTTTTGCCTATGAACTGGCCAAGCGCGATCTGATCAGCCCGTCCCAGAACGTGCCCGCCCCCGATATGGGCACCGGCGAGCGTGAGATGGCATGGATCGCGGACCAGTACCGCCGGATGCACACCACCGACATCAACGCCAACGCCTGCGTCACCGGCAAGCCGCTCCATGCGGGGGGAATCGCGGGCCGGGTGGAGGCGACCGGGCGGGGCGTGCAATACGCGCTGCGCGAATTCTTCCGCCATCCCGAAGACGTCGCCAAGGCGGGCCTGTCGGGGACGCTCGACGGCAAGCGGGTGATCGTGCAGGGCCTGGGCAACGTGGGCTATCACGCCGCGAGCTTCCTGCGGGCGGAGGACGGGGCGAAGATCATCGGGATCATCGAACGCGACGGGGCACTCTTCGACGAGACCGGGCTCGATGTGGAAGCGGTGCATGCCTGGATCGCACGGCACGGCGGTGTGACGGGCTTTCCGGACGCGACCCACACGGCGGATGGTGCCGCCGTTCTGGAAGCGGATTGCGACATCCTGATCCCGGCTGCGCTGGAAGGCACGATCAACCGCGACAATGCCCCGCGCATCCGGGCGCGGATGATCATCGAGGCGGCGAACGGGCCGGTCACGGCGATGGCCGACGAACATTTGCGCGGCCGGGGCATGGTCATCATCCCCGACATGTACGCCAACGCGGGCGGGGTGACGGTCAGCTATTTCGAATGGGTCAAGAACCTGTCCCACATCCGCTTCGGCCGGATGCAGCGCCGTCAGGAAGAAGCCCGGCACCAGCTTGTGGTGGACGAACTCGAACGGCTCGACCGGTATCTGGGGGACGCATGGACGCTGCGCCCGGAATTCAAGGAAAAGTACCTGCGCGGCGCGGACGAACTTGAACTGGTACGCTCGGGGCTCGATGACACGATGCGCACCGCCTACCAGTCCATGCGTGACGTTTGGCACAGCCGCGACGATGTGACCGATCTGCGCACCGCGGCCTATCTCGTCGCGATCGGGCGGGTTGCGGCGAGTTACAGGGCCATGGGTCTGTGACGCCGGCGAGCGCGTCGCAGGCGGGCGGCGCGGGACGGCGCTGGCAGCGGTGTGGGAGCAGGTCGAATTAACCTTGGTTTCGGGTTTCTGTCGCATTTGAACGGGTTTCGCGGCTATGTGGCGTCAGTTTCCAACCTGGAGTCTTGCCATGAACTTTACCCCGTCCTTCATCGCCGCCGTGTTCGGCGTGGCGCTTCTGGTCGACCCGGCCGCGGCCGCGTCCGTGACCCTGACCGGTGTGGTCCGCGATTTCCGCGACACGCACCCCAACATGCAGCGCGCCATCGACGGCGTGCGTCCCGGCCTTGTCCAGTCGACGCTGGACGCCGACGGCAAGCCCGCGCTCGCCGTCGCAAGCCCCGGCGGATCGTTCACCAATCAGGCCGATTTCGCCCAGTGGTACCGCGATGTCGATGGCGTCAACACCGCCCTCGAATTCGACATCCTGCTGACCCCCAACGCGGGCGGGATGCTGGAATACAGCAACAGCAGCTTCTTTCCCGTCAATGGACTCGGATTCGGCAACCAGGGGCGCGCGAACAACTATCACTTCACCTTCGAGCTGGCGGCGCAGATCGCCTTCACCGACGTCGCACAGACCTTTGCCTTCACCGGCGATGACGACCTGTGGGTGTTCGTGGACGACCGGCTCGTGCTCGATCTCGGCGGCGTCCATTCCGCCGCGTCGGGGTCGTTCAGCGGCGCGAACCTTGCGGCGCTCGGGCTGAGCGCCAACACCAACTACGACATGAAGATCTTCTTCGCCGAACGGCACACGACCCAATCGACCTTCCGGATCCAGACGAATTTCGTCACGACCCCGCAGCCGGGCCCGGCCCCCATCCCGCTGCCCGCCGCGCTGCCGCTGCTTCTGGCGGGGATCGGTGGTCTTGGGCTGGTCGCGCGCCGCCGCAAGGCCGCCTGATCCCGCGAGGACCGCAGCATAATACGACAGGGGCGCCCCGCAACGGGCGCCCCTTGCCGTTGCGGGCGGCTTTACAGCGGCGCGGCCGACCCCGATAGTCGGGCGCATGAGTCTCCCACCCGGTTTCCTCGACGAACTGCGCACGCGCGTCAGCCTGACCCATGTGGTCGGGCGCAAGGTCGCGTGGGACACCCGCAAGTCCAATCCCGGCAAGGGCGACATGTGGGCCCCGTGCCCGTTCCATCAGGAAAAGACCGCAAGCTTCCATGCCGACGACCGCAAGGGGTTCTATTACTGTTTTGGCTGTCAGGCGAAGGGCGACGCGCTGAAATTCGTGATGGAGACCGAAAACCTCGGCTTCATGGAGGCGGTCGCACTGCTGGCGCGCGAGGCTGGCATGACCATGCCCGCGCCAGACCCGAAGGCGCGCGAAAAGGCCGACCGTCACGCGCAACTGGCCGACGTGCTGGAAGCCGCGGCACAGTTCTTTCGGCTGCAACTGGCCGCTGGTGTGGGCCGCGCGGCGCGCGATTACCTGACCGGGCGGGCTCTGTCGGACGGCGCGCAGGACCGGTTCGGCATCGGCTATGCGCCGGGTGCGCGTACGGCACTGTGGCAGCACCTGACGGGCAAGGGCGTCGCGCCGGACCTGATCGTCGCCAGCGGCATGGCGATCGCGCCCGATGACGGCGGGGCGCCGTTCGACCGGTTCCGCGACCGGATCATGTTCCCGATCCGCGACATGAAAGGGCGGTGCATCGCCTTTGGCGGGCGGGCCATGTCGCCTGATGCTCCGGCCAAGTATCTGAATTCGCCGGAAACGCCGCTGTTCGACAAGGGTGGGTCGCTGTACAACCACGGTCCCGCGCGGGCGGCGGCGGGCAAGGATGCCGCGCTGATCGTGGCCGAAGGCTACATGGACGTGATCGCGCTGTCAGAGGCCGGGTTCGCGGCGGCGGTGGCCCCGCTGGGCACTGCCATCACCGCGGCGCAACTGGACCTGATGTGGCGCATCGCACCCGAGCCCGTGATCGCGCTCGATGGCGATACCGCCGGCCTGCGCGCGGCGATGCGGCTGATCGACGTGGCGCTGCCGCTGCTGCAACCGGGCCGGGGGCTGCGGTTCGCGCTGCTGCCCGAAGGGCGCGACCCGGACGATCTGCTGCGCGCCGGAGGGCCGCCCGCGATGCAGGCGGCACTCGAGGGGGCGCAACCCATGGTGCAGATCCTGTGGCAGCGCGAAACCGAAGGGCAGAGTTTCGATAGCCCGGAACGCCGCGCCGGGCTGGACAAACGGATCAACGACCTGACAGCACGGATCCCCGATCCGTCGGTGCGCCACCACTACCGGCAGGAACTGCGCCGCCTGCAATGGGAAACCTTTCGCCCGGTGCGCACGCAAGGGCGCGGCGACTGGCGCACACGTGCCGCCGCCGACACGCCGCCTGCAAGTGAAACGCGCCGGTCCCTGCTGGCCGCGATGGACGCCGCCGAGGTCGATACCGTGCTGCGGGAACGGGTGATCCTGGCCGTGGCGTTGGCGACGCCGGCCGTGCTCGACCGGGTCTCGGACGCGCTGGTGGATCTGCCACTGGGCGATGCCGGCCACAATGCGGTGCGGCGCGCGATGCTCGACTGGCATGCGAGCCCGGTCGGGACGCTTGCGGCGCATCTGGCGCGGTGCGTGGGGGGCGACGCGGTTGAAAGTCTCACCGGTCCTGCCCACGTCAGTCTCGTGCCTGCGATCCGGCGCGCGGGCGACATCGATCTGGCGGAGCGCACCATCGCCGAGGAGATGGACAAGCTGGCGACCGCGCGCGGCCATGCGCGCGAATTGCGCGAGGCACTGCAGGACGTGGCCGGGGACGGCGATACCGTGCCCGACCGGGTGTTGTGGCGGGTCGCGCAGGCGACCGAGGCGCGCAACCGGGCACGGCGGCCGAGCCTCGATGACCGGACCGAATTCGACACCGGCGCCAACGGCGCCAAGCTGAGCCGCGACGAACGCAGCACCTTTGATCAACTGATTCGTGATATTTCCTTCACGAAACCCCGTGGGCGGTCGTCATGACCGTCGTTTTTCGCGGGAAAGATCAAAAAAAACCGCATAGACACGAGCGCGAATCGTTTGCGCGCCCTATGTGATTCTATTCGATCCGGCCCGCCCGGTTTTCGCCCATCGTCGCCACCAAGGAGACCCGCATGGCTGCAAAAGACACCGATGATCGCAAGCAGGACAACGCCGATGCCGAGCCGATGCTCGACATGAGCCAGGCCGCGGTCAAGAAGATGATCTCGGAGGCGCGCGACCGCGGGTTCATCACCTATGACCAGCTCAACCAGGTGCTGCCACCCGATCAGGTGTCGTCCGAGCAGATCGAGGACGTGATGTCGATGCTGTCCGAGATGGGCATCAACATCATCGAGGAGGAAGACGGCGACGACGGCGACAAGAGTACCGACCTGGTCACGACGGGCGGCGGGTCGCGCGATGTCACGCTCGCCCATTCGGAAACCGAAAAGCTGGATCGCACCGACGACCCGGTGCGCATGTATCTGCGCGAGATGGGATCGGTGGAGCTGTTGTCGCGCGAGGGCGAGATCGCCATCGCCAAGCGGATCGAAGCCGGGCGCAACACCATGATCGCGGGCCTGTGCGAAAGCCCGCTGACCTTTCAGGCGATCACCATCTGGCGCGACGAACTTCTGTCCGAGGACATCCTGCTGCGCGACGTGATCGACCTTGAAACGACGTTCGGCAACGCGGTTGACGGCGACGGCGACGGCGAGCTGTCGCCGGTGGTGGCGCCGCTTGGCGACGGCGGCGGCGCGGCGGTGCGCACGGCGCACGACGATGTCGATGCGGATGGAAATCCGATCCAGGGTGAAGATGACGACGATGATGACGAGCAGGCGAACATGTCGCTGGCGGCGATGGAATCCGCGCTGAAGCCGCGGGTTCTGGAAACGCTCGACCGGATCGCACTGGATTACGAAACGCTGGCGGAGATTCAGGATACCCGCATTTCCGCGACACTCGAAGGCAAGAACGCCTTCAGCGCGGCGGACGAGGCGATCTATCAGAAGCTGCGCTCCGAAATCGTCGAACTGGTGAACGGGCTGCACCTGCATGCCAACCGGATCGAAGCCCTGATCGACCAGCTCTACGGCATCAACCGGCGGATCATGTCCATCGACGGGGCGATGGTGAAGCTGGCGGACCAGGCCCGGATCAACCGGCGCGATTTCATCGACGCCTACCGCGGCGCGGAACTGGACCCCACGTGGGTGGATCGCATGAAGGCGAGCCCAAGCCGCGGCTGGCAGGCGCTGTTCGAACGCTCCGCCGACCGGGTGGACGAATTGCGGGCCGAAATGGTGCAGGTGGGCCAGTATGTCGGGCTCGACATCCAGGAATTCCGCCGCATCGTGGCGCAAGTCCAGAAGGGCGAAAAGGAAGCCCGTCAGGCCAAGAAGGAAATGGTCGAGGCGAACCTGCGGTTGGTCATCTCCATCGCCAAGAAGTACACGAACAGGGGCCTGCAATTCCTTGATCTCATTCAGGAAGGCAATATCGGCCTGATGAAGGCCGTGGACAAGTTCGAATACCGGCGCGGCTACAAGTTCTCGACCTACGCCACCTGGTGGATCCGGCAGGCGATCACCCGGTCCATCGCGGACCAGGCGCGCACCATCCGCATTCCGGTGCACATGATCGAGACGATCAACAAGCTGGTGCGCACGGGTCGGCAGATGCTGCACGAGATCGGCCGCGAAGCCACGCCCGAGGAACTGGCGGCGAAGCTGCAGATGCCGCTGGAAAAGGTCCGCAAGGTGATGAAGATCGCCAAGGAACCGATCAGCCTGGAAACCCCCATCGGGGACGAGGAAGACAGCCAGCTTGGCGACTTCATCGAGGACAAGA
>DAIPIS010000157.1:0-5251 GCA_036770665.1 Meridianimarinicoccus sp.
CTTCGCCGCCGGTGCCGCGGGCGCGGTCTTGGCCAGGTCGACATCGGGGCCGGTCGTTGCCTTGCGCTTGATCACACGACGGCGCACCGGCTTGGGCGCGTCGTCTTCGGTCGCGGCGACCGGGACGACCGGGTCGTCCGACGGGATGACCGCCAGCGGGCTTTCGAGCCGCGGGATGGTTCGGTCGATCAGCTTCTCGATGGCGGCGAGGTTCTTTTCGTCCGAGGGCACGCAGATCATCAACGCCTTGCCGACGCGTCCGGCGCGGCCCGTGCGCCCGATCCGGTGCACGTAATCCTCCGCATGGGACGGCACGTCGAAGTTGAACACGTGGCTCACGGCCGGGACATCCAGACCGCGCGCCGCCACATCCGACGCCACGAGGAACCGTAGCTTGCCATCGCGGAACCCCTGCAGGGTCGCGGTGCGCTGGGATTGTTCCAGATCGCCGTGGATCGGAGCCGCGTCATAGCCGCTCTTGCTCAGGGACTTGGCAAGGATGTCCACATCTGCCTTGCGGTTGCAGAACACGATGGCGTTGGAACACGCGGCACCTTCGGCATCGATCAGCGCGCGCAGCAGGTCGCGCTTTTCCGCGGCTTGCCGGTCCTTGCGGCTGGGTTTGAACAGCACGACGTTCTGCGCGATGGTTTCCGACGCGGTCGCTTGGCGCGCCACTTCGACCCGTGCGGGGTTCGACAGGAATGTGTTGGTGATGCGTTCGATTTCCGGCGCCATGGTGGCCGAGAAGAACAGCGTCTGCCGGGTGAACGGGGTCAGGCTGAAGATCCGTTCGATATCGGGGATGAACCCCATGTCGAGCATACGGTCGGCTTCGTCCACCACCATGATCTCGATGCCGGTCAGAAGCAGCTTGCCGCGCTCGAAATGGTCAAGCAAACGGCCCGGCGTGGCGATCAGCACGTCCACGCCCTTGTCGATCAAGAGGTCCTGTTCCTTGAAGCTGACGCCACCGATCAGCAGCGCCTTGGTCAGCTTCACATGCTTCGCGTAGGTGTCGAAGTTTTCCGCCACCTGTGCCGCGAGTTCCCGCGTGGGCGCCAGGACAAGGCTGCGCGGCATCCGCGCGCGTGCCCGTCCACGGGCCAGCTTGGTGATCATCGGCAGCACGAAGGCCGCGGTCTTGCCCGTGCCGGTCTGCGCGATCCCCAGCACATCGCGCCCTTCGAGCGCGGGCGGAATCGCATCGGCCTGAATCGGCGTCGGCGTGGTATATCCCGCCTCGTCGATCGCCTTCATGACCTTGGGGCCAAGGTTCAGATCTGCAAATGTCGTCATGTCGTCCCGTTCCGCGGCACGAGGGCCGCGCTTGATGGTGGTGGGACGCAATTTGACCGGGCGTCCCGGCGTCAGCACTGGGCCCGAATAGCCAAGTTCTGCCGCGTCATAGCTGGTTTGGCCCCGCCGGTCAATCGGAGTGGCCGAGCCGGGCCAATGCCGCCTCCAGCCCGTCGAAATGCGCGTCCCAGCGCGGCGGCACGAACCCGCCAAGGCGAGCTTGCGCGGCGGCGCGTTCTGGGCTGTCCGGACTGGCCCATGCTGCCACTGCATCCGCCCATGCGGCGGCGTCGGTCGGATCCAGCAGCTTGGCGCAGCCCTGCGCAGCTTCGTGGAACGCCGGGATGTCCGACGCGATGGCGGGCAGGCCCATAACCGCGGCTTCGACCATCGGCATCCCCCAGCCTTCGGTGAGGCTGGGAAACAGCAACCCCCGCGCGCGCGCCAGTTCGTCCATCAGCAGGCCATCCTCCACCCGATCGAGCATCAAGACATCGGGTGCCATTGCGGCTGCGCGGTCGAAATCGCCCGCGTTCGCCGCCGTCACCCAGCCGCGCTTTCCAATCACCCGGAGTTGCGGCACGACGCCGCCCCGCGCGCGCAGGATGTCCCACGCATCGAGCAAAACCCGCAAGTTCTTGCGCGGCTCGATCGTGCCCACGGTGACGAAGGCGGGCCGCGCGGTCGGGTCCTGCGCCGGTGGCAGCGGCGTGAAATGCGGCTCCACCCCGATATGGAGGATCACGCCGGGTGGCGGGGTGATGCCCTCTCGCACGGCAAAGGCGGCCAGCCGGTCGCGGGAGTAGGTCGAATTGAAGACGATGAGGTCTCCCTCCCCCGCCGCGATCCGCATCCGCACCGCGTGTTTCATGTCGTGTCCCGGGCGGACGTATTCCGGAAAGTCGATCGGGATCAGGTCATGCACGAAGAAAACCCGGGCCGCCCCCAGATCGTCGCGCAGCGCGGCGAAGAGCGCGGGCTTTGTCATGCCCTTGTGGGATGCGTTCACATAGAGGATGGGTCCGCCCAGCCGCGCCAGCCGCTCCGGCAGCCCGGCGGGGAACCGCGCACCGGTCAGGGCCTGCACGATCTTCGGCCCCAGCCCCATCACCTTGCCGCGCAGGTAGGTCCGGCGGGCCGCCCGCGCGTCGGCCCGGGTCATGGGCGCACGGTCCAGCCAGCGCCTGCACAATAGCGTGTGGATCGCGCGCACGTCGCTGTCGGCATAGACGGCCAGCGCGTCGCGTTTCTGCGCCACGCCGATCACGGTCGTTTCCGTGTCCTTCAGAAAATGATCGAGATAGCGCAGGTCCACCCGGTCGATGCCCGTGGGCGTCGCGGATTTCGCCCGCGCCATGAGCCGCCCGCAGTCGTAAAGCACAACCCGCGTCACACCATCATTTCCTTGGTGGCGCTCAACGTCAGGTCCGGATGGTCGCGTTCGATCCGGTCGATGTCCCATTGCAGGCGGGTCAGGTACACGACGTCGCCGTCATTGTCATGGGCGATGTGGCCCTTGTTGACCTGCACGAAGGCCTCCACCTTTGCCTTCGGCCCGGTCACCCAGCGGGCGGAGGTGAATTGCGACCCCTCGAACCGCACCGGCAGGCCGTATTCCAGTTCGATCCGGCTGGCGAGCACTTCGAACTGCAACGCGCCCACGACACCCACGATGAAGCCCGACCCGATCATGGGCTTGAACACCTTGGCGGCACCTTCCTCGGCGAATTGCATCAGCGCCTTGTCCAGATGCTTGGCCTTCATCGGGTCGAGCGCGCGCACCGCATTCAGCAGTTCCGGCGCGAAGCTGGGGATGCCGGTGACGCGCAGCGCCTCCCCTTCGGTCAGCGTGTCGCCGATGCGCAACTGGCCGTGGTTGGGGATGCCGATGATGTCGCCGGCCCAGGCTTCTTCCGCAAGCTCGCGGTCGGCGGCAAGGAACATCACCGGTGCCGCGACCGTCATCACCTTCTTGGAGCGCACATGGGTCAGCTTCATGCCGCGCGTGAAATGCCCCGACGCGAGCCGCACGAACGCCACCCGGTCGCGATGCCGTGCATCCATGTTGGCCTGCACCTTGAACACGAAGCCGGTCACGGCGGCTTCATCGGGGGCGATCTGGCGCGGCGTCGCACGCTGGGGCTGCGGCGCCGGACCCATCCGCGCGATCCCCGCCATCAGGTCGCGCACGCCGAAGGAATTGATGGCCGACCCGAACCAGATCGGCGACATGGTGCCCTCCAGCACCGCCCGCGGATCAAGCTTCGGCAACAGCCCGCGCGCCATGTCCACCTCGGTGCGCAACTGGTCCAGAAGATGCGCCGGCACGTGATCGGCCAGTTTCGGATCGTCCAGCCCGGTGATCTTGATGCTTTCCGCGACCTTGTTGCGGTCGGCGCGTTCCATCAGTTCCAGCCGGTCGTTCAGCATGTCGTAGGAGCCAAGGAAATCGCGCCCCATCCCGATCGGCCAGCTTGCGGGCGTCACGTCGATGGCAAGGTTTTCCTGGATTTCGTCGATGATCTCGAAGGTGTCGCGCGCTTCGCGGTCCATCTTGTTGCAGAAGGTCAGGATCGGCAGGTCGCGCAGGCGGCAGACCTCGAACAGCTTGCGGGTCTGGGATTCGACCCCCTTGGCACCGTCGATCACCATCACCGCCGCGTCCACCGCCGTCAGCGTGCGATAGGTATCTTCGGAAAAGTCCGAGTGGCCGGGCGTGTCCACGAGGTTGAACCGGTGCCCGTCGAAATCGAAGGACATGGCCGAGGCCGACACGGAAATGCCCCGGTCCTGTTCCATCTTCATGAAATCCGACCGGGTGCGCCGCGCTTCGCCCTTGGCGCGGACCTGCCCGGCCATCTGGATCGCACCGCCATACAGCAGGAACTTTTCCGTCAGCGTCGTCTTGCCCGCATCGGGGTGGGAGATGATCGCAAAGGTCCGGCGCCGGGCGATTTCCGGCGGCAGGTCGGGGGCGTTTGCATGGCGGTCTGACATGGGCGGCGTATAGCTTCCTGCCAGAGCCTGCGCAATCGCGCCCGGCCCCGATATGCGGCTTGCGCAAAGACACTTGCGCGATCAGGACCTGCCGTTATCGATCACAGTTTTAATCTCTTTTGCATAAATGGAGATGGACGCACAATGAACGCGATCGCACTCCTTGGTGCCGCCGGTCTGGGCATCGCCCTCGCGGCGCCCATCAGCACCGCCACGCATCTGCATGATATCGTGCCTTTTTCCCTAGCGGTATCCGGCAGCAACGCGTGTAATTTCGAGGGGGCATACGATGTGACCGGCCAGATCAACACCGATGGCATGCTCGGCGTGCTCGCCCCGGTCAACTTCCTGTCCAGTTCGCTTACGGCGATCCGGCAGGGCGACGGGTTCGAACTTGCCGTCCACGTGGCGTTGCAGTCCACGTCGGCTGATCCGATCCCCAACGGCACCGTGACGTTGACCGGCGCGACGCTGGCCGCGACCGACACCAGCCTGATGCTCCAGCTTGATCCGGGCGGTGCCTTCGTGTTTTCGGACGGTACGAGCTGCTACGGGATCACGCCTTGTAGCATCGTCGCGTTTCTGGACATCCCGGAGACGGCCATCTTCGCGGAGGCCACCGTTTCGGCCACGGATCACGCCGGCATCGCCACAATGCCCCGACCGCGCCGGTGCCACTTCCGCCTTCGGCCCTGCTGGTCGCGGGTGCCATCGGCGCGCAGCGCGGGATGGGACGAGGCCACGGCGGCTGACCGCCGCCACGGCCGCACGTTTCATTCAGACAGGCGCGAGATCACCACGGTGATCTCGGGCTTGCGGCCGATCTCCGTGTTTGCAGTGTTGCGCGCAATGCGGCGGATTTCCTCGGACAGCTTTTCATCATCCACCAGCAGAACATCATCGGCGCGGCCCAGCATCCGGTCGATATCGGCCTCCAGAACCTCGGTCAGCGGGA
>DAIPIS010000021.1:0-22064 GCA_036770665.1 Meridianimarinicoccus sp.
GCGACATGGTTGGGCGTGCGGATCGACGCGGCCAGGATCTGCGTGTCGAACCCGTAGTTGTCGTAGATCTCGCGGATGTCCTGGATCAGCTCCATCCCGTCGATGTGGATGTCGTCAAGCCGCCCGATGAAGGGCGAGATGAAGGTCGCGCCCACCTTCGCGGCCAAAAGCGCCTGGTTGGCCGAAAAGCACAGGGTCACGTTGACCATGCGACCCTCGCCGGACAGGACCTTGCAGGCCTTCAGCCCGTCCCAGGTCAGCGGCACCTTCACGGCGATGTTGTCGGCGATGGCGGCCAGCTTGCGCCCTTCGGCGATCATGTCGTCCGACTTGGTAGCGACGACTTCGGCGCTGACGGGGCCATCGACCAGAGAACAGATTTCCTTCGTGACCTCGAGGATGTTGCGCCCGGATTTCGCGATGAGTGACGGATTGGTGGTGACCCCGTCGACCATGCCGAGGTCGTTCAGTTCGGCGATGGCGTCGATGTCGGCGGTATCCACGAAGAATTTCACGGGTCTGTCCCTTCGGCTGCGGTTGTTGGCGCTCACTTACCGCAGGGCGGGCGTCAGGGAAAGGCTGGATGGGCCTTCCGGGGGCGCGCGGGCTGGCGTAAGGCTCGATCCATGGAGCCGCACTTCGCCCCCGGCAGCCCCGTTGCCGTGCTGACCGCGCAGCCGCTGGACGGCTGTCTTGACTACCGCGCGCCGGCGGGTGGCTGCGGCGCGGGCGACTATGTCGAGGTGCCGCTGGGGCCGCGCCGGGTGCTGGGCGTGGTCTGGGGACCGGGGGTGTCCGGGCTGCCGCTGGACAAACTTCGCGCGGTAACCCGGTGCCTCGATGCCGTGCCGATGCAGGACGGGCTGCGCTGCTTTCTCGAACGGGCGGCGGATTACACGCTGACGCCGTTGCCGATGATGCTGCGGTTGGCGACGCGGGTGCCGGGGCTGGGATCGGAGCAGGCGCTGCGGCGGGTCTATCGGCGCGGGGCGCGCGACCCGGACCGGATGACCGATGCCCGCGCACGGGTGCTGGATGCGCTCGACGCGATGGGCGACGCAGCGGTCACGCAGGCTGACCTGTGTTCCGCGGCGGGCGTGGGTGGCGGCGTGGTGCGCGGGCTGGTGGCGCAGGGCGTGCTCGATCCGGTGGATCTGCCGCGCGACGCGCCCTTGCCCCGGCTCGATCCCGCCCGGCCCGGCGCGGTGCTGACCGGCGACCAGCGCGCGGCGGCGGATCGGCTGCGCGCCGGGCTTGCGGCGGGCGGCTACGGCACGACGCTGCTGCAGGGTGTGACCGGGTCGGGCAAGACCGAGGTGTATCTGGAGGCGGTCGCCGCCTGCATCGCGGCGGGGCGGCAGGCTTTGGTGCTGCTGCCGGAAATCGCGCTGACCGCCGAATTCCTGACGCGGGTGGAGGCGCGCTTCGGTGCTCGCCCCGCCGAATGGCATTCGGGCGTCACCCAGGCGGAGCGGCGGCGGGTTTTCGCCATGGTCGGGCAGGGACAGGCGCAGTTCGTCGTCGGCGCGCGGTCGGCACTGTTCCTGCCGTTCCGCGATCTCGGACTGATCGTGGTGGATGAGGAACACGACGGGTCCTACAAGCAGGAGGAAGGCGTCTTCTACAACGCCCGCGACATGGCGGTTCTGCGCGGCGCGGTCGAAGGCTGCCGCGTGGTTCTGGCCTCCGCCACGCCGAGCCTCGAAAGCTGGGTGAATGCGCAGCAGGGGCGGTATGACCGCTGCCTGCTGACGTCGCGGTTCGGGGCAGCGGCCATGCCCGACATGGCCACGATCGACATGCGCGCCGAGGATCTGCCGACGAATTCGTGGATCTCCCCCAGCCTGCGCCGGGCCGTGGCGGCGCGGCTGGCGGCAGGGGAACAGGCGCTCCTGTTTCTCAACCGGCGGGGCTATGCCCCGGTGACGCTGTGCCGGGCCTGCGGCCAGCAGGTGGCCTGCGACGATTGCGACGCGCGGATGGTGGAACACCGGTTCCTCAAGCGGCTCGTGTGCCACCAGTGCGGCGCCTCCCGCCCGGTGCCCGAGGCGTGCCCGTCCTGCGGCGCGGCGGGTCGGATGGCCGCCGTGGGGCCGGGCGTCGAACGGCTGTCGGACGAAGCGGCGGCGGCGTTCCCCGACGCGCGCATCGCGGTGCTGTCGTCCGACCTGTTCGGCACCGCGCGGGCGTTGAAGGACCAGATCGCGGCGATTGCGGCGGGTGGCGCCGACATCGTCATCGGCACGCAGCTTGTGGCCAAGGGGCATAATTTTCCGTTGCTGACCCTCGTGGGTGTGATCGATGCCGATCTGGGCTTGCAGGGGTCGGACCTGCGCGCCGCCGAACGCACGTTCCAGTTGATGCGGCAGGTGGCGGGGCGCGCGGGGCGGGCGGCGGACCGACCGGGGCAGGCGCTGTTGCAGACCTTCCAGCCCGAGCACCCGGTGATCCGCGCCATCCTGACCGGCGCGGAGGAGGATTTCTGGCGGGCCGAGGCCGACGAGCGGAGGGCGCTGGGGATGCCCCCGTTCGGGCGCATGGCAGGGGTGATCCTGTCGGGACCGGAGGTGCAGGCGGTGTTCGACCTGGGCAACCGGCTGGCGGAGGCCTGCGCGCCCTTGCGGGCCATCGGGGCGGATGTCTGGGGGCCGGCCCCCGCGCCGATCGCCCGCATCCGGGGCCGTCACCGGGTGCGACTGCTGGTGCGGGCGGACCGCGCGGCGCCATTGCAGGCGGCGCTGTGGGACTGGCTTGCGCCGATACGGGCGCGCGGCGGGTTGAAGGCGGGGCTGCGCGTGGCGGTGGACATCGATCCGCAGAGCTTTCTGTGAGGGCTGCCATGCGGACCGCCGCGCGTGCCGCGCGCCGGACACCATGCACCCCATGCCCGGCTCGCGCCGGTCACGGGGCCCGCCGCACGCGACGCGGTTCTGTGCGCTTCGGACGGGGTCATCGTGCAAGGCCACGGCAAGTTTTGATCTCGCCCGATCCAGCCAAAGGGCGTAAGTCCGGGCGATGAACTGGACCCTGCACCCACTTGAGCGCGCCGCCGACCTGCCGCGCTGGCGTCAGCCGAAAACGCTGCTGATGGTGATGGCCGCCGCGATGCCCATCGCCTTCGCCACGTGGTCGGCGCTTCTGAACAATTTCGTCATCGAGGTGGCGGGCTTCGACGGTGCGGATATCGGCTGGCTCCACACGGTGCGCGAGATCCCCGGTTTCCTTGCCATCGGGGTGATCGCGCTCTTGCTGGTGATCCGCGAGCAGGTTCTGGGGCTCGTGTCGCTGGTCCTGCTGGGCGTGGCCACCGCGCTGACCGCACATTTCCCGACCATGGGCGGGATCCTGACCCTGACGCTTCTGAGTTCCATCGGCTTCCATTATTTCGAGACGGTGAACCAGTCGCTGCAACTCCAGTGGCTGACAAAGGACGAAGCCCCACAGGTCCTCGGCCGCCTCGTGGCGGTCGGGGCGGCGGCGTCGTTGGGGGCTTACGGCCTGGTGGTGGTGACGTGGAAGACCTTTGATCTGGACTTCGCCACGGTTTACCTGATCGCGGGGGGCACGACGGCGGTCATCGCGGCCGTCGCCATGTTTGCCTGGCCGCAATTCGAAACGCCCCACCCGCAGCGTCGCCAGATGGTGCTGCGCCGCCGCTATTGGCTGTACTATGCGTTGCAGTTCATGTCCGGGGCGCGGCGGCAGATCTTCGTCGTGTTCGCGGCCTTCATGATGGTGGAACGGTTCGGCTTCGAAGTGCACGAAGTCACAGCGCTGTTTCTGATCAACTACATCGTCAACATGCTGTTCGCACCCATGATGGGACGCGCCGTGGGACGCTTCGGGGAACGCGCGGCGCTGTCGTTCGAGTATGTCGGGCTGATCGGCGTCTTTCTTGCCTATGGCGGTCTTTATCATTTCGGGTGGGGGGTTCTGGTGGCTGCGGCGCTTTATGTGCTGGATCATCTGTTCTTCGCGCTGGCCTTCGCCTTGCGCACCTATTTCCAGAAGATCGCGGACCCGGCCGACATCGCGCCCACCGCGGCGGTGGCGTTCACGATCAACCACATCGCCGCCGTGGTCCTGCCGGCGTCACTTGGATACCTGTGGTTGACCGCGCCCGGCGCCGTGTTCCTGCTGGCGGCAGGCATGGCGGCGGTATCGTTTGGGCTGGCATTGCTGATCCCACGCCACCCGGCACCCGGTCACGAAACCGTCTTTTCGGGTGCGGCACTTTCACCCGCGCAATGACCGCTGTTTTGGGCAAGTATATGTACCAAGGTCGTAGGGTTCTGCGCCAAGGGGGGAAAAGTCGATGTTTTTTTTCCAGACACGGAAAGCCGTGATGGTCCAGCCGGAGAATGCGCTGCAGGGACGGTCCACCGCGATCGCGACGGCGGACAAGCATGCGTTGAGCGGGCTTGATCTGAAGTCGCCGGTGCCCGAAGGCATGGAAGCGGCGATGTTCGGGATGGGGTGCTTTTGGGGCGTCGAACGCATGTTCTGGAAGGTGCCGGGCGTGTGGCTCACCATGGTCGGTTATGCGGGCGGCTACACGCCCAACCCGACCTACCAGGAGGTCTGCACGGGACGCACGGGTCACAACGAGGTCGTGCGCCTGATCTTCGATCCGGCCCAGGTCGGATATGATGTGCTTCTGCGGACGTTCTGGGAAGGGCACGACCCGACTCAGGGCATGCGGCAGGGGAATGACGTGGGCACGCAGTACCGGTCCGGTATCTACACCTGCACGGCCGCACAGGTCGCCGCGGCACGGGAAAGCCTTGCCGTGATGACGCCGCGTTTCGTGGCTGCCGGACATGGCGCGCCCACGACCGAGATCATGGAAGCCGGTCCGTTCTATTACGCCGAGGATTATCACCAGCAGTACCTCGTCAAGAACCCGGGCGGCTATTGCGGGCTTGGCGGGACGGGCGTGTCTTGTCCGATCGGCGTGACGGTCTGAGCGGGCTTGCGCGACGGTGCACGGCGTGACATCGCAGGCGCGCGGCCCGGCCCGCGCCTGATCCAAGAGGTTCCGATGTCGACATTCACGGCCCTGACCACGCTGGCCGACCGCGCGGCGGCGCAGGCATTGGCGCTCGCGCTCGAGGATCTCGACCCGGAACCCGCCGGTATCGGCGCGTTCGAACTCGAAGACGGATCGGGCCTGTGGGAGATCGGCGCCTATTTCGAGGAGGAGCCGGACGGCATTGACCTTGCGCTCCTCGCGGCGGTTCACGGCGCGCGGCCGTTCGTCGTGTCGGAATTGCCCGAAACGGACTGGGTCGCCCATGTGCGCCGCGAACTGTCCCCGGTCGAAGCAGGTCGCTTCTTTGTATACGGCAGCCACGATGCGGCGCGCGCGGGCGAGCTGCCGTCATCGCGCGTCCGTCTTCTGATCGAGGCGTCGATGGCATTCGGCACCGGCCATCACGGCACGACGCTGGGCTGCCTGCGCGCGCTGGCGCGGCTGGCAGATGCGAACGTCCGGCTGGAGCGTGTGGCAGATATCGGCTGCGGAACGGCCGTTCTGGCCATGGCCGCGGCGCGTGTCTGGAACGCAACCGTGATCGCGGGAGACATCGATCCCGTCGCGATCGAAGTGGCCGCGGCCAACCTGGTTGCGAACGGGCTCGCCGACCGCGTGATCCTGTTCGTCGGCGCGGGCTTCGATGACGACGATTGCAGGGCCTTGATGCCCTTCGATCTCGTCTTCGCAAACATCCTGAAAGGCCCGCTTGTGGATCTTGCGCCTGAAATGGCGCTGGCCGTGCGACCCGATGGGCACGTCATCCTGTCCGGCATCCTGAACGCGCAGGCCGACGAGGTCCGCGCCGCCTATGGCGACGTGGGATTCACCCGCGGATCGGCTGAGGTGATCGGCGAGTGGACCACCCTGACGCTGCAGCGGGATTGAGCCTGCCGCTCAGATCCCGGCGGCCCGGCGCGCGACCCGGTCGATGTCGGCAGACGCAAGGCCCACGTCTTCAAGTTCCCGGGGCGACAGCTTTTGCAGCGCGGCGCGGGTGCGATACGCCACGTAATGTCCCTGCAGAACCCGCAGCATGCGGGCGAATGGCCCTTTGTCACGGGGTGCGGCGAAAACGGGCGTGATGGTCGAAAACGACATCGGGTGGATCCTTGATTAAGATGATGGCGGAATGCCCACCTTTGCGGCAGACTTGAAATAGCAGCTAGGCGGCGAACCCGGTCCGCACAACGGTGAAACGCGCATGGCGCCCATGCCGGGGCTGCATGCCTTCAGCCCGGTTAACCAGCAAGGAACAAACGCCAAGGCCGGGCATTTCGACCGGGTCGGATTCGATAGCACAACTGTCGTGTTTCGCCCGTCGCAACGGAATTTGGACAGCACGGCGAATCGTGATGGCACCGGTTTTCGGTGGCGGATGTTCCCCTTTCGTGCTAACCATCGGGAAAAGAGTGGCAAAACAGCCACGGACAGGGCCGCGATCCGGCCGGTTGAAACGCAGGCAGGGGCAGGCATGCGCATTATCGGGATTGACCCGGGACTCAGGCGGTTGGGCTGGGGCGTGATCGATGTCGCCGGCGGGCGACTGCGTCACTGCGCCAACGGGACCTGCTTGTCCGGCGAAGGCGATCTGGCGGCCCGCCTTCTGGCGCTTCACCGGGCGCTGACCGAAATCATCGCGCGGCATGCGCCCAGCCACGCGGCCGTCGAACAGACCTTCGTGAACCGTGACCCGGTGGGGACGCTCAAACTGGGGCAGGCACGGGCCATCGCCCTTCTGGTGCCTGCGCAGGCGGGGCTGCCGGTGGGCGAATACGCCCCCAACGCCGTGAAGAAGGCCGTGGTCGGCGTGGGCCACGCGGACAAGCGGCAGGTCGCCCACATGGTCGGGCTGCAGTTTCCGGGTGTCGGCGTGGACGGGCCGGATGCCGCCGATGCGCTGGCCGTGGCGCTGTGCCATGCGTGGCATCTGCAAAGCGCGGGCCGGTTGCAGGCCGCCGTCGCACGGGCGCTGCCATGATCGGGCGTCTGACCGGGTTTCTGGCCTATCGCGGCACCGATCACGTGATGATCGACGTGGGCGGGGTTGGTTACCTTGTCCAGTGTTCCGACCGGACGCTCGCGGGATTGCCGCCCGTGGGGGCCATCGTGTCGCTGCATACGGACCTTCTGGTGCGCGAGGACCTGCTGCAACTCTTCGGCTTCGCCACGCTGGCGGAAAAGGAATGGTACCGGTTGCTTACGACCGTGCAGGGGGTGGGCGCGAAGGCGGCGCTTGCGGTCCTGTCCACGCTCGGCCCCGAAGGCGTGAGCCGGGCCATCGCGCTGGGGGACATGGCGTCGATCAAGGCCGCGCCCGGTGTGGGGCCGAGGATCGCGCAGCGCATCGTGAACGAATTGCGCGACAAGGCGCCGACGGTCATGGCGATGGCGGGGACGGGCGGTGCGCCACTGGCAGCGCCAGCCATGGCTCCCGGTCCTGCGGGAGTGCCCGTCACGATTGCGCCGTCTGCCGAGGCCGTGGCGGCCCCGTCCACGCCGGGCCGCGCGCTGGCGCAGTCCGATGCGCTCTCGGCGCTCGGCAATCTCGGCTATGCCCCGTCCGAGGCCGCCGCCGCGGTCATGCGTGCTGCGGCCGACATCCCCGATCCCACGACCGAGACGCTGATCCGCGCGGCCCTTCGCCTGCTTGCCCCGAAGGACTGACCCGATGGCCGCCGCCGACCCGCCGCGCCCCGACCCGGACCTGCGCCCCGACCCCCGGCCCGAGGATCGGGACCGCGCGCTGCGGCCCCAGACGCTCGACGATTTCACCGGGCAGGCGGAAGCGCGCGCCAACCTCGCGGTCTTCATCCAGTCCGCGCGCCAGCGCGGCGAGGCGATGGATCACACGCTGTTCCATGGCCCCCCCGGTCTGGGCAAGACCACGCTGGCGCAGATCATCGCGCGCGAACTTGGGGTGAACTTCCGCATGACATCCGGGCCGGTGCTGGCCAAGGCGGGGGATCTGGCCGCGATTCTGACCAATCTCGATCGGCGCGACGTGCTCTTCATCGACGAGATTCACCGTTTGAATCCGACGGTGGAGGAAGTGCTCTACCCCGCACTGGAAGACTATGAACTCGACCTCGTGATCGGCGCGGGTCCGGCGGCGCGCACCGTGCGGATCGAGCTGCAACCTTTCACGCTGATCGGGGCGACGACCCGGCTGGGTCTGCTGACCACACCGCTGCGCGACCGGTTCGGCATTCCGACGCGGCTCGATTTCTACACGGTGCCCGAACTGGAACAGATCGTGGCGCGCGGCGCGCGGCTGATGGAGGTGCCGACAACCCGCGACGGGGTGCACGAAATCGCCCGGCGTGCGCGGGGCACGCCGCGCATCGCGGGGCGGCTCTTGCGCCGGGTGGTGGATTTCGCGGTGGTCGAAGGCGACGGCCGGATCGACAGGACCATCGCGGACAATGCGCTCACGCGGCTCGGCGTGGACGACCGGGGGCTCGATGGTGCCGACCGGCGGTACCTGCGCCTGATGGCCGACCATTACGGCGGCGGGCCGGTCGGGATCGAAACCCTGTCGGCGGCGCTCTCCGAAAGCCGCGACGCGATCGAAGAGGTGATCGAACCCTTCCTGCTGCAACAGGGGCTTGTGCAGCGCACACCGCGGGGCCGGATGCTGGCGCGCGATGCCTGGATCCATCTCGGGCTGACCGCGCCGGCCCCGCCACCGCAAGGCGGGCTCTTTGACTGACGGCTTGCCTGCGCCGGATGGTTTGGCGATAAGGCACATATGCACCCGATGCTGACACCCGAGGCCGTCGCGGCCCTGTTCACCCGCGCCGACGGCACGTACCTGTTCGCGCGCTGGGGACGGCCGATCGCACCCGTGGTCTTTGGCGTCACCGACGCGTCGTTGCCGCCGATCAAGGGCGGCATCGTGGCTGTCGCGGACATTGCCGGATTGCCCGTCGTGGACACCGATCCCGAACTGGGCGCGAACCTGATGCTGTTCTTCGTGCGCGACTGGCGGGAGCTGACCGATACCCCCAATCTCGACCGGCTTGTTCCTGACCTTGCCGCACTCATGGCGCGGCTGGAGGCGGCTGCGGCCAACCAGTACCGCATCTTCCGGTTCGATGGTAACGGTGGGATCAAGGCCTGCATCGTGTTCCTGAAAATGGACGCGCAACTGGCGGCGCTCGATGCCGGGACGCTGGCCATGGGACAGATGGTGCAATCGGTGTTGCTGTGGTCCGATACCGCGTTCACGGACCGCTCGGCGCTGGTGCTGGGGCCGGATGGCGCGGTGGGGCTGCGCCCGGAGATCGGCGCGCTGATCCGCGCGGCCCATGATCCGGTGCTGCCATCGGCGACCGAGGACCCGAGCCACGCGCTGCGCCTGCATGCGCGGCTTGGCGTGGCCCGAAACCAGAACTGAATGTCCGGACATCCCATGGATCGGCATACACTGCGCGTCTATTACGAGGACACGGACCTAGCCGGGATCGTGTACTACGCAAATTACCTCAGGTTCATCGAACGGGGCCGGTCCGAATTCCTGCGTGCGAGGGGCATCGACCAGGCGGCGCTGCGGCGTGATACGGGCATCGTGTTCGCGGTCCGGCGGGTCGTCATCGACTACCGCGCCCCGGCAGCATACGATGACCTCCTGACGGTCACGACCGCGATCGCGGAACTGCGCGGCGCGCGCGTCGTGATGGTGCAGGAGGTGCTGCGCGGCGACGCCGTTCTGGCCCACGCCCTTGTGACCGTTGCCGCCCTGCGCGCTGATGGCCGCGCCGTGCGACTGCCCGCCGACATGGTGGCGGCGTTGTCGTCCTGACGAGGCGGCCTTGCCCGGCGGTTCAGTCCTTGGCTCGCAGCATCAGGGCGGTTTCCTCGCGCAGGATCGACCAGTCGATCAGGCTGCGCCAGATCAGCACCGCTAGCTCGGGGTCAAGTCCCGCCGCATCGGCGCGGGCGCGCACGCGGTCCAGCACTTCGCGAACCCGTTCGGGAATATGGGCAGGCAGGCCTTCGGCCGACTTGATCGCAACGGCCCGGTCGATGCAGGCCTGCCGCGCCGCCAGAAGCGCGACGAGGTCGTCGTCGATGCCATCGATCACGGCGCGCAGGTCTTCCATCGTCCGGCATGTGGCCGGGTCGGTCCGCTGGATGTTCCCCGGTGGTGGCATGATCGTTTCCCCTCTGGTGGTTCTGGACGTCATCGCGTGCCGGTCGGCGCGGATACGCGATCCGATGACAGTGTGCTAGAACAGGCCGGTCACATGGCCGTCGCCGTCAAGACCGATGGCTTCGGCGGCGGGGGTGCGGGGCAGGCCGGGCATCGTCATGGTTTCGCCGCAGATCGCCACGACAAACCCGGCCCCGGCACTGAGCCGCACGTCCCGCACGGGAATGGTAAAGCCCGTGGGTGCCCCGCGCCGGTCCGGATCGGTGGTGAAGCTGTACTGCGTCTTGGCCATGCAGACGGGCAGGGTGCCGTGTCCTGCGGTTTCCCACGCGGCCAGTTGCGCGCGCAACCGGTCGTCGATCTGCACCCCGTCGGCGCGATAGATGCGCCGGGCGATCGTGTCGATCTTGTCGGCCAGCCCCAAGTCGTCAGGATAGAGCGGCGCGAAGCGCGCGGTGCCGCCCTCGGCCAGTGCCACGACCCGTTCCGCCAGATCGGTGATCCCGGCCGACCCTTCGGCCCAGTGGCGGCACAGCACGGCTTCGGACCCGAGTGCGGCGACCCGCGCCTGCACCGCGGCGATTTCCGCCGCGGTGTCGCCCGCGAAATGGTTGATCGCCACCACGACCGGCACCCCGAACCCGCGCAGGTTTTCCAGATGACGCGCAAGGTTGTCGCACCCGGCGGTGACGGCGGCCACGTTCTCGGCCCCCAGATCCGCCTTGGCCACACCGCCGTTCATCTTCAGCGCGCGGACCGTGGCCACCAGCACCGCGCAGTCGGGCGCCAGTCCAGCCTTGCGGCACTTGATGTTCAGGAACTTCTCCGCGCCAAGGTCCGCGCCGAAGCCTGCTTCCGTCACCACATAATCGGCCAGCTTCAGCGCGCTGCGCGTCGCCAGCACCGAATTGCAGCCGTGCGCGATATTGGCGAAGGGTCCACCGTGCACGAAGGCGGGCGTGTGTTCCAGTGTCTGCACCAGATTGGGTTGCAGCGCCTGTCGCAACAGCACGGTCATCGCCCCGTCTGCCTTGAGCTGCCGCGCCGTCACGGGCGTGCGGTCGCGGGTGTAGGCCACGACGATATCGCCCAGTCGCCGCTGCAGGTCGGCCAGGTCGGTCGCAAGACACAGCACCGCCATGACCTCGGACGCGACGGTGATGTCGAACCCGGTCTGGCGCGGATAGCCGTTCGCCACGCCGCCAAGGCTGGTCACCACGTCCCGCAAGGCGCGGTCGTTCATGTCGAGCACGCGGCGCCACACCACGCGCCGCACGTCGATCCCCAGCGCGTTGCCCCAATGGATGTGGTTGTCGATCATCGCGGCCAACAGATTGTGCGCCGCTGTGATCGCGTGGAAATCGCCCGTGAAATGAAGGTTGATATCCTCCATCGGCACGACCTGGGCCTGCCCGCCACCCGCCGCCCCGCCCTTCATGCCGAAACACGGCCCGAGCGACGGTTCGCGGATGCAGATCGCCGCACGCTTGCCGATCGCCTGCAACCCGTCGCCAAGGCCCACGGTGGTGGTGGTCTTGCCTTCGCCTGCCGGTGTCGGATTGATCGCCGTCACCAGCACCAGCTTGCCACCGGGCCGGTCCCCAAGCGTCGCGATGAATTCGGCCGACACCTTGGCCTTGTCGTGACCGAAGGGCACAAGAGCATCGGCGGGGATGCCCAGCTTCGCCCCGATGTCTTGGATCGGCCACTTCGGGGCCTTGCGAGCAATGTCTATATCCAACGCGACGGTCATGGCCTGTCCTTCCGGTCCGGTGTTGTCCGGCTTCTTTGTGATGTCATCCTGCGCGTGCCGCGATGCAATGGGGAACACGGTTGCGGAGTCTCAGGAACCGACGTCAGAGCCAACCCCGCCTCTTGAAATAGAAGTAGGGCAGCACCGCCGACATGACCATGAGCGTCAGCGCGAAGGGATAGCCAAAGGGCCACGTAAGTTCCGGCATGATCTCGAAATTCATGCCGTAGATCGACGCGATCATCGTGGGCGGCAGGAAGACCACCGCGGCGACCGAGAAGATCTTGATGATCCCGTTCTGCTGGATGTTCACAAGCCCGAGCGTCGCATCGAGCAGGAAAGTGATCTTGCCGGCCTGGAACCCGGCGTGGTCGGTCAGCGACTTCACGTCGCGCGACAGGCTTTTCACGCGGGCGCGCACCGTCTTGGGCAGGGACCGGCTGAGGGCGAGTTGGCCGAGAAAGGCCGCGATCCGCTCGAAGGTCACAAGGCTTTCCTGCAGTTTGGAATTCAACGCGCCGCGCTGTCCGATCTCGCCCAGCACGGCCGCGAGGTCCACCCCGCCGCGCGGGTTCGTGGCATTCTTGCGGAAGATGTCCCGCGCGATCCGGTCCAGCGCCCCGCCTTCGCGTTCAAGGATATCCGCGATCCGTTCTATCATCGCATCCAGCAACGACACCAGCAGGCGATCGGGCGTGTTGCAATCCATCGCGGTGCGCGCGGCCCGCTGGGTGAAGGTCGCGATCGCGCGGGGGTCGTGATAGCGCAGCGTGACCACCGCCCGGTCGGTCAGCACGAAGGTCAGCGGCGCGATGACCGGATCGGGTGTGTCCAACGCCGACAGGACGCTGGCTGTCATGAAGACGGCGCCGTCCTCGAGGTAAAGCCGGGCGGACAGCTCGATGTCCTGCATCTCTGCACGCGTGGGTAGTTCGATCCCCAGTGCGGCAGACAGCGCCGAAAGCTCCGCCGCATCGGGCGACAGCAGGTCGTACCAGATGGGTTCGAGTGCCGGTGCGGTGTCGGTGTCTGCGGCGTCGGGCAGGGCAGGCGCGGCGGGCGGCGTCGCCGCGAACGCCGTGGGATCGAGCGCAACAAGTTGCCCGTTGTTCAGACCATAGCAAGTCAGCATGAAGCCAATCCCGTCCAGCGCCGCGTCGCCTGACAGCTAGTGCGTGGCGCCGGGTCCCGCAAACGAAAACGGTCCCGCGTGGGCGGGACCGTTTCGGCATTTCAGGCGCGCCGGTTCAGGCGGAGGGTTCGGGCTCCGGCTCCGGTCCGGCCGCGCTGTCGTCGGACGGACGCCCGCGCGGCTTGGTCTTGGGAATGGACCCCAGCGACGCGACATTGCCCGATGGCGTGTCGTCTTCGTCGCTGCCCCGGTTGAGCGGCTCGCCGTTCATGACCTTGCGGATTTCCGGGCCGGTCAGCGTTTCGTACTCCAGAAGCGCCTCGGCCAGGCGGTGATGTTCATCGGCATGCTCGGTCAGGATGCGCTTGGCGGTCTCATAACCCTCGTCGACCAGCCGGCGCACTTCTGCGTCGATCTTCTGCTGGGTTTCGGCCGAATTGTTCGACTGCCCCTGATACGGGCCAAGGAAGCTTTCCTGCTGGTTGGCATAGTCGATGTTGCCCAACTCGTCGGAAAAGCCGAACTGCGTGACCATGGCGCGCGCGATCTTGGACACCATCTGGATGTCCGACGACGCGCCGGAGGTGACATTTTCCTTCCCGAAGACCAGTTCTTCCGCCACCTTGCCGCCCATCGCCATGGCGATCTTCGACTTGTACTTGGTGTAGCTCACCGACAACTGGTCCCGCTCCGGCAGCGACATCACCAGACCCAGCGCGCGACCGCGCGGAATGATGGTCGCCTTGTGGATCGGGTCATGCTGCGGGACATACAGCCCGACCACCGCATGCCCGGCTTCGTGATAGGCGGTCAGTTTCTTCTCGTCCTCGGACATGACCATGGACCGTCGTTCGGCGCCCATCATGACCTTGTCCTTGGCGTTCTCGAAATCTTCCATCGTCACGAAGCGCCGCCCGATGCGCGCCGCCGTCAGCGCGGCTTCGTTCACGAGGTTCGCCAGATCGGCACCGGAAAAGCCGGGCGTGCCGCGCGCGATGATGCGCAGATCCACGTTCGGGCCCAGCGGCACCTTGCGCGCATGCACGCCGAGGATACGCTCCCGCCCCTTGATGTCGGGGTTCGGTACCTGCACCTGACGGTCGAAACGGCCGGGACGCAGCAGCGCGGGATCAAGCACGTCGGGACGGTTGGTCGCCGCGACGATGATGATGCCTTCGTTCGCCTCGAAGCCGTCCATTTCCACAAGAAGCTGGTTCAGCGTCTGTTCACGCTCGTCGTTGCCACCACCATAGCCCACGCCGCGCGACCGGCCCACGGCGTCGATTTCGTCGATGAACACGATGCAGGGCGCATTCTTCTTGGCCTGCTCGAACATGTCGCGCACGCGCGATGCCCCGACGCCGACAAACATTTCCACGAAGTCGGAGCCGGAGATGGTGAAGAACGGCACGCCCGCCTCGCCTGCGATGGCGCGGGCGAGCAGCGTCTTGCCGGTGCCCGGAGGGCCCACCAGCAGCGCCCCTTTGGGGATCTTGCCGCCAAGGCGCGAGAACTTCTGCGGGTTACGCAGAAATTCCACGATCTCCTCAAGCTCTTCCTTGGCTTCGTCGATGCCCGCCACGTCGTCGAAGGTCACGCGACCATGCTTTTCGGTCAGCAGTTTCGCCTTCGACTTGCCAAAGCCCATGGCACCTCCGCGTCCGCCGCCCTGCATCCGGTTCATGAAATAGATCCAGACCCCGATCAGCAGCAGGAACGGCAGGAAGGTCATGAGCAGTGTCGTGAAGCCGGACTGTTCCTGCGGACGCGCGTTCACGATCACGTTGTTGCTCAGCAGGCGTTCCGTCACCTCGGTGCCCTGCGGCACGATGGTCACGTAATCCTGTCCGTCGGCCCCCCGGAACATGACCTTTTCGCCGTCCAGCGTCACCGTGCTCACGTCACCGGCTTCCACCCGCGTCACGAATTCGGAATAGCTCAGGGATCGGGACGACATGGTGGACTGCCCGCCGCTGAACAGGTTGAACAGGGCAAGGATCAGCAGGAACAGTACAACCCAAAAAGCGATGTTGCGGGCGTTTCCCAAGGGGGTTCTCCTTATTGACCGGCGGATCATGCCGCCGCGATTGAGCTGAACATAGCCGCGGTCAGGCGCAGTTCAATCCGGGCGCAACATGTCACAGAACGCAAGCTTATCCCAAACGGCGCGCGAAGACCAGTCCGGTGCCACAGGGCCGCAGCCGGGCAGGGTCGGGGCCGCGACCAGCCTGTCGCCGGACCAGACCCCCGGCGCAGTCAGGATCGCGCGGCGGCGCAGGCCCGCCCTGCGCCAGCCCGGGCATTGCGCCAGCCCCGCAGGCCCCAGTGCGCCGAGAGCGAGGCCGGTGTCGGACGGGCCGTCGACGTGCCACCGGCCATCCCATGGCCCCGGAGCGGACGTGCGCAGGCCCGACAGCGCGACCGGCTCGCGGTCCACCCAGATGCGGCCGCGCGCCGCACCGACCACGCAACCGGCAAGTGTGGCCGGGGCGCCAGACAGCGCGGATGCCTCGGCCCGGATCAGCGCCGCAAGCCGGGGGCGATAGGGCAGTCCTGCCACCTGCCGCACCGCCGCCGCCAGAAGCCGCCAGCGCGTGTCGTCGGGCAGGCCCGCGAACGCGACCCGGTCGAACCCGATGGACCCGTGGTCGACCGTGGCGCAGGCGCGGGCCGCTGCCTGCGCGGCGTGCCACAGGACCGTGCGCGCGGCGGACATGCGCGTCGCCGTGGCCGCCAGCGTCGGCACGTCGAGCCCCGCCAGCACCGGATCGGCCAGCGCCGCGCGGGCGCGCACCCGGTCGAACCGCCAGTCCACGTTGCTTGGATCATCGATCCAGCCGATGCCATGCGCGCGCAGCACGCCGCGCAGCTCCGTCCGCCGCAGCGTCAACGCAGGCCGCAGCCAGACCGGCGCGCCGCGCGGGTCGCGGCGCTGTGCCGCCATGGCAGACAATCCGTCGACCCCGGATCCCCGCGCCAGCCGCATCAGCACGGTTTCGGCCTGATCGTCCATCGTGTGCCCGAGGCAGACATGGGTCAGCCCGTGCGCCGCGGCCCATCCGCGCAAGGCCGCGTAGCGCGCGGCGCGCGCGCGGGCCTGCAGGTTGCCGGTGGCGTCCCAGCCGCGCGGGTCGCCGTCGGTCCAGTGCAGGGTGTCGTGGGCGATGCCCATCGGCACCGCAACGTCCGCGACCAGCGCCGCTTCGGCGGCCGATCCGGCGCGCAGCCCGTGATCCACCGTGGCGGCCCGCAGCACGCCGCCGCGATCACGCATGGCCGGCACCAGCAGAACCATCAGCGCCATGGAATCCCCGCCGCCCGACACCGCGACGCCCAGCCGTGGCACCGCGGTCGCGGGCAGGGCGCGGTCCAGCGCCGCCGCGACCGCGGCTGCGGGCGTCACGAACAGTCGAGACCGGCCAGCGCCGCCGTGGCCTCGTCTGCCGCGGCGGTCCCGTCGAAGCGCGCAGGCACCTGTCCCAGCGCCACGCAGGCTTCGGCGGTCTGGCCCAGATCGGCAAGCGTCCGGCCGAGTTTCAGCAACGCCTCGGCGGCCAGTCCCGGATTTTCGATCTCGGCCAGCGTGTAGCTTTCGAGATAGGCCCGCCCCGCCTGCGTCGGGTTGCCCAGATCGACCAGCATGTCGCCGCGGAACAGATGCGCCTCGGCGGTGAGGGGGCTGCGCGGATAGGTGTCCACGAACCCGTCGAAGGCCGCCAGCGCATCGGCAGGCGTTCCTTCCTGCGCCAGCTTCGCGGCAGCGTCGAAATCGGCCTGCTCGCCCATGGCCAGTTCGGGCTGGGCCGGCGGCGGGATCGGCGTGACCGGGGCCGGCAACGCCCCGCCACCCAGTGGCAGGGTCGGCGCGATCTGGCCGATGTCGCCGCCTTCAAGCTCGGTCAGGCGGAATTTCAGGTCGTCGATCCGGTTGGTGCCGTCCGATACCACGCGGTCGATGCGGAACGACAGCTCTTCCACCTGTGCGGTGAGACTGCGCAGCGCGCTTTCGACCGCATCCAGACGCGGGATCGGTCCGCCACCCGCATCCGGGATCTGCGCCATCGCAGTCCCGGTGGTGGACATCTCCCGGCGCAACGACTGCAATTCGACCTCGAGCACGGTGATCTGCTGGCGGATGTCGGCCAGCGTCGCGGCCCGGTCCTGCGCCGCCGCTGGCAGCGCCAGAGCTATCAGCACAAGGGCGGCGCGGATCACACGCCGGCTCCGCCTGTGGCCAGCACCGTCACGGCGCGGCGGTTCTGGGCATAGCAGGTTTCGGTCGAACACACCTCGATCGGGCGTTCCTTGCCGTAGGTGACCGTGCGCAGGCGCGACCCGGCAACGCCTTGCGACAGAAGGAACTCCTGCACGGCGCTGGCCCGGCGTGCGCCCAGGGCGAGGTTGTATTCCCGCGTGCCCTGTTCGTCGGCGTGGCCTTCGATCACGGCCGTGAAGGCGCGGTTCGCCTGCAGCCAGCGCGCCTGTTCGGTCAGCGTGGCGCGGGCTGCGGCGTTCAGCGTGCTTTCGTCCACCGCGAACAGCACCCGGTCGCCCACGGCCTGCTGGAAATAGGCGGGCGAGGACGGGTCGGACGCGCTGCCCGCGGCACCGAAGCCGGCGCTGTCGCCTGCGCCGCTGCCCGCGCCACCGAACCTGTCCGAACAGGCACCAAGGACGAGTATCGCGCATAGCGCGGGGATCAGAAACGAGCGTGTCATTGGCGGTCGGTCTCCGTGTCAGGTTGTGTCAGGCTAGCAGTCCGCGCGGGGGTTGCAAACAGGGGCATCAGTCCAGCAGCGGTGACCACGCGGGGTCTGATGCGGCACCGGGCGTCGGCACCCGTTTCAGGTTCCGCCCGGTGATGTCCACCGAATAGAGCGCAGGCGCACCGCCCGCACCGGCGGTTTCGCGCGTGAACATAACGACGCGGCCATTGGGCGACCAAGTCGGGCTTTCGTCGAGGAAGGACGCGGTCAGCAGCCGCTCTCCGGATCCGTCGGGCCGCATCACGCCGATGTGGAACCGGCCCTGGTTCTGCTTGGTGAAGGCGATGAGGTCCCCGCGTGGCGACCACACGGGCGTGCCGTAGCGACCGGGGCCGAAGCTGATGCGCCGCGCCTCCCCGCCGCCCGCGGGCATGACGTAGAGTTGCGGGCTGCCCGACCGGTCGCTCTCGAACACGATCTGCCGTCCGTCAGGGGCATAGCTTGGCGCGGTTTCGATCGACGGCGCGTCGGTCAGGCGGCCGGGTGTCCCGCCGCCGATGGACATGCTGTAGAGATCGGTGTTCCCGCCGCGCGACGACGAGAACAGCACCGTGCCGCCGTCCGGGGAAAAGCGGGGCGAGAATGTCATGCTGTCGGGCATGTCTTCGAGCGTGCGGGTCCGCAGGCTGCCGGTGTCGAGCAGCATGATCCGCGGGAACCCGGACGCATAGGAGGTGTAAAGAACCTGACCGCCATCGGCGGAGATGCGCGGCGCCAGCACCAGCGTGCTGGGATCGGTCAGGTACGACAGGTTCTCGCCGTCGTAGTCCATCACCGCCAGTCGTTTTTCGCGCGCGTCCTTGGGACCGGTTTCGGCCACGAACACCACGCGGCTGTCGAAATAGCCGCCCTCGCCGGTGATCCGCGCGTAAACCTGGTCGGCGACCTTGTGCGCCAGCCGCCGCCACGACGTCCCGTCGCCGCCGAACTGGAGCCCTTCGCCCAGCGGCGCTTCGGCGAAGACGTCGAACAGGCGGAACTTGACGGTGATCCGGTCGCCCGACACCGCGACCGATCCGGTCACCAGCCCCTGCGCGTTGATCGCCTTCCAGTCGGCGTATTGCACCGGGCTGTCGAAGCTGGTGATGGGCGAGATGAAGGCATTGGGCGGGATCGCGCGGAACAGGCCCGACCCTTCGAGATCGGCCTGGACGACGGCGGTGATGTCGCGGGCCAGCGCGTCCGCAGCCGACCCTTCGGTCAGGAAGGGGGCGATGGCGATGGGCAAGGGTTCGATCACGCCATCGGTGATCTCGATCCGCAGCGGCCCGGACTGGGCCGTGGCGGGCAGGCCCGGGGCAAGCAGGGCAAGGGCGGTGGCCAGCGGCAGGATCAGGGCTGCGGCAAGGCTGCGGCGTGTCATGGTCAGCGTCTCCCCATGTCGGCGGGATTGAAGGTCATCTCGATCCGGCGCCACTGGTCGTAGCGGTCCTGTGGCAGATCGAACGGCGCGCAGCGCAGGATCGCGCGGCGGGCCGTGTCAAAGGCTTGTTGCGCGGCGCTCTCGCCGCCGCCGGTGTGGGACTGCAGCCGCAGGTTCGACGGTGTGCCGTCCCGGCCCATGTCCATGGCCACCGTCACGACGACCTGCATGGCGTCGGTGCCAAGCGCGCCGACGTTCCAGCAGCGGCCCACTGCAAGGCGCAGACCGTCGCGTTCGGCGGCGGTCAGCGACCCACCGCGCACGCCGTCCGTCGCGCCTGTCGACCCGCCGCCGCCGTCGCCCAGGGCGTCGGCCAGCGCCGCCGCCACGGCATCGCTGACGACATCGGCGGGCGTTTCGGTCGCCGGCGGCGACACCGGTTCCGGCGCCGGTTCCGGTTCGGGTTGCGGATCTGGCGCGGGTTCCGGGTCGGGTGCTGCAGCAACCGGCGCGGGGGCCGGCCTGTCGGGGCGCTGGCGCGGCGCGGGCGGCGTCGGCGCGTCTTCGGTTTCCGTGGCTTCGGTCACGATCTCGGGGGCCGCGGCCTCGGGGGCGGTCGCGTCCTGTTCCTCGGCGGGCACCGCATCGGGTGCCGGGTCCGGCGTCGCCGCCACTTCGGGCTGGCGCGTATCGTCCTCGCGCACCGGGTCGGGCGGTTCGGGCTGCGGCACGGGGGCCACGCGGTCCACCGGCGGGGGCAGGGGCGCCGCGGGATCCGGCTGCGCCGCGGCCTCCGGCGCCGATGTTTCGGGGGCGTCTTCCGGCGGTGGCGGCGGCGGGGTCGTGGGGGTCGGCGGGGTCACAGGCGGCTCTGGCGGGGTGTCCGGGGCTTGCGGCACCGCACCGACCGGCAGGGACAGATCACCGGGCAGATACAGCGCCACGTCCATCACCACCGGGTCGGGGGGCGTGCGCGGCCCGCCGAAGGGCCAGCCGACCAGTGTCAGCGCCAGCACCGCGGCATGGCCCGCAAGCGACAGCTTGAGCCCGGTATCCACGCCGCGCGCCTATGGCCGGTCCGGGTCGGACACGTCTGACCCGTCAAGCCGCGGCCCGCCCGGGTCCGTCACCAGCCCGATGCTGGGAAACCCGGCCGCGTTGAGCGCGCCCATCACCTGCATCACGCGGGCGTAGGCAATGTCCCCGTCGGCGCGCAGGAAGATGCGGTTGTCCGCCCGTTCGCCCGCAATGGCGCGCAAGCGCGTCACGAGATCCCCCGGCGGAACCTCGGTCGTCTGGATCAACACGCGCCCATCGGCGGCCAGCGTGACGGTCAGCGGTTCCTCCTCGCTCGCGGGCAGGGCGGTCGCGGCGGTTTCCGGCAGGCGGATCGGCACGCCGACGGTCATCAGCGGAGCTGCGACCATGAAGATCACCAGCAGCACCAGCATGACGTCCACGAATGGCGTGACGTTGATCTCCGACATCGGGGCCGTGGCCTGCGAACGCCGCCGCCGCCCGCGCCTGCGCCCGCCACCCGCACCGCCGGACTGGGGGGCAGCCATCATGCGTCGGTCTCCCGTGACAGGAGGGTGGCGAATTCGTCGGCGAAGACCTCGTATCCGCCGACGATGCGGGCACTGTCGGCGGTCAGCTTGTTGTAGAACACCACCGCCGGGATCGCGGCCAGAAGCCCGATCCCCGTGGCAAGCAGGGCTTCGGCGATGCCGGGGGCGACGACGACGAGCGACGTGTTCTGGCTGATCGCGATCTGCTCGAACGCGTGCATGATGCCCCAGACCGTGCCGAACAGGCCGACGAAGGGTGCCGTCGACCCGACCGTGGCGAGGATCGGCAGACCGGCGGTCAGGCGTTCGGACTCGCGGGAGATGGCGACATCCAGCGACCGGTCGATCCGGGCGGTGGCGCCGGGGATCATGTCGCCGGTGTCGCGCTGGGACCGATGCCATTCCGTCATGCCCGCGACGAAGATACGCTCGGGGGCATTGCGTGGGTTTTCAACGAGTTCCGCGAACAATCCGTCCAGTGGTTCGCCGGACCAGAAGGCCCGGTCGAAGGATGCTGCGGCGCGGCGGGCGGCGCGGTAGAGGATGTGCTTCTGCACGATGATGGCCCAGGCCCAGACCGAGGAGCCGATCAGCAGGATCATCACCAGCTTGACGGTCAGCGTGGCGCGCGCAAAGAGTGACCAGAACGAAAAGTCGATGGATTCCATGGGTTTGCCTGTGATGTGCCTGCCGATGGGGCGTGTTGTCCGCCGCCGTGTTGCGCCTACCATAGCCTATCGGCGCGCGCCGCGCCATGGAGCGCCCCGGCCGCGCGGGTCACAATTTCGACGATCCCGGACCATATGAATCGCATATGACTTTCATATGACTCCCATATGACTCCGGACGGGCCTGCGCCGGGGTCCCGGCGGGGGCGGCGCGGCACATGTCAGGGCGTCGGGGCGTGTCGATCCGGCTGACGGCGTTTCCTGCGCGGGTTTCAGGCGATGCCTTTCGGGGCGGCAACGGGGGCGGAGTGCGTTGCCGCGCGGTGTGGACATGGCAAAAAGCGTTACGGTCCTGTCATGGTTTCTGGTATACCAATACGAAAGGTTCGAGTTATTGCAAAAGAGGTAGACGATGAAAAGAATTGCAGGGGCCATCATGGTCGGTCTCGCGTCCTGCGGGGGTGCGCAGGCGCAGAGCTTTCCGGAGATCAAACTGACGGCGAGCGACGGCGCAGGGGACGACCAGTTCGGTTTCTCCGTCGCGCTGTCGGGCGGCACCGCGCTTATCGGGGCTTTTGGTGACAACGACTCCAGAGGTTCGGCCTATCTGTTCGGCGCGGACGGGAC
>DAIPIS010000158.1:0-5198 GCA_036770665.1 Meridianimarinicoccus sp.
GCCGCCGCCGGCAACGAGACGATCAAGGAAGACCTGCTGACGGGCGTCACGGTCGACGAGATGGGCCGCGACTACCGCGTGCATCTGGACGGCTACAACATGCTGCCGCTCCTGACGGGCGAGACGGAAGAAGGCCCGCGCGACGAGATCTTCTACTTCACGGACGACGGCGATCTTGCCGCGCTGCGCTTCCGCGACTGGAAGATCACGTTCCTCGAACAGAAGGAATGGGCGACCCTGCGGGCCTGGATGGAACCGCTGACCCCGTTGCGCGTGCCGCTGATCTTCAACCTGCGCCGCGACCCCTACGAGCGCGGCTACCGCACGTCGAACACCTATTACGACTGGTTGCTCGATCGCGCCTTCATGCTGGTGCCTGCGCAGGCCTATGTCGCGCAGTTCCTTGCGACCTTCGCGGAATACCCGCCGCGTCAGGAAGCGGCGAGCTTCAGTCTCGACAAGGTGATGGAGAAGCTCACCCAGCCCGGCGGCGCGCAGTAACCGACGATACCATCGGCCGCCGCGCGACGATCCTCGCGCGGCGGCCTCCTGCCCGACGAAAAGACCGATCAAGGGGCCGAACCATGCTCGCACGTCTCGCCGCCATCGCATTGGTTTGCGCCGTCCCGGCCTGCGCCGACCCGCTGCCGTCCTGGAACGACACCGACGCGAAGGCGCGGATCGTGGCGTTTGTGACAAGCGTGACGGACCCTGCGTCGCCCGATTACGTCCCCCCTGCCGCCCGCATCGCGGCCTTCGACAACGACGGCACGCTCTGGGCCGAACAGCCGGCCTATTTCCAGCTGCTCTATGCCCTCGACCGTCTGCGCGAGAAGGCCGCGGCAGACCCGTCGATCCTGACGACCGATGTGCTGCGCGCGGCCGCCGCGGGCGACATGGGGCCCGTCATGGCCGCGGGCGCGGAAGGCCTGCTGGAGATCGTCGCGGTCAGCCATGCGGGCATGACGGTGCCGGCGTTTCAGGCCGACGTGCGCGACTGGCTCGCCACCGCCCGGCACCCCGAAACGGACATGCCTTACGACGCGATGGTCTACCAGCCCATGCTGGAATTGCTGCGGTATCTGCGCGACGAAGGCTTCTCCACATGGATCGTGTCCGGTGGCGGCGTGCATTTCATTCGCGCCTTCGCCGCCGACGCCTACAACATCCCGCCGTGGCAGGTCGTCGGCACACGCGGCGAGACGGCCTATGACGATAACGCACGCGTCATTCTGAAGGGGCCGGATGTCACCTTTCTCGACGACAAGGGCGGCAAGCCCGTGGGCATCGACCAGCAGATCGGGGCGGTTCCGATCTTCATCGGCGGCAACTCGGACGGCGATTTCGCCATGCTCGATTACGGCGCTGCACAGGAAGGCCCGTTTCTTGGCATGATCGTCCACCACACCGACGCCGCCCGCGAATTCGCCTATGACCGCGACAGCCATGTGGGCAGGCTTGTGCGCGGTCTGGACGAGGGTCCGGGCAAGGGCTGGCTGATCGTGGACATGGCCGCCGACTGGGCGCGGGTCTGGCCGTCGCGGTAGACGCACAACCGGGTCGCCCGCGAGCCCTTGGCGCGATACGCTATCACGACATGGCGGCCGGGGGTCGGCCGCGCCATCCACGAAGGTCCGCATGCACCGTCTTGCCCTGATCCTCTCGACCGTCTGGGCGTGCCTTGGCGCACCCGGCCCGGCGCAGGCGACACCCGCCTATGTCGGTTCCGACACGTGCGTCGCCTGCCACGACGAAGCCGCGACGGGTTGGGCCGGGTCGCACCATGCGCTCGCGTGGACATGGCCATCCCCCGAAACCGTTGTCGCCGATTTCGACGGCACCATGTTCGCGCAGGACGGCATGACGGCGCGCTTCCGGATCGACGGCGGGGACTATCACGTCACGGTCACGGAACTGGACGGCACGACCACCGACTACCGGGTCCATTCGGTGGCCGGGATCGCACCGCTGCAGCAATATCTGCTGGAAACCGAACCGGGACGCCTGCAAAGTTTCGACGTGGTCTGGGATACGGAACAGGGCGGCTGGTTCCATCTTTATCCCGATCAGGACCTGCCCCCCGATGACGGCCTGCACTGGACAGGTCCCTACAAGACCTGGAACGCGCGCTGCGCGGAATGTCACGCGACCGGGTTCCAGAAGAACTACGATGCCGCGACCCGCAGCTACGCCTCCACCCAGGCCGAAATCGGCGTGGGCTGCGAAGCCTGCCACGGTCCCGGATCGGCGCATCTCGACTGGGCGCAGGACACGACGCGCACACCGCCCGCGGGCTACGGGTTCTCGCAGACCTTTGCCTCGACCGAAGCCACGATCCAGCAATGCGCCACCTGCCATTCCCGGCGCGAGGCCCATGACGATGCATCGCCCGTGCCCGGCACGCCCTATCACGATGCCTACGGGCTCGCGCTGCTGCGTCCCGGCCTCTACCACGCCGACGGGCAGATCCGCGACGAGGTCTATGTCACCGGCTCGTTCCTGCAATCGAAGATGTATGCTGCGGGCGTCGGCTGCCTGAACTGCCACGACGCGCACAGCGGGCAACTGGTGGCCGAGGGGAACGCCGTCTGCACCCAGTGCCATTCCCCCGCCGGCAACCCGGACTTTCCCACGCTGGCGCGGGCGGACTATGACACCGTTGCCCATCACCTCCACGCGCCCGGCAGCACGGGCGCGCGCTGCGTCGCCTGCCACGCGCCCGAACAGGTCTACATGGGCAACGATTGGCGCGCCGATCATTCCTTTCGCGTTCCGCGCCCCGACCTTGCGGCTCATACGGGCGCACCGGATGCCTGCACGACCTGCCACACCGACCGCGACGCGGCCTGGGCGGCGGACCAGATCGCCGCGCGCTTCCCCGACAGCCGCCATCGCGGCCCCCATTACGGGCTGACGCTGGCGCGTGGCCAGGACAATCCCACCGCCGCCGCGGGCGATCTTGCGGACCTCGCCGCGGATGGCGGCCAGCCGGGGATCGTCCGGGCGACCGCCCTGTGGCTGCTGGAACAGTCCGCGGATGCCGGGGCCGCCGCTCGTCTTGCCCCGCTCCTGTCCGATCCCGATCCCCTGATCCGGGCTGCGGCGGCGGGCCAGCAGCGCACGGCACCGCCCCGGGACCGTGTGCTGCGGCTTGTGGCGCTGCTCGACGATCCGGTGCGCTCGGTCCGGATCGCGGCGGCACGCGCGCTGCTCGATGCACCCGTGGCCCGCTTCCCCGGCCCGATCGCCGCGGATTTCAGCGCCGCCATGGGAGAGTGGCAGGCGGCCATGACCAGTCGGCTCGATTTCCCGGAAACCCATCTGCAACTCGCGGGCGTGTCGCTGACCCTGCGCAACATGGCTGCCGCCGAACGGGCCTTTGCCGAGGTCGTGCGCCTCGATCCCCAGCGGCAGGAGGCCTGGGTGATGCGCGTGCGCATCGCCGCCGCGACCGAAGGGCCGGAGCGCGCCCTGTCCATCGTGACCGCGGCGCTGGCGGCGCTGCCCGACGACTTCACGCTTCTGGGGTTCAAGGCTGACCTGGAGGGAGCGCCCCTGCCGCCCGCCACGCTGCTGCCGCCCCGACGACAACACGAGAAGCCCTGAAACGTCGCGGCCGTGCGCGGTTTGGGTGGACCGCAACGGCGGGGGCGAGGACCCTGCGCGACCGAGGCGGTGCGGGTCTCAGGAGCCGCGAGCGTCATCCTGACGCCGATTGACGGCAAGCGCCCGGTGTTTCTGTCCTGTTCGACCTGTTCCACGACAGGCGATCTTCCACGCGTGTGATCGGCCCGTCGGGGATGCAGGACAGCCCATCGGCGCGCCATCCTTGCGGGTCCACACCCTTCGGCCTGGTGGTCGCGACGAGGGTGTAGTCCCATGGCGACAGCGCGACCGTCAGTCTGCGCGCCGACGAACCGGTCGTTCTTCCGCCCGAGCGCCACCGGCCGCATGGCGCGTTCGGCCGTGTTGTTGTCCGGTTCGCAAAACTGCTGGCGGCGACAAGGCATAGCGCCCGACCTTTACCGCAGCGGCGGAACCTTGCCGCGGGCGATGATGTCGGATCCGTGTAGCGGCGTCCCGGTCTTGCGCAACATGTTGTCGGGGCGCGTTCCGTTTCCGCCTGTCCCACCGCCGCGCGACCTGCCCACGCAGATATGGACGTCACGACAGTGGCGGCGTGATCCCGGTTCCTGTCCCGAACACGAACATGCCTGCCACAGGCGGCAGGCATTGGTATTCGTCCGGCGCGATCCGGTTCAGCGCCGCGCGGGTGGTGTCCGGCGACCGCCGGTCCGCTTCTTGCCGCGCAGGTTCGACTTCTCGATCAGACCTTCGTACTGGTGCGCGAGCAGGTGGCTCTGGATCTGCTGGATCGTGTCCATCGTGACCGAAACCACGATCAACACGGACGTCCCGCCGAAATAGAACGGGATCGCCAGTTGCGACCGAAGGATCTCCGGAAACAGCACCACAGCCGCCAGATACGCCGAGCCGAGCACGAGCACCCGGTTGACCACGTAGTCCAGGTATTCCGCCGTGCGCTTGCCGGGCCGGATACCCGGCACGAACCCGTTCTGGTTCTTGAGATTGTCGGCCACATCCTCGGTCTTGAAGGCCACGTTGAGCGTGTAAAAATAGGTGAAGAACACCACCATCGCCGTCATGAACAGCAGATACAGCGGCTGTCCCGGCCCGAAATAGGCGAGGATGGTGGACATCACCGGGCTGGTCTGGTTCTGCGAAAAGGTCGCGAGCGTGGTTGGCAGCAGCAGCAGCGACGACGCGAAGATCGCCGGGATGACGCCCGCCGGATTGACCTTGATCGGCAGGTGCGACGAGCCTCCGTCGTAGACCTTCATGCCCACCTGACGGCGCGGGTACTGGATGTGGATCTTGCGCAAGCTGCGTTCCATGAACACCACGAAGCCGATCGTCAGCATCACCATGACCAGGACACCGATGATGACCGGAACGCTGATCGCACCAGACCGCCCAGACGCGAAGAACTGTGCCAGTGCCGCAGGCACTTCGGCGATGATGCCCACGAAGATGATGAGCGAGATGCCGTTGCCGATGCCGCGCTGGGTGATCTGTTCGCCGAGCCACATGAGGAACATGGTGCCGCCGATCAGCGTGATCATGCAGGCGATGCGGAAAAACCAGCCCGGATCGGTCGCAAGCCCGCCGGATTCAAG
>DAIPIS010000022.1:0-21950 GCA_036770665.1 Meridianimarinicoccus sp.
CCTTACGCGTTGGCGTCGGCCGTATCGGCCATCGGCTTGTAGTTGGTTTTTTCGGTGATGCGGGCCGACTTGCCGCGACGATCGCGCAGGAAGTACAGCTTGGCGCGGCGGACCTGGCCACGGCGCACCACGGTGATGCTTTCGATGTTCGTCGAATGCAGGGGGAATACGCGCTCCACGCCTTCGCCGAACGAAATCTTGCGGACCGTGAACGACCCGGCGATGCCGTTGCCGTTCTTGCGGCTGATGCACACGCCTTCGTAGTTCTGAACGCGGGTGCGCGTGCCTTCGGTCACCTTGTAGCCGACGCGGATGGTGTCACCCGCCTTGAAGTCCGGAATGCTTGTTCCGAGCGCGGCAACCTGCTCGGCTTCCAGTTGTGCGATCAAGTTCATCGCGGTCATCCTTTTCCAGCGCGGTTCTGTCCGCGACGTCTCATGCGCCCTCAGAGCTCTTGGTCCCCGTCCGGGTTCCGACCGTGCAGCGCACAGTAAGCCCGCCAGAGATCAGGGCGGCGTTCCTTGGTCAGCCGTTCGGCCTGTGCCTGCCGCCAGGATGCGATATGCGCGTGGTGCCCGGACAGGAGAATGTCAGGGACCATGCGGCCATCCCAATCGACAGGTTTCGTGTACTGCGGGTGTTCAAGCAGGCCGGAGGAAAAAGATTCCTCCTCCACCGACGCGTGATTCCCGAGCACGCGGGGTATAAGCCGGACCGTCGCGTCAATCAAGGCTGTCGCGGCGATCTCTCCGCCGGTCAGCACGAAGTCCCCGATCGACACTTCCTCCAGCCCGAAGGCGTCGATCACGCGCTGGTCGATGCCTTCGAACCGCCCGCAGATCAGCGTGACGCCCCGCGCCCGCGACAGCGCCAGCGCCATGTCCTGCCGGAAGGGGCGGCCGCGCGGCGACAGGGCGATCACCGGCCACTGGGCGCGATCGGCAGGCGTGCCGTCTGCTGCGCGCGCGAGTGCCGCGGCCAGCACGTCCGGGCGCAGCACCATGCCCGCGCCGCCGCCCGCCGGCGTGTCGTCCACGTTGCGGTGTCGCCCGATTCCGAATTGCCGCAGGTCGATGCAGTCAAGCTGCCAAAGCCCCTCGGCCAGTGCCTTGCCGGTCAGGGATGCGCCAAGAACCCCCGGAAAGAGTTCCGGAAAAAGCGTGATGACCCGCGCTTTCCACGCGCCCACCAGATCGGCGGGTTCGGCCATCAAATCCATGGGGCGCAGCGTGGCCCGGATGGATTTGCGGCCATGGGACCGGGTCGGCGCGGTCATGGCACCGCATCCCCGCTTGCGTCGCCGCCTGTATCGCCGTTTGCGTCGCCGTCGTCATCGCCGGGCAGCAACCCGGAAGGTGGATCGGCCACGATCCGGCCCGCCGCCAGATCCACCGTTGGTACGGCGGCCAGCGTGAACGGCAGAAGCACCGTGTCCGACAGACCCGGCACCCGCAGTTCCAGAAGATCGGTCGCACCGTGGTTGTGCACCGCCGTCACGGTGCCCAGCGCCACGCCGCCCGTGTCCACCACCGCCAGCCCGATCAGGTCCGCGTGATAGTATTCGTCGTCCGGCAGCGACGGCAGCCGGTCGCGCGGGGCGAACAACCGCGTGCCGCGCAGGGCGTCCGCCGCTTCCTTGCTGGCCACACCGCCCAGACGCGCGGTGAAGCCGCCCTTGGTCTGGCCGGTCAGCCGGACCGTGTAGCTCTGCGCGCCGTCCTCGGTCACGAGCGGGCCGTAGTCGGCAATGGCCTCCGGGTCGGCGCAGAAGCTTTTCAGCCGCACCTCACCGCGCACCCCGTAGGAACCCGCGATCGCCCCGACGCAGACCATGCCGTGCGGGTCGGTCATGGCTGCGGCGCCAGACAGAACCCGCGCGCATCGAAAGCACCGCCCGCGTTCAGGCAGCGTTCCTGTGCCCGGACCTCTTCATACTGCGCACCGGCCCAGAGACCGGTCGCGAAGATGACCGCGTAGATCACGAGACGGATCATGTGGGATCCTCCTGCACCCGTGGTCCGCCGTGCGGCGCACGCACCGCGACGGCGAACCTGTCAGGTCATTCCGCTGCGGCTTCGGCAGCCTTTGCGGCCTTCGCGGCCTTTTCCTTGGCGCGATCCGTGGCCTTCTTGCCCGGCGTGCCCTTCTTGAGGTTCGCGCGGTCCTTCTTGGGCAGGACGCCCGCGGCTTCCAGCATCCGGCTCACGCGATCGGTCGGCTGCGCGCCTTCGCCAAGCCAGTACTGCACGCGCTCCAGGTCCAGACGCACGCGGTCTTCGTTGTCCTTCGCCAGCAGCGGGTCGTAGATGCCGATCTTCTCGATATAGCGCCCGTCGCGGGGCATCCGGCTGTCGGACGCGACAACCCGGTAGAAGGGGCGCTTCTTGGAACCGCCGCGGGCAAGACGAAGTTTCATGGCCATTGGGTTTCTCCTTTGAATGGCTGGTGTCGGGCCGACTGGCCCTCAGGATTGGTGTTGTTCGTGGTGCTTGATGACTTCCTGAATGATGAAGGTCAGGAAAGTCTTGGCGAACTCGGGGTCGAGATCGGCTTCCCGCGCAAGCCGTTCCAGCCGCGCGATCTGGGCTGCCTCCCGTGTGGGGTCGGACGGGGGCAGGTCATGCGCGGCCTTGAGCCGCCCCACAGCCTGCGTATGCTTGAACCGCTCGCCCAGCGTGTAGACAAGGATCGCGTCCAGCCGGTCGATGCTGTCGCGATGGTCGCGCAGCAGCGCCGCGGCGCGGGACGTGGCGTCGGACCCGGACAGGGCGGTCATGACACGCGCTCCGGCCCGGGGTGCCGGAACACCAGATCATCGGGGTCTGGCCGCGCCGCCTGCGGATCGGGCACCGCGCCCAGCCGCCGGGCCAGCGCGATTGATCGGGCGTTGTCCGGGCCGACATAGCTGACCAGCGTCGGCAGCTGCAGCGTGCCAAAGGCAAAGGCGCGGGCGGCCAGCGCGGCCTCCATCGCATAGCCATGGCCTTCGAACGGCGCGAACAGCAGCCAGCCCAGTTCGGGTTCCGGGAAATGCACGGGCCGGTTGATCGCCACCTGTCCGATGCAGGTCCCGTCCGCGGCGCGGTCGACAGCCCAGGCCCCGCATCCCATGAGCGCCCATTGCGCCACGTCGGATGCGAAGCCGAACCATGCGCCGCGGCGGTCCAGCACGCCCATGTGTTCCGCGCGCGGACTGGCGAACAGCCCGGCATAGGCCTCGAAATCGGCCATCACGTGCGGCCGCAGGACCAGGCGTTCGGTGCGCAACACCGGCGCGTCGCCACGGGCGGACGCGCGTGGGGGACGAACGGCCATCACGCTGCCACCTGTGCAAGCCGATAGGTCACGACATCGGGCATCCACGCGGGCGCGGGGATGTCGCAGGGCACGGCACCGAGCCGTTCGGCCAGCTGGCGCGACGGCGCGTTGTCCGCCGCGATGCGCAGGATCACAGTCTGCCAGCCGAGATCGTCCAGAAGGTGCGCGGTGACGGCACTGGCGGCCTCGCGGGCGAGCCCCTTGCCTTCCAGGGCACCGTCCCACAGCGTCCATGTCATTTCGGGCGGCTCGTCGATCATCAGTTGCAGCGGGCCGACATGGCCGATGGGCTCGTTTTCGCAGGTCATCACGTAGCGCCCGAAGCCGCGCAGGTCCCAGTGCCCGGCCATGGCCGCGAATTTCTCGAAGGCGCGCGTGGCATCGAAAGGTCCGCCCACGAACCGCGCCCGGTCAGACGTGCAATAGGCGGCATAGGCCGGGAAATCGCCAGCCTCGGGTCGCCGCAGCACCAGCCGCGCGGTCACAAGCCGATCGCGCGCCGGTGTCATTTCTTCTTCCCGAAGCCGGACAGGCCGGGGGGCAAGGCCGCGCCGCCACCACCGAAACCACCCGGCAACCCGCCCGGCATCTTGCCCATCTGCGCTTGTGCTGCCTTGATCTCGGCCTCGGACGGGCCGCCGCCACCGCCGAACAGGCTGCCGAGGTTGCGCAGCATCCCCTTCTTGCCCATCTTGCCCATCTTCTTCATCATGTCGGCCATCTGCCGGTGCTGTTTCAGCAGCTTGTTCAGCTCCTGCACTTCCAGCCCGGCACCGGCCGCCACGCGCTTCTTGCGCGACGCCTGAAGGATCTGCGGGTTGGCGCGTTCCTTCTTCGTCATGGAATTGATCAGCGCGATCTGGCGGCGCAGGATCTTGTCGTCCAGCCCGGCCGCATCGACCTGTTTCTTCATCTTCTGCATGCCGGGCATCATGCCCATCATGCCTTCCATGCCCCCCATCTTGAGCATCTGGTCCAGCTGCCCCTTCAGGTCGTTCATGTTGAACTGACCCTTCTGGAACCGCTTCATCATGCGTTCGGCCTGCTCGGCCTCGAAGGTTTCCTGCGCCTTCTCCACCAGCGCGACGATGTCGCCCATCCCGAGGATGCGGCCCGCGATGCGGCCCGGTTCGAACGTCTCCAGTGCGTCGACCTTTTCGCCGACGCCCACGAACTTGATCGGCTTGCCGGTCACCGCGCGCATGGACAGGGCCGCACCGCCGCGCCCGTCGCCGTCCATCCGGGTCAGCACGACGCCGGAAATCCCGATGCGGTCGTCGAAGTTCTGCGCCGTGGTCACCGCGTCCTGCCCGGTCAGACCGTCCACGACCAGCAGCGTTTCGCGCGGGTTGGCGATGTCACGCACCTGTGCCACCTGCGTCATCAGCTCGTCGTCGATGCTGAGCCTGCCCGCGGTGTCGAGCATGTAGACGTCGTAGCCGCCGAAGGTCGCCTGCTGTTTCGCGCGCTTGGCGATCTGCACGGCGGTTTCGCCCGCAACGATGGGCAGCGTATCCACCCCGATCTGGGTGCCGAGGATGGCAAGCTGTTCCATCGCCGCCGGGCGGTTGGTGTCGAGCGACGCCATCAGCACGCGCTTGCCATGCCGGTCGGTCAACCGCTTGGCCAGCTTGGCGGTGGTCGTGGTCTTGCCCGACCCTTGCAGGCCGACCATCAGGATCGGCGCGGGGGCGTTGTCGATCTTCAGCGCGCCGGGGTCGCTATCATCGCCCGCCAGCACATGCACCAGTTCGTCATGGACGATCTTGACGACCTGCTGGCCGGGCGTGACCGACCGCGTCACGGCCTGGCCTGTCGCCTTGTCCTGCACCGCCTTCACGAAATCGCGGGCCACCGGCAGCGACACGTCGGCTTCGAGCAGCGCCACCCGCACCTCGCGCAGGGCGGTCTTCACGTCGTCTTCGCTGAGCGCGCCCTGACGGGTAAGACGATCGAACACACCGCCAAGGCGTTCTGACAGGCTTTCGAACATGGGCATGGCCCCTCTGGTTGCGCGCCCGGGGTCTGGCGTTCCGATCCCCATGATCCATGCGGAGCGGCGCCCGCGGGCGCAACGCGCTGGCGGACGGCGATCCCTGAACGCATCAAGGGACCGGAGGCATGACGCTTCCGGGATTTGACGCGCCTGATGCGCCGGACGCACCGCGATGTCAAGCCCTGCGTCCGCCATGGCGGGTCGGGAACAGAGTCGGCAGTTCGCCATCGCAGGTGCCGCCCGCCCGGACACGGAAACGCCCGATATCGCAGGCGACCTTATCCGGAAGGATAGTCTGGCTGTGCATCAGGCGAATTTGCCTGTGCTTTTCACGGAATGCTTAACCCTCTGGGCGTCTCCCTTAAGGAAACGCCAGCGCGTATTCCATGGTCATCGGGATGCGACGGCGAAACCCCGCCAGCACCCCACCCACAAACGGCAGACAGCCCGATCCGGATCCATGGCGCTCGCGCCACCCGAAAGTGTGACAACTTTCGGCCCGGTCGACGCGTGTCTGCGCTGCATGCGAGAAGGAAGACCGATGTATCTGCGCAAGACCGAAGGTCCGAGGGTCGTGACTTTGCCCGATGGAAGTGTTCTGAGCCGGGATGATCTGCCCGATCCGCAGACCCGGCGGTGGGTGGCCAGCCGCAAGGCGGTCGTCGCGAAGGCGGTGATTCACGGGCTGATCAAGCGGACGGATGCGCTGGCCCGCTACAGCCTGTCTGACGAGGAGCTCGGGGACTGGATCCGCGGTGTTGAGCGTCACGGGCTTTCGGGACTCAAAGTGACCCAGATTAATGCACTGCGCGGCCAAAAATCGCGCGCATGAACGATTCCGCGAACCGGAAGTTGTATTTCCTGTGCCCGCCATGCTAGTTAATGGTTAATGCGGTGACAGAAATGTGACAGGCTCGACTGTCGGCGCAGGCGATGAAAAGGCGCGGGTTCGTTCATAGATGTGAGTTGAATGCGCATGGAGGACATGATGAATATCTTTATGCTGACCCGGAATGCGGAACTGGCCCAAAGTGTCGGGCTGATGCTTGCCGATCCGGATCTCGGCTACCAGCTTTCCGTCCACGGTGGTGTCGGATCGCTTCATTCTGATGGGGACGATGTGGGCGTGATCCTGCTTGACGCCGAACTGCCTGCCTCCGAATGTCTCACCCTTCTTGAGCGTCACGACCACGATCTGTCGAACCACGCCCTGATCGTGGTGGTTGCGGCGGGGCTTGCGGATCGGCCCTTGCCGGGTTTCGAAGGGGCGCGTCATCTTGTGACCCCGTTCCACAAGACCGACCTGCTGACCAGTATCCAGGCCGAAGCTTTGGCGAACCGCAGCGGGTCGCAGGTGTTGCGGGTCGGCCGACTGACGCTGAACATGGTGCAGGGCAAGGCCTATGTGGACGACAAGCCCGTGCCGCTGACCCGAAAGGAATACGAGGTTCTGCAGCTTCTGGCGATGCGCCGGGGCGTGACCCTGTCCAAGGAGATGTTCCTCGACAAGCTGTATGGCGGGCTCGACGAACCGGAGGTGAAGATCATCGACGTCTTCGTGTGCAAGATTCGCGGCAAGATCAAGAAACTCAGCGGCGGCGACAGTCTGATCGACACGGTCTGGGGCCGGGGATACGTGCTGCGCGATCCCGATGCGCGGCAGGTGGACGAAGGTGAAAGCCGCCGCGCCGCGGGTTGAAGCGGCAACGCCGTGCGCGACATGCGCGGACGCCGCATGACAAGGGGGCATCGTCGGGTGCCCCTTTTTTGCACCGGCGGCGCGAAACGGGGATCAGCAGGGCGCCGCATGTCCACGCAAGCTGCAGGTGAACATTGCCTTTCCCCACGCACTGTGACCTGTTGGGCAGAAATCTGATAACAGTTGTCCGAAAGCGATGTCGATCGAAGCCTGGGACGAAATCCGAACCGCCTATCATGTCGCGAGGCTGGGCACCGTGTCAGGTGCCGCGATCGAACTTGGCGTCCACCACGCGACGGTGATCCGGCATGTGGATGCGCTCGAGGCGCGTCTGGGGACCAAGCTGTTCCAGCGCCACCCGCGCGGCTACACCCCGACCGAAGCCGGGCGCGACCTGCTGCAGGTGGCGCAGGCGACCGATGACCAGTTCACCCAACTGGTCGGACGCCTGAAGGGTCGCGGCGATACCGTGGCGGGCGAACTCGTCGTGACCTCGCTCGGGCTGCTGTCGCCGCTCCTTCTGCCGGCGATCGCGGCCTTCCAGATCGCGCATCCCGGTGTCGTGACGCGCTACCTGACCGGCGAACGGCTGTTCCGTCTGGAATACGGCGAAGCGCATGTGGCCATCCGGGCCGGTCGCGCGCCGGACCAGCCCGACAACGTGGTCCAGAAGCTGTTCGTGAGCCGCACCGCGCTGTATGCCGGGCAGGCGTATCTCGATCGGCGCGGGCGACCCCTGCGGGACGAGGATCTCGTGGCCCATGATTTCGTCGGGGCCGACGCGGAAGACAGCCGCGCGCCGTTCTATCGCTGGCTGGCCGACCGCGTGCCGCGCGACCGGGTCGTCTTTCGGGCCAGCGACGCGCGCAGCGGCAAGTACGCGGTTCTGGAAGGTGTCGGGCTGGGGTTCATCCCCACGTGGGAAGCGGCACAGCACCCGGAACTGGTGCAGGTTCTGCCGGCCCGTGAAGACTGGGACAGCCAGTTGTGGCTGGTGACCCACGTGGATCTTCATCGCACGGCCAAGGTGCAGGCGTTGCTCGCACATCTCAAGACCGCGGCGCAGGACTGGGACGCGGCTATTCCGTAAGGGGCGGGCCGGACAACTCGGTCGCAAGAAACCGTTCGAACGCATCGAGATGAACCGGTTCGAACTGCCCGAAACCCTGCATCCAGACCGATGCGCCGCGCAGAGCGTCCGGGTCGAGCTTGCACCATTTCACGCGTCCGCGCTTTTCCTGCGTGATCAGACCGGCGCGGGTCAGGATCACGAGATGCTTGGAAATCGCCGCGAGCGACATGGCAAAGGGCGCGGCCACGTCCGTGACGGCCATGTCGTCCTCCAGAAGCATCGACAGGATCGCACGCCGTGTCGGATCCGCCAGCGCGGCGAAGACCCGGTCCAACGGGTCCGACAGGGGTTCGAGAGCGGACGTGGGGTCGGGCTCGGTCATGGGGCTGCGTTAAGGTGCGGTACCAGCCCGGTCAAGCGTGGGCGGCCAACGCGCGAGACTGCAGATGATCCCACGTTCATCCCTTGTCTGCGCCGCGCGGCAACCCATAAATGGGGGCATGAGCATGATCACACCCCTCCCGCCCAAACTGCCCCTGTACCAGAGGCTTTTCTTCAACATTCCTGTCCTTGGCTGGATGGCCCGCGACGTCGTCTACGGCGACCGGGACAACCTGGTCTGGGCCATGGTGATCGCTGCGGTCGTCTGGCTTCTGGCGGTCGCACAGTGGGGCGTGACGGTGCTGCTGGGCACCTTCACGCTGGCGACGCTCATGGTGCTCGGTGGCGCGGTCTACGCATGGGTTTCGGTGCTGGTGGCGCGCGCCGATGCCCGGGCCGCCCGCGCCAAGGCTGCCGCCGACCGCTGAAGATCAACCTTTCAGTTGAATATGCGCCCAACCCGCGGCTGTGTGCGACACCTGCGCACCGTCGCGGGTTTTTCTTTTTTTACAGACCCTTGGCCATGGCCGTCGCCGCGTCGCAGCGCGTTGACTCGTCGCGGCGCTGCGCCTAGTGTCCGGCCCAGCCTCAGGAGGGTGACATGACAGGGCCGGACGCAGGCGACAGGCTGAAGCAGCTTGAAGCCCGGATCGCCGCCGCACGAAAGGCGCGTGCAGGTCAGGACACCTCCCATCAGGAGGAACATTATTCGCAGGCCCAGCAGGGTTGGCGGATGGTGACGGAACTCGTGGCCGGTCTTCTGATCGGTTTCGGCATCGGATACGGGCTGGATGTGCTTCTGGGCACGACACCGATCCTTCTGGTGCTGTTCACGCTGCTGGGGTTCGCTGCGGGTGTGCGCGTGATGATGCGCACGGCGGCGGACTTCGCCGCGATGCCCCGCAAGGCCGGGGCACAGGATGCTGCGCCCCGCAAGTCCGGGGCAACGGATGACGACGCCCGTGATGGCGGCCCCGATGCACCCGGTGCAGGGCCCCGCGCGGACAGGTGAACAGGGCCCGAGCAGGGCGCGAACAGGACGACGAGAAGGGGAGCGGCAGGTGGCAACGGAAACAGGCGGCAGCGGTCTTGTCTTTCATCCGATGGACCAGTTCATCGTGTCGCCGCTGTTCGGCGACGGCGGCGTGGCGTGGTACACCCCCACCAATGTGACGCTCTGGCTGGCGCTGACCGTGGCGGTGATCGCGCTGCTTCTGGTCCGCTCCACCAAGGAAGCTCGGATCGTTCCCGGCAAGGCGCAGTCGATTGCGGAACTGGCGTATGGCTTCGTCTACAAGATGGTCGTGGACGTGACCGGCAAGGACGGGGTGAAGTATTTCCCTTACATCATGACGCTGTTCATGTTCATACTCGTGGCGAATTTCGTGGGCCTGCTGCCCATGGCCTTCACCACCACCAGCCACATCGCCGTGACCGCCGTTCTGGCGGTGGCCGTTTTCCTGTCGGTGACCGTTCTCGGGTTCGTGCTGAACGGGCCGTCGTTTCTCGGCATGTTCTGGGTCACGTCGGCCCCGCTGGCGATCCGCCCCGTGCTGGCTGTGATCGAGGTGATTTCCTACTTCGTGCGCCCGGTCAGCCATTCCATCCGACTTGCGGGCAACATGACCGCCGGCCACGCCGTGATCAAGGTGTTCGCCGCCTTCGCCGGTCTGGCCGCGCTGTCCCCCTTCGCCATCCTTGGCGTCATGGCCATGTACGGGCTCGAAATTCTCGTGTCCTTCATCCAGGCCTACGTGTTCACCATCCTGACCTGCGTCTATCTGAAGGACGCGCTGCACCCGCATCACTGACGGGGGTGCAACCGGTCAGGTTCCTACTCCAGCCATTCCACATACAGGAGAGAAGTCCATGGAAGGCGATATCGCAGAACTCGGCAAATTCCTCGGCGCAGGCGTGTCGGCCATCGGCATGGGCCTTGCCGCCCTCGGTGTGGGCAACGTGGCGGGCAACTTCCTCGCTGGTGCCCTGCGCAACCCGTCGGCCGCCGCCGACCAGACCGCGACACTGTTCATCGGCATCGCGTTTGCCGAAGCGCTGGGGATCTTCTCGTTCCTCGTCGCCCTTCTGCTGATGTTCGCCGTCTGATCCAGCCGGACGACTGGTACGACCGGGCCGTGGCGCTGATCGGCGCCCGGCCCGTCTGGGCAAACGGTTCCTAGGGGACGACGACATGGCCGACACACCGACCGACGCAAGCGGGGCCGAAGCGGCAGGCATGCCGCAGCTCGACTTTTCGACCTTTCCCAACCAGATCTTCTGGTTGGTGGTCGCATTGGTCGCAATCTACCTGATCCTGTCGCGCGTGGCGCTGCCGCGCATCGCGGGCATCCTTGCAGACCGCCAGGATGCGATCGCCAATGATCTTGGCGCTGCGGAGGAACTCAAGCTCAAGGCGCAGCAGGCCGAAGCCGCCTATCAGAAGGCGCTGACCGATGCCCGCACCGAAGCGCAGCGCATCGCCAACGAAACACGCGCGGCCATGCAGGCCGATCTCGACGAGGCCATCGCAAAGGCCGATGCGGCCATCGCCGAGCGAACCGCCGAGTCCGAACAGGCGATCAACGCCATCCGCGCCTCGGCGCTGGAAAGCGTTGAAGCCGTCGCCAAGGACACCACCGGTGCCATCGTTGCGGCCCTTGGTGGGCAGACCGACGACGCGGCGGTGCAAGCCGCGGTCGACGCCCGACTGAAAGGATGATCGCGATGACCCGTCTGACATTCGCCCTCATGGTCGCGGCCGGTCCGGCCTTCGCGGCGTCGGGCCCCTTCTTTTCGCTGCGCAACACGGATTTCGTGGTGCTCGTGGCTTTTGTCGCCTTCATCGGCGTCCTGATCTATTTCAAGATACCGGGGCTTCTGGGCGGCATGCTGGAAAAGCGGGCCGACACCATTCAGGCCGAACTCGACGAAGCCCGCAGCCTGCGGGACGAAGCCCAGACGCTTCTGGCGTCCTACGAGCGCAAGCAGAAGGATGTGCAGGCCCAGGCCGACCGCATCGTCGAGCAGGCGAAGAAGGATGCCGCCGCTGCATCTGAACAGGCCCGCAAGGATTTGGAACTGTCCATCGCACGCCGCATTCAGGCGGCCGAGGAACAGATCGCGCAGGCCCAGGCATCCGCCGTACGCGACGTGCGGGATCAGGCGGTGCTGCTGTCGGTGGCCGCAGCGCGGGACATCATGACCCGCGACATGACAGCGGCAACCTCCGCGTCGCTCATCGACGCGTCCATCGACGAGGTCGCGCTGCGGCTGCACTGAGCCTGCGGTGTGGCGCGGACCCTTAGGCCCCGACCGGCACCGGTGCGGGGCCTTTTTCGGTGTTTCGCATCCGGCTACCGCCTGCCCGGATCAGCGGGCGCGCGCCGCGCGTTCCTGTTCGTGGGCCAACCGCTGGCTTGCCACGGCTTCATTGGAGGTGGCGCGCTGCCGGTCGCGCAGCATCGTTTCCACATAGTCCAGATGCGTCGTCACCGCGGCGCGGGCCGCAGCAGGGTCGCGCGCCTGAAGCGCCGTGTTGATCGCGCTGTGCTGGGCCAGAAGCCCCTCACGGTTCACCCGTTGCTGGAACATCGACTGGCGATTGTAGAACACGCCTTGTCGCAGCAGGTCGAACATCGACCGCATCATGTGCAGCATGATCACATTGTGGCTGGCTTCCATGATGGACAAGTGGAATTCGGCGTCAAGCTGCGCTTCGAGCTTTGGGTCAGGTCGGGCCTCATGGGCCTCAACCATGCGCAGGTGGATCGTGTCGATCACGGCAAGATCGGTATCGGACGCCATGCGCGCGGCGCGGTCCGCGGCCAGCGCTTCGATATCGCGGCGGAACGACACGTAATCGAACACCGCTTCGTCGTGGCTGGCGAAAAGCTGCACGAGCGCGGGCGAAAAGGCCGATCCCAGAACCTCGGCCACGAAGATGCCCGAATTGGCCCGGCTGATCAGAAGACCGCGTGTGGACAGGTCCGCCACCGCGTCGCGCAGGCTGGGGCGCGATACGCCAAGCCGCTCTGCAAGGTCGCGTTCGGACGGCAGGCGTACGCCGGGTCGCAGGACACCGCGCAGGATGAGCGTCTCGATCTGGCGCACGACGGATCGGGACAATTTTTCGGGCTCGATGCGGCGAAAGGTCATGGCGGCGTCCAATGGCAGGGCCGGGTGATCATACGCCCGGCCCGCCCGGCCCGTCCAGTCGCGTGCTGCCGGTCGTCAACCCTGGGTCGCGGGCCGGATGATGACCTCGACCCGGCGGTTCTGCGCGCGGCCTTCGGGTGTCAGGTTCGACGCGATGGGGGCATCCTCGCCCCGGCCGATGGCGGTGATCCGGCCGCCAGCGACGCCGCTATCCACGAGAATCCCGGCCACAGACCCGGCGCGGCGGTTGGACAGTTCGAAATTGAACCCTGCCGATCCGGTGTTGTCGGTGTGCCCGATCACGGTCACGTTGGTATCGGGGTAGCGTTGCAGGTTGGCCGCAAGGGCCTGCAGATCGCCGCGCGCCCCGGCCCCGACCGTCGCGCTGTTCACCGCGAACAGGATGTCTTGCGGGAAATTCACCAGAAGCTGGTCGCCCTGGTTCGTCACGGTGATGGAATCGCCCATCGCCGCATCCAGTTCCCGCGCCTGCTGGTCAAGCCGCTGGCCGATCAACCCGCCGATGGCCGCGCCGGCCGCCGCACCCGCCGCCGCTCGGCGTGGGTCGCCGCCCGTGACCGGACCGGCCAGGATGCCGCCGATCATCGCTCCGGTGGCGACACCGCCTGTCGTACGGGGATTGTTGTCGATCGGTGCGCATGAAGCCAGTGCAAGCGCACCTGCGGCGGCGATGTGGATGGGTCTGATCATGGGTCTGCCTCTGTTATCGGTTTGGCGTCTTATGCCATGATCGCTCCGGGATTGACCAGTCACGCCTGCGCGGGTCCGTGAACGGCCTGCGCATCGGCCCGTGCGCTGTCCCAGGCCAGCATGGCGCGCTTGACCGGCAGACCCCAGTGATAGCCGCCCAGTCCGCCGTCCCGGCGCAGCACCCGGTGGCACGGGATCAGGTAGCCGATGGGGTTGCGCCCGACCGCGCTGCCCACGGCGCGGCTGGCCCGTGTCGTGCAAACCTCGGCGGCGATGTCGGAATAGCTCGTGACCGTCCCGGCAGGGATGCGCAACAACGCCTCCCAGACCTTGATCTGGAACGGCGCGCCGATCAGGTGCAAGGCCGTGTCCGCGCCGCCGAACGCGCCCGCCACCAGCGCTGCCGCATGCCCGTCATCGGTCACGTAGCCCGCGTTTGGCCAGCGCCGGGCCAGATCGTCGCGCGCCCCATCCAGCCCGGTTTCGGCGGCGAAGGCCAGACCGCACAGTCCCCGGTCGGTCGCCATCGCCACCGCCGCGCCAAAGGGCGTGTCCACCGTGGCCGTGCGGATGGTCAGCCCCGCACCGCCGCGTGCGTAGTCGCCGGGCGACATCGCCTCCCAGCGCAGAAACAGGTCGTGCAGGCGGCCCGGCCCGCTCAGCCCCACCGCATCGGCGGTGTCGAGCAGCGTTCCGCGATCCGCCAGCAGCGCGCGGGCATGGCCGATGGTCAGGTATTGCTGGTATCGCTTCGGCGACACGCCCGCCCAGCGGCTGAACACGCGCTGGAAATGCGCCGCCGACATGCCCAGCCTTGCCGCAAGATCATCCAGCGCCAGCGGCGCGCCGCCCGCGTCGTCGATGGTCTGGATCGCGCGGGCGATTACCTTGTAATGGTAATCGGCGGGGACGGGACCGTCGTGGTCATGGAAAAGGATATCGCTCATGGTCGAAGATCTAGACCCATTCGCGCCCGCGCGCGACCCGGAACCTGCGCAATCCGCGCGCCGGACCCGTGCCGCAAAGCCCCGGCGCAAGGTTGCAAAGGGACCGGCCGCGAATGCCCCCTCGGCCACGCCCATGTCCCCGCAGGCCGATTACGCCACCATCCGCGCGGCATTCGGCCGTTTCGCTGCCGTCGAACCGGAACCGAAGGGCGAACTGGAACACGTCAACGCCTTTACCCTGCTGGTGGCCGTGGCGCTGTCGGCACAGGCGACGGATGTCGGTGTGAACAAGGCGACGCGCGGCCTGTTCGCCGTGGCCGACACGCCGGAAAAGATGCTGGAGCTGGGCGAAGACGGGGTGATCGCCCATATCCGGACCATCGGGCTGTTCCGCAACAAGGCGAAGAACGTCATCAAGCTGTCGCGTATCCTTGTGGATCAGTTTGGTGGCGAGGTGCCGTCGTCCCGCGCCGCACTCCAATCGTTGCCCGGTGTCGGGCGCAAGACCGCGAATGTGGTGCTGTCCATGTGGTGGGGGCATCCCGCGCAGGCGGTGGACACGCACATCTTTCGCGTCGGCAACCGCACCGGCCTTTGCCCCGGCCGCGACGTGGACGCGGTGGAACGCGCGATCGAGGATCAGGTGCCGGTGGACTACCAGCGCCACGCCCATCACTGGCTGATCCTGCACGGGCGGTACGTCTGTGTCGCGCGCAAGCCGAAATGCCCGGCCTGCCTGATCCGCGACCTGTGCGCCTTTCCGGACAAGACGCCCGCCCCCGTTCCGGGCGCTTGACAGGACCGGTCCCGACCCGCGACATGGCCGCGACCCGAACACGAGGCCCGATCATGCCCTTCCCTTATGACGACCAGAACATCTTCGCCAAGATCCTGCGCGGCGAGATCCCCAACGACACCGTGCTGGAAACCGAACACAGCCTTGCGTTCCGGGATATCCGCCCGCAAGCGCCCGTCCATGTGCTGGTGATCCCGAAGGGCGCGTATGCCACCTACGACCATTTCGCGCTGGAAGCCTCCGCTGCCGAGATCGTCGATTTCACCCGGGCTGTCGGGGCGGTGGTGAAGTCCATCGGGGCCATGCCGTCCGAAGGGTCGGGCGGGTTCCGGGCCATCACCAACGCGGGTCCCGATTCCTTTCAGGAGGTGCCGCACATGCATGTGCACATCGTGGCCGGTCGTCCCTTCGGCCCGCTCCTGCCGCAGGTCTGACACGCCCGGCCAGGGTGGCCGCCGTCCGTCCGCCACGCACGGGACAACCACGCGTCCGGGCCGCGGGTGTCACCGGAGCGGCGGGAACAGCGCCCGGTCCAGAGTGCAGTCGCGCGCCACGTCCGCGCCGCAGGGCCGGGGCGCAAGTTCGCGCGTCAGGCACAGCCGCGCTTCGGCGATGGCCCCGTCCGCGCAGGTGATGGTCAGCATGTCCGGCGTCCAGTCCGGGTTGGCTTCAAGGAACGCGGCCTCGATCACCGATGCGGGCAGGCGCACGGGGTCGGTCAGTTGGCGCAGCAGGGCCGGGCGGTTGACCCGGCCGTAGGCGTCGCGCGCGAGCCGGTGGTAATCGCGCCCGGACAGGCCCGAACAGGCCCCGTGCTTGCGCCACTGGTAACCTGCCAGCCCCCCCGACCCCTGGATGTCCGCCATCGCGTCATTCTCCCGCCGCGATGGGCCCTGTCTGTCGGTGGCGCAGAATTCGGGCCAGCCGGTGTCGTATTGCGGCCAGAGCCCGTGGAGGGTCCAGCCCGCGCCGCTGCCCGCATCGCAGGTGTCGGCACCGCGCGCATCACCTTCGCGCGCGCACCAGCTTGGCGCCCAGGACAGCGCGAGGATCCAGTAGTCGAAATCGCCATCAAGGTCTGCCCCCCGATCTCCCCCCCGATCTCCCCCCCGGTGCGTATCCGGCTCGGCGCGGGCCACCCCGGCCAGCAGCATCAGCATCATGAGGGTCCCGATCAGGTGTCGCATTTGCCCTTTCCTCCGCGCGGGTCTGACCGTATATGTGCGCCATCTTCCCACATTCGGAAAGACGCGCCAGCCCGGCGCAGCCGATTTCCCGGCGCGGGCAAGGTTTGCCCCGCACGGCAGGGCGCGTCAGGCACAGGAGTCGAAAACATGCAGAGCAAGCCGATCATGGCCAAGGCGACCGCCGTCTGGCTTGTGGACAACACCACGCTCAGCTTCAAGCAGATCGCGGATTTCTGCGGTTATCACGAACTCGAGATCCAGGGCATCGCCGATGGGGACGTGGCCTCGGGCGTGAAGGGATTCGACCCGATCGCGAACAACCAGCTCGACACGTCTGAAATCGAGCGCGCGGAAAAGGACCCGCTCTACCGGATGCGGCTCAAGCACAATCCCGCCGCCACCGGCGAGGACGTGCGCCGCGGCCCGCGCTATACGCCCCTGTCCAAGCGGCAGGACCGTCCGGCGGCGATCCTGTGGCTGGTGAAATTCCACCCGGAACTGGCCGACAGCCAGATCAGCAAGCTTGTGGGCACAACCAAGCCCACGATCCAGTCGATCCGCGACCGCAGCCATTGGAACATCGCCAACATCTCGCCCATCGACCCGGTGGCGCTTGGACTGTGTCGCCAGTCCGAACTGGATACCGCCGTGCAGAAGGCCGCCGCGAAAAAGGCCCGCGAGGGTGTGGTCATGAGCGATGATGAACGCCGCAAGCTGGTGTCCACCGAACAGTCGCTGGACATGGATACCGAACCGCGGATTCCCACCGCGATCGCCGGTCTGGAAACCTTCACGCTGAGCGAGAACAAGTACGACGCCAGCAACGACAAGGTGGATGCGGACAGTTTCTTCAACCTTCCGGACGATGCCGACGACGATGATGACGAGGAAGACGACGATCCCCGCTACGGCCGCGACCCGCGCGACTGATGCGTGTCGCGTGGGCGCGATGACGGCTGACGGCGGGCCCGGATCGGCCTAGATACTGTCCCAAGACAACCCCGACCGGAGCAACGGCAATGGGCGTCATCCGGATCCTGCTGGCCCTCGCGGGGCTGACCGCCCTTGCTGCCTGCGCCTCCCTGTCCGAAGATCAGTGCCGCGCGGGCGACTGGCGCGGGATCGGTTTTTCCGATGGCGCGCAGGGCCGGTCGCCCGACCACATCGCGCGCCACCAGAAGGCTTGCGCCAAGGTCGGCGTGACGCCGGACCTGCAGGCGTGGCTGTCCGGACGGCAGGAGGGGCTGTTGCGCTATTGCACGCCGGCCAATGCGTATCGGGTCGGGCGCGGCGGCCAGTCCGTGGCACCCTATTGCAGTGCGGCGCAGCTTGCATCCATGCGGCCAGCCTATGAACATGGCCGGGCCTATCACCAGATCGGGCAGGATATCAGCGACGAGCGCAGCGCGCTGTCGGATGTCGACCGGATTATCCGCGGCCTGCCGTCAGAGGCCGCGTCCGAGCGCGCCCGGCTCTACGCCGAACGGTGGCGGATCGAACGGCGCGTCTACATGCTCGAGAACCGCCAGCGCCGGTATGCGCGCTGGCCGATCTGACCCGCCAGCACGCATCGTGGCGCGGGCTTACAGCCCGCGGCGGGCGCGGAATGCCGCGCCGATCGTGCCATCGTCGAGATAGTCGAGCTCGCCGCCGACAGGCACACCCTGCGCCAGCGAACTGACCGTCACCCGGTCCGTCAGCAGGTCGGAAATGTAATGCGCCGTGGTCATGCCATCGACCGTCGCATCGAGCGCAAGGATGACCTCGGTCACGCCGTCGCGCGCCACCCGGTCGGCCAGACGGGGCAGGCCCAGATCCTCCGGTCCCACATCGTCGAGCGCGGACAGAGTGCCGCCAAGCACGTGATAGCGTCCGCCGAACGCGCCAGAGCGTTCCATCGCCCACAGGTCGCCCACATCCTCCACCACGCAGATCAGCCCCGTGGCGCGGCGCGGATCGGTGCAGATGGCGCATTCGTCCGCGGTGGTGACGTTCCCGCAGGTGACGCAGTCGCGCACGTTCTGCGCCACATCCGCCATCGCATCGGCCAGCGGCCCCATCAACTGGCCCCTGTGGCGGACAAGGTGCAGGACCGCGCGGCGCGCCGACCGGGGCCCAAGCCCCGGCAGTCGCGCCAGAAGCGCGATCAGGTCCTCGATTGCCCGGTCCGGCCCTGTGGTCATGCGCCCCTGTCCCGTTTCGGCCCGGTTCAGAACGGCAGCTTCATGTCGGCGGGCAGGCCAAGGCTTTCCTGCATCTTGCGCATCTCGTCCTGCATGCGGTCCTGCGCCCGCGCCTGCGCGTCCTTGATGGCGGCGAGGATCAGGTCCTCCACCATTTCCTGATCCTCGGGCTTGAAGATCGACGGGTCGATCGACAGGGCCGTCAGTTCGCCCTTGGCGGTCGCCGTGGCTTTCACAAGCCCGGCCCCGCTTTCGCCGGTGACGGTGATGCGGCCCAGGTTTTCCTGCATCTCGGCCATCTTGGCCTGCATGTCCTGCGCGGCCTTCATCATCTTGCCCATGTCGCCGAGGCCGCCCAATCCCTTGAACATCCCGTGTCTCCTTCTGGTGCGTCGTTTCGGTTGTCTTCAGTCGTCCTCGAACGGGTCCCAGCCGTCACCGGGGTCGGTGCCGGGTTCATGGGGATCGTCGGGGTCGTGTTCCGGGGCCGCCTGCAGCGCGTCGCGCGCGGCATCGGCGGCCAGATCGGCGGGGGTGCGGACCGTGGCGATGTCGGCTCCCGGAAATGCGGCGAGCACTGCGGACACCAGCGGATGCGCCCGCGCCTGCGCGCGCAGATCATCTGTCGCGGCATCGCGGGCATGGGCGATGGTGGGTGCGCCCGGTTCCGCCGTGGTGACGCTGATCGCCCAGCGGGTGCCGGTCCAGGCCTGAAGCCGCGCCCCCAATCGCTGCGCCAGATCGGCCGGGGCGGACGGCGCGGGGTGAAAGGCGATGCGCCCCGGCGTGTAGCTGACCAGATGGAGGCCGGTTTCCACGTCGATCAGCAGCCTCACATCGCGTTGCGCGCGGATCAGCGCGACGACAGCATCGAAATCGGGATAGGCATCCAGCGCGCCTTGGACGGCGGGCCGGGGGGCCGTCGCCGCGCCGCCATTGCCCGGGACGCCCCGGGGCAACGGCACCGGTGCCGGGGACCGGCCGGTCGCAGGACTGCCCGCCGTGGGCCTGGCCGCGATGCTTGCGCCCGCCGGGGGCGGGGCCGCGATGCTTGCGCCCGCCGTGGGCGGGGCGACAGCCGGGGCGGGGCTGGGCGCGGAGACGGCGATGGTCCCGTCGGTCATCGCGGCCAGCCTGCGCATGAGGTCCTCGGGCGGGGGCAGGTCGGCCACATGGGTCATGCGGATCACCGCCATTTCGGCGGCCATCATGGCGTTGGGGGCAGTTGCGACCTCCTCCAGCGCCTTCAGCAGCATCTGCCACGCGCGCCCCAGCACCCGCTGGGACAGCTTCGCGGCCATCGCCGCCCCCCGGCTGCGGATGTCGGGCGGCAGGGTCGGATCGTCGGCGGCGTCGGGCGTGACCTTGCTGACCGACAGCCAGTGCGCCACTTCGGCCAGATCGCGCAGCACGGCCATCGGGTCTGCGCCGTCAGCGTATTGCCCCGCCAGTTCGTTCAGCGCGCCCGCGGCGTCCCCGGCCATGATCATGTCGAACAGGTCAAGAACCCGGCCCCGATCCGCGAGGCCGAGCATGGACCGCACCTGATCGACCGTGGTGTCGCCCTGCCCGTGGCTGATGGCCTGATCCAGCAGCGACGTGGCATCCCGCGCCGACCCTTCGGCGGCCCGCGCGATCAGCGCCAGCGCAGCATCCTCGATCCGCGCGCCTTCGGCATCGGCAATACGGCGCAGCAGGGCCAGCATGTCCTCGGGTTCGATCCGGCGCAGGTCGAACCGCTGGCAGCGCGACAGCACCGTGACAGGCACCTTGCGGATTTCGGTCGTGGCGAAGATGAACTTCACATGCGCCGGCGGTTCTTCCAGCGTCTTCAAGAGCGCGTTGAAGGCCGAGGTGGACAGCATGTGCACCTCGTCGATGATGTAGACCTTGTAGCGGCTTTCCGACGGTGCATAGGTCACGCTGTCGAGCACGTTCTGGCGGATATTGTCCACGCCGGTGTTGCTGGCCGCGTCCATCTCGATCACGTCCACATGGGTGCCCGCGGCGATGCGCACGCATTGCGGGCAGGTGCCGCAGGGATCGGTCGTCGGCCCGTCGCGCCCGGTACAGTTCATGCCCTTGGCGATGATCCGGGCGGTGGTCGTCTTCCCGGTGCCGCGGATGCCCGTCATGATGAAGGCCTGCGCGATCCTGTCGGCGGCAAAGGCGTTGCGCAGGGTGCGGACCATGGCCTCCTGCCCGACGAGATCGGCGAAGGTCTCGGGCCGGTACTTGCGGGCCAGCACCCGGTAGCCTGTCCTGTGTTCCACGCCTGCCTGCCCCCGCTTGGCCCTGCCGGATTCGATCAAGCCCCGACCCTAGGGCGCAGGGCGCGCGACGTCCAGCGGCGGCGCCCGATCCCGCGCCGTGTCAAGCCATGCAGCCCGACATTGCATGATCGCGCCGCACATCCCTAACGTGACGGCAGCGCGGGCGGCAGCCGGCGCGGTCAACCTCGACAGGGAGAAACGACCATGGCCAATTTTCTCAGCCCGACCCAGCATATCAAGCTGGCCGAAATGCTCGACAAGGCGATCAACATCCCGCTGGTGAGCAATCACAAGGAAAAGGACATATTCCTGAAACTGGTGCGCGCCGTCGACACGCGGGTGGAAGCGATGATCCCCGACGAGATGCTCGTCGCGCTGAACGACCGCAACATCACGGTGGCCGAAGTGATCGCTGGGGCGATGAGGGAAAATCTCGTGCCGATCCTCGCGGATGCGCTTGCCTTTCCGTTCCTGCCCACGATGATCAAGCGCCGGGTACTGGAACTGGTGGTCGACATGCTGGTCGAAGCCGCGGCCGAGGCCACGACGCTGGACGACAGGCTGGACGCGTTCCTGCAGGCGGGCTGATCGGGGCGCAGGTGCCGCGACGGCGGGCCGGATCCGTCACACCCCGAGACACCAGCGCAGGACCGCCTTCTGGGCGTGGAGGCGGTTTTCGGCCTCGTCGAAGACCACCGACTGCGGGCCGTCCATCACGCTGCTCGTCACTTCCTCCTCGCGGTGGGCGGGCAGGCAGTGCATGAACAGCGCCTGGGGCCCGGCGGCGGCCATCAGCGCGTCGTTGACCTGATAGGGGCGCAACTGGTTGTGGCGGCGTTCGCGCGTCGATGCCGGGTCGTGCATGGACACCCATGTATCGGTGACCACCAGATCAGCCCCCGGCACCGCCTTGAACGGGTCGCGTTCGATGGTGATCGTGGCCCCCGCGGCGCGGGCGACGGCGATGGCCTCCGGCTCCGGGTCCAGCGGTTCGGGGCCGGTGAAGGTCAGATCGAACCCGAACTGCCCGGCGGCATGGATCAGCGACGCGCAGACATTGTTGCCGTCCCCGGCCCAGACCACGCGCTTGCCGGTGATCGGGCCGCGATGTTCCTCGAAGGTCAGGATATCGGCCAGGATCTGGCAGGGGTGGGTGCGGTTGGTCAGCCCGTTCACCACCGGCACGGTGGCGTGTTCGGCCAGTTCCAGCAGGGTCGATTCCTCGAAGGTGC
>DAIPIS010000159.1:0-5170 GCA_036770665.1 Meridianimarinicoccus sp.
AACATGGTGCACCCGACAGGATTCGAACCTGTGACCTCTGCCTTCGGAGGGCAGCGCTCTATCCAGCTGAGCTACGGGTGCCGCTGTGCGCGGTATAGGCAAGCGGCGTATGCCCCGCAATCGAAAACCGCCATCGTTCGGGCGGGTCAGTCGAAGAAGTCGTGGCACAGCTCCAGCGCGTCGACCAGCGCGTCCACCTCGCCGGTGGTGTTGTACATGCCGAACGATGCCCGACAGGTCGCAGCCAGCCCCATGTGATCCATCAGCGGTTGCGCGCAATGCTGGCCCGCCCGCACCGCGATGCCCTTCTTGTCGAGCACGGTGGAGATGTCATGGGCATGCGCCGTACCCTGCATCGTGAACGAGAATATCGCCGCCTTGTCCGCCGATTGCCCTTGCACGTTGAGCCAGTTCAGCCCGTCCAGCCGGGTCCGGGCGTAATCCCGCAGCGACCGTTCATGCGCCGCGATGTTGTCCATCCCGAGCGTCATCATGTAGTCGAGCGCGACACCGAGCCCGATCATCTGCACGATGCCGGGTGTGCCGGCCTCGAACTTCATGGGCGGGTCGTTGTAGGTGACGGCGTCGCGGGTCACCTCGCGGATCATGTCGCCGCCGCCCATGAAGGGGCGCATTTCGGCCATCCGGTCGGGCGCCACCCAGATCGCACCGGATCCGGACGGACCGTACAGCTTGTGCCCCGTGACCGCGTAGAAATCGCAGCCGATATCGGCCACATCCACGGCCATGTGCACCGCCGCCTGGCTGCCATCCACAAGCACAGGCACGCCACGCGCATGGGCACCCTCGGTGATCGCCTTCACGTCCACCACGGTACCCAGCACGTTCGACAGGTGGGTGATCGCGACCAGCTTCGTGCGTGGCCCGATGGCGTCGATCACCCGCTGTGGGTCGAGATCGCCGTTGGCGTCCACATCCACCCATTTCAGGACCACGCCCTGCCGTTCGCGCAGGAAGTGCCAGGGCACGATGTTCGCGTGGTGTTCCATGATCGACAGCACGATCTCGTCGCCCTGTTCCATGCGCGGCATGGCCCAACCATGCGCCACCATGTTGATGCCTTCGGTGGTGCCCGAATTCATCACGATCCCGCGTTCGTCCGGCGCGTTCAGGAACCGCGCGATGGTGCCGCGCACGGCTTCGTATTTCTCCGTCGCCAGGTTGGACAGGAAATGCAGCCCGCGATGGACGTTGGCGTATTCCTCGGCATAGGCGCGGGTGACAGCGTCGATCACCACCTGCGGCTTCTGCGCCGACGCCCCGTTGTCGAGATAGACCAGCGGCTTGCCGTTCACCTGCCGCGACAGGATCGGAAAATCGGAACGGACCTGCATCACGTCAAACATTGAAATCCCCCGGCACGACGATGCCCAGCATCGACAGCACGATGCTGAGCAGGAATGTGATCCCGAACGCGGACAGGATGATCATCACGAACACCATGCCCAGCCGGGTGAAGCCATGCACCAGCGCCGTGAACTGCGTGAGAAGCCACATGAAGACCACCAGGCCGATCAGGCCGATGATGTCGGCAACGGGCGGCATGACGAACAATGCCGCCGTCTGAACGACCTGCAGGCACGCCATCACGAACTGCAGCCACACCACCAGCGCCAGCGTGTCCTCGAACACGCCCTGCCCGCCCATGGCGCGCCCGATGTGATGGATCGCGTGCACCATGACGAACAGAAGCGCGCATTGCAGGCCCCACATCACCAGCGGATTGGCGAGATACGGATTGTCCGCTGCGGCACCCCCCGTCGCCAGAAGCAAACTGCCCTGCCCCAGCACCACGGACACGGCCACGACGGTCGCCAGCATCGTCCACAAGACCGGTCCGGGCAGGTTTTCGGCAATGACCCGTGACGCCACCCCACGGGGGTTGCGCAACGTGTCTATGGCAGCAGACACCAGTCCGCGCGGCGTGTAGTCCAGCGATTGCGTGGTCATGTCGGGTATCTAGGCCCCTTGCGTTGCGGTCTCAACGGTGGCGGGGCGTTCCGCCGCGCGCAGGTTGGCAAACCAGAGATAGCCGAAGAATCCAAGAACAATCAGCCCTGCGATCATGTCCACCGGCCCCGGCCCCGCCAGCCCGGATACCAACCCCCGCGCCAATGCCAGCGGCGTGATGGTCAACAGCGCCCAGAACAGCGCCAGGCGCGCGGTGGAAAAGCTGCCGTGCCCCCCGGCCAGCCGCGCGACCATGCGGCTGAGCGCGGCCAGCCCGTAAAAGAACAGGGGCGCCACGAAGACCCAGCCGAACAGCGCCCCGGCCAAAAGCGCCTCCAGCGTCACCGTGTCGTCAATCGCCGCCTTGCGCGCCAGCCGCGGCCATTGCGCCACGAACAGAAGCGCGCAGGACAGCATCAGGAACATCAGCGCACGATCCTCGCGGGGGCCCTGCGCCAGATGGCGGCGCATGACCTTTGCGGGGTCGCGGTAGCTTTGGGCGATGTCGCGCGTGACGCTCATCTGCCCCGCCTGCGCCGCGCCATCCATGCATCCAGCCGGGCAAGGATGCCGTCTGCCAGCGCCGGATCCTCGATCTCCTGGATCGCCTCGGCAAGGAACGCAAGCGTCATGAGGTCCGTCGCCTCCCCTGCGGGCACGCCGCGCGAGCGCAGGTAGAACAGGCCTTCCTCGTCGATGGCCCCGCTGGTGGACCCGTGCGAACAGGCCACGTCATCGGCATAAATCTCCAGCTCGGGCTTGGCGAGGAACTGGCTGTCCTCGTCCAGCAGAAGCGCCTGGCTGATCTGGTAGCCATCGGTCTTCTGCGCGCCCTGCCTGACGAGGATCTTGCCCTGGAACACGCCCACGGCCCCGTTGCGCAGCACCTTCTTGAACACCTGCCGGCTTTCGCAGCCCACCGCGTCATGGGTCACGAACACCGTGTCGTCGTGATGAAAGTCACCATCCCCGACGCAGGCCCCGGCCACATGGGCCACAGCACCGTCACCGATCAGATCGACCACCACGTCGTTGCGGGTCAGCACGCCGTTCATGGTCAGCGTGAAGGTCTTGAAGGTGGCACCTGCCCCAAGCTGCGCGAAGATGTGGGTCGCGGCCCGGCGTTCATGGTCACGGCCCTGCGCCCGCACATGGTGGAACGCGCCACCCGGCGCCACGTCCACCTCCATCACCTTGGTGAAGCGCGCGGCGGCGGGACCGTCTTCGAGAACGGTCAGATCGGCACCTGCCTCCACCCGGACCAGATGGTGCACCAGTGCGTCCGAGGTCTCGGACCGGTGCAGGTATTGCAGCGACACGGGTTTCGACACCCGTCCTGTCGCGTGGATCACGACCCCGTCCGTGGCGAACGCCGTGTTGAGCGCCGCGAGCGGGCGGGCGACCGGGGTCTGGCCGCGGCTTTCGAGAACGCCGTAGAGTTCCCGGGCCCAGTGGATGTCCCGGGTGGCGACGTCCGACAGGCGTTCGATCGTGACCCCCGCCAATGCCGGATCGTCCGACGCGGCAGCATCGAACACGCCATCGACGAAGACCAGCGTCACCCGGTCGATACCGTCGAAGATCGGGGCCTCGACCTCGCCCAGCAACGCCGCGGGCGTCACATCCGGCGCGGTCAGCGTGTCGGGCCGGGTATATCGCCAGTATTCGTCGCGCCGCGCCGGCAGGCCGGTCGCATGCAGACGTTCCAGCGCATCCCGGCGGGCCGCCGCCAGGCAGCCGATGTCGGTCGGCAGGTCCAGCGTGGCGAGCCGCGCGCCAAGGGCGTCAAGTTTCGGTTGCGGCAACGCCATCACGCCACCTCCGCCTTCAGACCCTCGTAGCCGTTGTGTTCCACTTCCAGCGCCAGGTCCGGCCCACCCGACTTGATGATCCGCCCATCGGACAGGATGTGAACCACATCCGGCCGGATGTGATCCAGAAGCCGCTGGTAGTGGGTGATGACGAGGAACGCGCGGCCAGCGTCGCGCAGCGCGTTCACGCCGTCCGCCACCAGTTTCATCGCGTCCACGTCAAGCCCGCTGTCGGTCTCGTCAAGGATGCACATCTTGGGTTCCAGCATCGCCATCTGCAGGATCTCGTTGCGCTTCTTTTCGCCACCCGAAAAGCCCACGTTCACCGGGCGCTTGAGCATGTCGGCGTCGATCTTCAGCCCCTTCGCCTTCTCGCGCACCAGTTTCAGGAAATCGCCGGCGCTGATCTCGTCCTCGCCGCGCGCCTTGCGCTGCGCGTTCAGGGCGGTGCGCAGGAAGGTCATGTTGCCCACGCCCGGGATTTCTACCGGGTACTGAAACGCAAGGAACAGGCCCGCCGCGGCGCGGTCTTCGGGTTCCATCTCGAGGATGTCGACCCCGTCCAGCGTGGCGGACCCGTCCGTCACCGCATACCCGTCGCGGCCCGACAGCACATAGGACAGGGTGGATTTGCCCGACCCGTTCGGCCCCATGATGGCGTGCACCGTTCCGGCCTCGACCGTCAGGTCGATGCCTTTCAGGATCGCCTTGTCCTCGGCTTCAAGTTTGACGTGCAGATTCTTGATTTCCAGCATTTTATTCTTTCCGTTATCGTGTGTCGCCCGTGTGGGCGTCAGTCCAGTGTGCCACTTGCGCTGCGTCAGCCGCAGGCCTTGCGCGGCAGTGGTTTCCCGTCGAACCGGTCCGGACCGACAGCCATGGGATCAGTCCTCGATCTGGTCGCTCTCGCGCCCGCGCGTTGGCCCATGATCCATCGATCCCGCGATGCGATAGGTCGCCAGCAGCTGCACCGCCCCCATGAGCAGGGTGATCGCAAAGATGGACGCGCCGGTCACCTGCTGCAGCGCGATGCCCAGCGGCACGGTTCCAGGCAACGCAATGAGCGTCGCCATCAAAAGAACACGCGTCGGGGCTCTCGACCCACGGCTCACCAGTGCCTTGAAACTCGGTCGTTCCATGGATCACCCCACCGAACCTTCGAGGCTGATCGCCACCAGTTGCTGCGCCTCCATGGCGAATTCCATGGGCAGCGCCTGCAGCACCTCGCGGCAGAAGCCGTTCACCACAAGTGCCACCGCTTCTTCCTCGTCCATGCCGCGCGACCGGCAGTAGAACAGCTGGTCGTCGTCCACCTTCGATGTTGTCGCCTCGTGCTCTACCCGGCTCGAATTGTTGCGCACCTCGATATAGGGCACCGTGTGCGCGCC
>DAIPIS010000160.1:0-5168 GCA_036770665.1 Meridianimarinicoccus sp.
TTCGGCAAAGACGCTGTCACCCCAGAGCGATCCTTCGCCGCCCCCCGACACACGGCTGATGGGAATCACCGGCGAAAAATAGTCCGCCAGACCCTTGCGCTGCTTTTCGGTCGTACCGTTCAGCAGCCACATAAGCAGGAAGAACGCCATCATCGCGGTGACGAAGTCGGCATAGGCGACCTTCCAGGCGCCACCGTGATGGGCATGGGCCGGCGCGACACGTTTCTTCTTGATGATGATCGGTGCAAGCTTTTCGTTGGACATCGCGCTTTCCGGCTCAGGTCACGGACATGCCCTAACGCAGGAGGGATGAAGGTCCGCTTAACGGCTGCGCCCTTGCACGGACGCGTGCCGCTTGGCACAACCGCGCCATGTCAGGAAAGGGCCAGCATGCACCGGCATTACTTCTTCGGCTACGGCTCGCTCGTGAACACGCGCACCCACGCCTATCCCGACCCGCGCCGGGCCCGGCTTTCGGGATGGCGGCGGGTGTGGCGCGGCACGCCGCTGGCGGCGCACGCGTTCCTGTCGGTGGAGCCCGCCACGACCGACATCGACGGCGTGGTGGCGGCGGTGCCCGGCGCGGACTGGGCTGCGCTGGATGCCCGCGAGCATGGCTATGACAGGCAGGGCCTCGTCGCCGGAATTGCCCATGACCTGCCGCAGGATGCGGCAGTTCAGGTCTATGCCGTGCCCGATCGCCACCACCTGCCGCAAGACAGGCATCCCATCCTGCTCAGCTATCTCGACGTGGTGGTTCAGGGCTTCCTGCACCAGTTCGGAGAGGATGGCGCGGCCCGGTTCTTCGGCACGACGGCCGGATGGGCGCGCCCGGTCGTCGATGATCGCGCGGCCCCCATGTATCCGCGCCACCAGACATTGACGGGTTCCGAAAGGCGTCTTGTGGACACGCATCTTGCGGCGCTTCCGGCGACGATCGTGGTGCCGGACTAGCCCGGCAAGCGCGGCTTCACCTGTAGAAGCGGCAGGAGATCGGCCATCTCGGGGCCACGGTCGCGCCCGGTGACGGCATGGCGCAGCGGCATGAAAAGGCTGCGGCCCTTGCGGCCCGTCGCGTCCTTCACCGCGGCCGTCCAGGTGGCCCATGTGTCCGCGTCATAGGGCGGGTCGGGCAGCAGCGACAGGGCGGTCGCCACGAAATCTGCATCCTCGGGCGCGACCAGCGGATCGGCACCGTGGGTGGCCACCTGCCACCAGGGCGCAATGTCGGCGCGCGTTGCGATGTTCTCGCGCAGCACGGACCAGAAGGCGGCGTGCAGGTCGCGGGGCACGCCGGCGGCATCCAGATCCGCCGCCATGGCGCCGGCATCGCGCGACGCCAGATCCCGCGCCGTCAAGGGAAACAGATCGTTCTCGTCGAACTTGGTCGGGGCGGACCCGAACCGCGCCAGATCGAAGCCATCGACAAGGTCATCGACCGATGCGCGCAGCTCGACCGGATCGGCGGACCCGAGCCGCGCCATCAGCGACAGGAGCGCCATGGGTTCCACCCCCCGCGCGCGCAGGTCCCGCAGAGACAGGGTGCCGAGCCGCTTCGACAGGGCCTCCCCCTGCGGGCCGGTCAGCAGCGAGTGATGGGCAAAGGCGGGCACGCTGCCCCCCAACGCCACGATCATCTGGATCTGCGTCGCGGTGTTGGTGACGTGGTCCGACCCGCGCACCACATGTGTCACGCCCATGTCGATGTCGTCCACCACCGACGCGAGGGTATAGAGCACCTGCCCGTCGCCCCGGATCAGCACCGGGTCCGACACGCTGGCCGCGTCGATCGACAGGTCCCCAAGAATACCGTCGGTCCATTCGATCCGGTTCTGGTCCAGCTTGAACCGCCAGTGCCCCGCCCCGCGTTCAGCGCGCAGCCGGTCGCGGTCTGCATCCGACAGCGCAAGCGCTGCGCGGTCATAGACCGGCGGACGTCCCATGTTGAGCTGCTTCTTGCGCTTCAGATCCAGCTCGGTCGGCGTCTCGAAGCATTCATAGAACCGACCCATGCCGCGCAACTGGTCGGCGGCCTCGGCGTACCGGTCGAGCCGCAAGGACTGACGTTCCATCCGGTCCCAGTGCAGGCCCAGCCAGTCGAGGTCTTCCTTGATCGCATCGACATAGGCTTCCTTCGACCGCTCCGGGTCGGTGTCGTCGATGCGCAGGATGAAGGTCCCGCCGGACTTGCGCGCGATCAGGTAGTTGAACAGCGCCGTGCGCAGGTTGCCCACATGGATGAAACCGGTGGGCGACGGGGCGAAACGGGTGGTGATCATGGGTATCTCCTTGCCGAGCCGTCTTTCACAGGCGCGCGTTCTTGTCCATATGGGGGCATGACCGATGACTGGTGCGACACCCTTCCCCCCGATCTGGACACGATCGAGACGCTTGCGCGCACGGCGCTGGCCGCCCTGCCCGCGCCCTTCGACGCGGCGGCGCGCGGCGTGGCGCTTCGGGTAGAGGATTTCGCCAGCGACGCCATGCTGGACGATCTGGGCATGGACGACCCGTTCTCGCTGACCGGACTTTACGACGGCATTCCGCTCACCGAGAAATCGGTGATGGACCAGCCCGGCGGGCCGGACGTGATCTGGCTTTTTCGCCGCGCGATCCTCGATGAATGGATCGGGCGCGGCGACATCGCTCTGGGGGATCTGGTGACCCACGTGCTGGTGCACGAACTGGCGCACCACATGGGCTGGTCGGATGACGACATCGCGGCCATCGACCGCTGGTGGGAATGACGCGGTGCTGTGCACGCCGACACAGGATCGGTGCGTGACCGATCCAAGCGATCGGGACATCACCACTCGTCGCGGCCCAGGTTGGCGTTACCTTCCGTATGGGGTCAACAGGGGGAGTTTAGCATGACACATATCACACGCCGTCAGGCGCTGACCGCGACCGCCGCGCTTCCGGCTGCCGCATGGGCCGGGCGCGGCTTTGCGGCCGCCGAGATGAAGGGCGCCGCCATGCCGCGTTTCAACCGTTTCACGCTGGGCAGGTTCGAGGTCACGACCCTCTTGGCCGGGACAACCCCGCGCGAAGACCCGCAGACGATCTTCGGCCTGAACGTGAGCCCGGAGGAGTTCAATGCGGTGTCCGCGGAAAACTTCCTGCCCACCGACGTGGCGCAGTTCTTCTTCACGCCGACCATCGTGAACACCGGGTCCGAACTGATCCTGTTCGACACCGGGCTGAACGCAGCCGCCACGAGCGACGTGCTGGCCGCGGCAGGCTATGCGCCCGACCAGGTCGATACGGTCGTGTTGACCCACATGCACGGCGACCACATCGGCGGTCTGCGCGGCGATGCCGGCGCGACATTCGCCAATGCCCGTTATGTCACAGGGTCCGTGGAACACAACCACTGGTCCGGCGCGGGCAACGAAGGGTTCGACGCAAACGTGGCCCCGCTGAACGACCGGATGTCGTTCCTTGACGATGCCGGGGCAGTTGCACCCGGCGTGACGGCAATGGCGGCGTTCGGGCATACGCCGGGCCACATGGCCTACATGCTGGACAGCGATGGCAAGCAACTTGTGATCGCGGCGGACTTCGCCAACCATTACGTCTGGTCGGTGGGCTATCCCGACTGGGAAGTCCGGTTCGACATGGACAAGACCGCTGCCGCCGCCACCCGCCGCCGCCTGCTGGGCATGCTGGCCGCCGAAAAGGTGCCGTTCATCGGCTATCACATGCCGTTTCCCGGTGTCGGATACGTGGAACCGCGGGGCGACGGGTTCCGCTATGTGCCGAGCAGCTACCAGATGATGCTGGGCTGACACGGACCGCGGCGGGGGCGGGATCAGATAATCTCGTCCTCGTCGAACAGGGTGCTTTCGCCGATCTGGCTGGCCAGCGCCTCCACCGTCTGTTCGGCCAGATCGGCGGACCCGATGGCGGCGAGATGGAACAACGCGTCGCCTTCGTTCACGATCGGCATGACGGCGCGGCCCACGATCACCCCTTTTTCGGGTGCGGTGATTTCGGTCTCCACCTCGCCGAAGGGATCGGACACCATCGCCAGGATATCGCCGGGAAGCACCACGTCGCCTTCGGACCGGAACATCCGCAGAAGTCCACCTTGCGGCGCGCGCAGCCACTGGCTCGTCTTGCACAGCATCGGCTGCCTGCGGGCCTTGGGCACGGACCGCGCCGGGATCATGCCGCGATCCGCCATCACCCGCATGATCCCCGCCACACCCGATCGCACGGCGTATTCGTCGAACCGCAGCCCTTCCCCCGCCTCGTAGAGCAGGATGCCGATGCCGCGGTCCTGTGCGGCCATACGCAGTGAACCGTCCCGCAGCTTGGATCGCAACACCACGGGCGCCCCGAACAGCATGGCAAGCCGCATCAGTTCGGGCTGGTCGGGCGCCACGCGCACCTGCGGCAGGTTGGTGCGGTTGACCGCCGCCGAATGCAGGTCGATGCCCATGTCGCAGCGATCCACGATCTCGGTCAGCAGCAGATGCGCGAGGCGCGCCGCGAGCGAACCGCCGGGTGAGCCGGGAAAGCACCGGTTCAGGTCGCGCCGGTCGGGGAGATACCGCGAATGGTTCATGAACCCATAGGCATTGACGATGGGCACGACGATCAGCGTGCCAGCGATCCCGTCCATCCGCGGCAGCGCCAGCAGGCGGCGGACGATCTCGACGCCGATCACCTCGTCCCCGTGCACCCCGGCGGTGATGCAGATCGTGGGACCGGGCTTGCGCCCGTGGATCACGTGGGCGGACATGGTGACCGGCGTGTGGTCGCTGAGCACGCTGACGGGCATGTTGATGGTGCGCCGCTTGCCGGGGGCCACCAGTTGCCCACCGATGGAAAAAGCCGTGCGCGTCACGGACGTAGGGTCGAGATCAGGTGCATGGGCGTCATCATCCAGCGTGAAGGATCACGCGACACTGTGCACCACGCCGCCCGATGCGCAAGCGGCACAGGCAGCCAGATCAGCCCGCGCGCCGTTCGTCGAAGCTGAGTGCGATGAAACTGGGCAGATGGTCACCCATCCCGACCACATTGTCGTCGCGGCGATTGCCACGCGCGCCGTTGGACCGGCCGCGCGATTTCGCATCTGCTGTCGGCGGCACCTCGACCGGCCGGTCGCGCAGGGTATCGCTGGACGGGCGCGGCGCGGCGACCGGCGCGGCGGCCGGCGC
>DAIPIS010000161.1:0-3088 GCA_036770665.1 Meridianimarinicoccus sp.
CCGTTGGGGATGATGATCTGGGCGCGCGACAGCTTTTCGCGTTCGGACATGTTGGCGAGTTCGTTGTAGGCGTTGATGCGGGCCTTCTGCTTGGCCTGCCGCGCCTTCTGGCCCTGCCGCATCCATTCCAGTTCGCGTTCCAGCGTCTGCTGGCGCGACTTGTCCTCGCGCGCTTCCTGGGACAGGCGTTTCGCCTTCTGTTCCAGCCAGGCGGAATAATTGCCTTCATAGGGGATGCCCCGGCCGCGATCGAGTTCGAGGATCCAGCCGGTGATGTCGTCAAGGAAATAGCGGTCGTGAGTGACGATCAGGATCGTGCCCTTGTAAGCGATCAGGTGCTGTTGCAACCAGGCGATGGTTTCCGCGTCCAGGTGGTTGGTCGGTTCGTCCAGCAGCAGCATGTCGGGCGCTTCGAGCAGCAGCTTGCACAGCGCGACCCGGCGCTTTTCCCCGCCGGACAGGGTGGTGACATCGGCATCGTCGGGCGGACAGCGGAGCGCCTCCATCGAAATGTCCACCTGCGCGTCGAGGTCCCACAGGTTTTCGCTGTCGATTTCGTCCTGTAGGGCGGCCATTTCGTCGGCGGTGTCATCGGAGTAGTTCATCGCCAGTTCGTTGAACCGGTCGAGTTTCGCCTGCTTCGCCGCGACCCCCAGCATGACGTTGCCGCGCACGTCCAGTGCGGGGTCAAGCTCGGGTTCCTGCGGCAGATAGCCCACATGCGCGCCCTTTGCCGCCCATGCTTCGCCGGTGAAGTCCTTGTCCTGCCCTGCCATGATCCGCATCAGGGTGGATTTGCCGGACCCGTTGACGCCGACGACGCCGATCTTGACGCCCGGAAGAAAGGACAGGCGTATGTTTTCAAAACACTTCTTCCCGCCGGGATAGGTCTTGGACACGCCGTCCATGTGATAGACATACTGATAGCTGGCCATGATCGTTCTCCTGCGCTTTGGCGGCAGAGGTATCCGAGCCACAGTCCAAGGGCAATCGGCAGCGCGTGCCGGAACACCAGCCGAATGCGCGCTGGGACACATACATCGGCCCGAATCCATGAAATCCCCACCCCACCACCCGTGCGCGTCCTGGGGGAGGATGGTGCCGCGCATGGTGCAGGCGACGAAGGGGAAGACGTGTCGGAATTGCATGATCTGGACGGCCACGGCCTTGGCCGTCGCCATGACGCGCTGGATGCTGGCTGGCGCGGTGCGATGCTGTGCGCGCTGGGTCTGAGAGGACCCGAATTTCAGTGGGTGCAAGGCGCTCTGGACGCGAACCTGACTGCGACAGTGGCGGGATTGTCCGCCATGGCGGACCGCAATCCGCCGCGCACCGAAACGGCGCGGCTGGCAGCCGGGCCGGACGGCGACACGCTGTCGCCGTGCCTGTCGCGGACGTACCGGCGGCTGCTCGGGGCGGTGCTGCCGGAAATCGGGTTCGGCCTGCGCGGGCGGCTCGGTGCGGCCTATCCGGGCTGGGTGGCCTATCGCAATGCCGCGCCTGCGGATCTGGGCCAGCGCGCGGTGTTTCGCGCCTGGGCGCACGGCGCGTTGCCGCCGCAGAAGCGTGCGTCCGCCCTTCGGCTTTTCGATGCTGCTGCAAACGATCCGGTCAGCCGGGCGCGGGACGCGTTCGGGGCGATGCAGTTCCGCGACATGCGGATCGCGCACAACATGGATCTCCAGCCGGTGCCCAGCTACGGCGTCTGCCCCGACACTGCGGCGCAGGCGTGCTTTCCCACCAAGGGCGGGCGACTGCGCTTTGACAGCGACCGGCTTTTGCCGGTCGAGACAGGCAGCCTGGCACAGGGGGGCGTGAGGCGACCGTCCATGCTCCCCGCGCTGCGCGGGGACGCCTTCGATCCGCTGGAACTGCGGCTGGCCACGTCGCGCATCACCGTTCGGGGGCAAATCGGGGCGCGTGCGGTGCTGCCGGTCACGCCGGGCGGCTGGTACGACGCTGATCTGGTGCGCCGTGCCTTTCTGGCCGGTCCCTGCCCGGCGGTCTGGGACGAATGCGCCAACGCTGGACATTGGGCGGCCTTCTTCGGGCCGCAGGGAACGATGTTGCGCCACACCGCGCAGCTTGTTCTCGTGTCGGACGTTCAGGTGCAGTGGACCTGCGCCGGGCGGTTCGGTGACGCCGAACAGGCCCGCATCTTCGGCGCGCTTGGCCTGAGCCCGGGCATCGATGGCCCGCTGCGCGCCACGGATGCACGCGGCGGTGGCGTGTGGCCATTCACCATACGTGGCGGACACAGTGCCATGCGCGCGCGGGCCGTGTTCGACGGAACCGGGCGTCTTGTCATCAATCTGACGTTGCCGCCCGGGCGGTTGCAACTTTGGGGTGTGCGGATCGGGCATCTGGCTGCCATGTTCTGAGCGCGCACCTGCAGCCTCGCCATTTCTGGGGAGTATGCGGGCCTGTGACAGAATGTTAAGGAAAGGTGCCCTGTGATCATCGGCTTCGGGCCGCAGCCTGTATAATTTCAGCGTCAGACGGATTTTGTGATCATGGACCTATTCCGGACAGCCCTCTTGATGAAGGGGCTCGATGCGTCGGACAGGACGTCGCTGGCAAGCCTCGCAGATGTCCACACGTTGCCCGATGCCACCTGCCTGAGCTTGCGAGGTACTCCGGCGCGCGAGGTGTTCCTGCTGCTATCGGGGCGGTGCATCGGCCTCGTGCCGTCGCGTAGCGGCAAGGAGATGGTGGTGGATCGCATCCTTCCGGGACGGATCATCGGCGAACTGGCCGCCCTGGACGGCGGTGCTCGCGTGCGCACGGTGCGCAGCGACGGGCCGGTGACCGTCGCGCGGATCGATGTCGACGACTTTCGGGAATGGCTCCTCACGCGCCCCGGCGCCATGCGCAACCTGCTGGCGGAACTGGCCGGAAACATGCGCGACATGACCGACCGGCTCTACGAGGTCGCCATGCATGACGTGGAAACCCGCGTGCGACTGTTCCTGATCCGCCTGCTGATCGAAGCCGGGGCTTTGCAGGATGGCGGTGTGATCGATCCTGCCCCCAGTCACGCCGAGATCGCGTCCCATGTCGCCACCACCCGCGAGGCTGTCAGCCGGGC
>DAIPIS010000161.1:3188-5150 GCA_036770665.1 Meridianimarinicoccus sp.
AACCGGTTTTGCGCTTCCCGGACATGCGACGTCAAACGGTCAGAGCGTGTCGCGTGAATGCAGATGAACGCGACACGCGCTAGTCGCGCGCGACAAGTCGGGCGCGGGCTGCGTGGCTGGTATCGACTGCGTCCAAGCCAAGGTCGGTCGGGTTGGTCGTCGAGATGTCGGTCAACCGTGCGCCCCGGCGCTCCGTCGCGACGACAGCGTCTGGATGCGTGCCGGTCTCCGTGGTCAGTACCATGTTGCGCGCACCGCGGCGGGGGTGGTCCGCCGTTTCGGTCTGCGGTCCGTCGAAACCGTCCCCGTTCAGGACGAATTGTGCGGTCGCAAGTCCCGCGACGAAGGCGAGAACGGGCAGGACAAACGACATCGGGGCGGTCATGTCGATCAGCTTGAGGGTCTGTGTCATTGATCGTGTCTCCTGTGATTCGTGGTGTTGTTGGGGTGTTTGCCCGCCCTTTCTGCCCTGTCAGGCCGCCTGAAACCGTGCGGATGAGCACATAGTTACCGCCGGAGTGCGCGATGTTTCGATTTTTCCGACCGACGTTGTCGTCCGGTCGGAATGTGGCCGGGCCCGCTGTCAGTCCCCCAGCGCGATGCCATCCCGGCGGGGGTCCGCCCCGCCGTGCAACCCGTCCCGGGTGACGGCGATGGCGTGCAGGCCGGATGTCAGCTCGGTGGTGTTGGTGTCGAACCCCATCGCAGCAAGCGGGGTCGCCAGCGTTTCGGCCCCGGTCCCGGCTTCGAGATCCACCGTGCCGAAACGGTTGACGATCCGTGGCGCGCTGACGGCCTGTTGCACGTCCATCCCCCAATCCAGATGGGCGATGATGGTCTGTGCGACGTAGCCGATGATGCGCGACCCGCCGGGCGATCCCACGACCAGGTCCGGCGCGCCGTCCTTCAGCACGATGGTGGGGGCCATGGACGACCGGGGCCGCTTGCCCGGGGCCACCGCGTTGGCGATGGGCACGCCGTCTGCGTGGCTCGCGAAGCTGAAGTCGGTCAGTTCGTTGTTCAAGAGAAACCCGCCCGGCGCCATCAGCCGCGATCCGAAACCGTTCTCGATGGTTGTCGTCATCGACAGCGCGTTCCCGTACCTGTCGACGATGGAGATGTGCGAGGTCGAGGGCCGCGAGACATCGACATTGTCGGCCCAGATCAGGGCGTGGTCGAAGGCGGGGTTGCCCGGTGCCACGTCGGGCAGGGCGGTGTCGCGGTCAAGCAGGGTCGCCCGGTCGGCGAGGTAGGCCGGGTCGATCAGTCCCGCCGTCGGTACCGGCACGAAATCACTGTCGGCGATGTACCGGTCCCGGTCCGCGAAGGCGAGCCGCGAGGCATCGCCGATCAGCCGCCACGCCTCGGGGCTGTCGGGGCCGAGGGCGGCCATGTCGAAGCCCTCCAGCATCCCGAGGATTTGGCCCACGGTCAGCCCGCCCGACGATGGCGGCCCCATCCCGCAAATGTCATGGGCGCGGTAAGCGGCGCAGACGGCAGGGCGTTCGACCACCCGGTAGAGCGCCAGGTCCGCAAGGGTCAGCAGGCCCGGATTGCCCGGTGCGTCGCGGACGGTGGCGACGATGCCTTCGGCGATGGCGCCGGTGTAGAACGCGCCCGCGCCGTCCGTCGCGATGGTGCGCAGGGTGTCGGCATAGGCCGGGTTCGCCAGCCGGTCACCTGCCGCGACGGGCGTGCCACCGGGCAGGAAGTACGCCGCCGTCGCCGGGAAGCGCGACAGGCGGTCCGCATCCTCCGCGACCAGTGCCGCGAGCCGCGGCGCCACGGGAAAACCGTTCTCGGCCAGTGCGATGGCGTCGTCGAACAGCCCGGCCCAGTTGGCGCGCCCCCAGCGGCGGTGGGCGGCCTCCATCAGGGCTGGCGTGCCCGGTGTGCCCACGGACAACCCGCCCACGACGGCATCCCAGAACCCCATCGGGTCGCCTGCCGCGGTCTGGAACA
>DAIPIS010000162.1:0-5137 GCA_036770665.1 Meridianimarinicoccus sp.
CCCCCGGCCCGGTCACATCGCCCCCCTGCGGGCTTGCCGAACCCGGCCCGGCGCGCCACATATGGGGCATGTTGAAACTCACCCCCATCCTGCTGGCCGTCCTCTATGGTCTTGTGATGTATGCGTTTTCCGCGTACCGCACCAAACGTGAACTGGACGCGAAATCCACCGATCTCGTCGACCCGCGGCTCAGCCACGAGTTCGACAAGCTCGCCCGCGCCCTCGACGTCCCCCGCATCAAGGTCCGCCTCTACGAAATCGACCCCGTCAACGGCCTCGCCGCCCCCGACGGGCGCATTTTCATCACCCGCGGCTTCTACAACCGCTACCGCCAAGGCCATGTAACCGCTCAGGAATTGGCCAGCGTCATCGCCCATGAACTGGGTCATGTGGCGCTTGGGCACACCCGCAAACGGCTGATCGACTTCTCCGGCCAGAACGCCGTCCGCACCGCGCTGGCCCTGGTCCTTTCGCGCGTTCTGCCGGGGGTCGGTGTCTTGATTGCCAATGGGTTGGCGACCCTTCTTGCCGCGCGCCTGTCCCGCGACGACGAATTCGAAGCCGACGCCTACGCCACCGCCCTCCTGATAAAATCCGGAATCGGCACCGCCCCCCAGATTTCCCTGTTCCAGAAACTCGACGCCCTCACCCGCTCCGGCACCGGCGCCATGCCCGCATGGTTCCTGAGCCACCCGAAAACCGACCAGCGCATCGCCGCCATCGAAGCCAACGCCGCCCGCTGGACGGGCGCGTGATCCGTCACGCCGCCCCCGCGCGCCGCCCTGCCAGCGCGTCTTTCATCAATGATTGCAGGACTTCCGCAGGCACGTTGTCCGCCACGAAGGCCTGACCGATCCCACGCGCCAGCACGAACCGCAGCCGCCCGTCCATCACCTTCTTGTCCTGCGCCATGAGCCCGATCAGCGCATCCGCCCCCGGCAGATCGCCCGGAATGTCGCCCAAGTCCCGCTTCATCCCCATCGCCGCCAGATGCGCGCGCAGCCGCGACGGATCCTCCTGGCTGCACAGCCCCAGCCGCGCGGACAACTCGAACGCCAGCGCACAGCCGATCGCGACACCTTCGCCGTGCAGCAGCCGGTCGGAGTAGCCTGTCGCGGCTTCCAGCGCATGGCAAAAGGTGTGGCCAAGGTTCAGAAGCGCCCGGTCGCCCTGTTCGGTCTCGTCCCGCACCACGATCTCGGCTTTCATCTGAACCGACCGTCGCACCGCCACCTGCCGCACGGCGCGGTCGCCCGCCGCCATCGCGGGGCCGTGCGCCTCCAGCCAGTCGAAGAACGCGGCATCCCCCAGCAGCCCATATTTCACCACCTCGCCGTAGCCCGCCAGAAAATCCCGCGCGGGCATGGTGTCGAGCACCGCGATATCCGCCAGCACAAGGCTCGGCTGATGAAACGCACCGATCAGGTTCTTGCCCTGCGGCGCGTTGATCCCGGTCTTGCCGCCGACGGAACTGTCGACCTGCGCCAGCAGCGAGGTCGGCACCTGCACGAAGCGCACACCGCGCCGCAGCACCGCCGCCGCGAAGCCCACGAGATCGCCGATCACCCCGCCCCCGAGCGCCACGACCACGTCGCGCCGTTCCACCTTCTGCGCCAGAAGCCATTCGACGGTACGCGTGAATTCCGGCCAGCCTTTCGTCGCCTCTCCCGGCGGCAGCGTCAACGTGACCGATGTGATCCCGGCGTCGGCCAGTGCTGCGCGCAAGGCCTCCCCGTGCAACGCATCGACCGTCGCGTCGCTGACGATGGCCACGCGCGCCCTGTGCAGCAGCGGCGCGATCTCGGCCCCGGCCCGCGCCAGCAAACCTGCGCCGATGCGCACGTCATAGGCCCGCGCGTCAAGCGCCACATGCACCGTGTCGGTCGCAGGCGCGCCGTCAGTGGTCTGGGGGACGGGTGTGGGCATGGGACCGGACCTTCGTTCTGGATGTCAGCACATCGGGGCGTTCGGCCAATGCCGCGACAACAGCTTCGGCCGTGTCCTCGATCGAATAGGTGGAAAACGCCTGCACATGCACGGGTGCCAGCGCATAGATCGGGCCGCGCGCGGCGTAAAGCTGGCGCAGCGTTTCAAAGGGATTTTCGGTCTGCAACAGGGGACGTGTGCCGCGATGGCGCACCCGCGCCCACAACAGGTTCAGTTCCGCCCGCAGCCACACCGCGACGCCCTGCGCCGCGATCAGGTCGCGGTTGCGCTCGGACAGAAACGCGCCACCGCCCGTGGACAGGACGCACGCCGGCCCCTGCAACAGGCGGGTCAACACGGCGGTTTCCTTTTCCCGGAAGAACGGCTCGCCATGGTCACGGAAAATCTCGGCGATCGTGCGGTTGGCGGCGCGTTCGATTTCCTCGTCCTGGTCGAGAAAGGCAACACCCAGCTTGCGCGCCAGCACCGTGCCCACAGCGGTCTTGCCCGCGCCCATCATGCCCACGAGCACGACAGTCTTGTGAAGCTGATATGGCACGCCAGGCCCCCGCCCTGAAAATATTCCGTCGCCATGACGTGAATTCCGAACCGAACCCGTATAGAATAACCAGCGACGGGTCACAATCCGTGACATGTCCAACAAAGACCGACACGACAGGCAAGGGCCGGGCAACATGCGTATCTTGAAACTCCTCGTGGCGCTGGTGCTGCTGGCGGGGATCGGTCTTGTGGGCTTTGCCTATCTTGGCGATCTCAGCCCGCGGCAGGCGGAACTGCGTGTGCCGGTGGACCTTGGTGGGTCGGATGGATCCTAGGCGCAGGCAGCGCACCCGCCAAGCCGCCATCACCGGGTTTGCCGGAATCATCGGGCTGTGCGCACTGCCCGGCCTTGCGCAGGACGGTGCAGCACCGCTGTCGGCCATCCCCTGGCTGTCCGAAACGCTCTATCAGGGCGGCAGATCCGGGGAGGCGGCGGTACAGCCGACACCTCCCGCCAGTACACCGAAATCGACCGCAGCGATCACCGTCACGCCACTCGCCAGCCCGGACCGGGCTGCCACCGGGTTGATGGTGCCCGCGCGTGCGGGGCTGCCCGCCGATCTGTGGGAGGGCAGCGACCCGGCGGTCCTGGCGGATCGCCTGCGCGCCATGCCGCTCCATCGCCACCCGGCGCTGCAGGATGCGTTCGCGCGGCTGGTGCTGGTCGAAGCCCCGCCGCCGCGCGGGGCGGGCGACGCGCTGCTGCTGGCACGGGTCGATGCACTGCTGTTGCGCGGGGCGCTGGAACCGGCGCGGGCGCTGCTGGAACGCGCCGGGCCGGACACGCCCGACCTGTTTCGCCGCTGGTTCGACATCCTGTTGCTGGAAGGGACCGAGGACCGGGCCTGCGCGTCGCTCGGCGCCAAACCCGACCTGTCGCCGAACTATGAGACGCGGGTGTTCTGCCTTGCGCGCGGCGGGCGCTGGCACACGGCCGCGCTGACGCTGGAAACCGCGACCGCGCTCGGGCGGGTCACGCCCGAGATGCGCGATCTGTTGGCGCGGTTTCTTGACCCCGACCTGTTCGAGGGCGAACCCCTGCCGACGCTGCCCGAGCCGGTCACACCACTTCTGTTCCGCCTGCTCGAAGCGGTCGGCGAACCTGTGCCGACGCTGCATCTGCCGCTGGCCTTCGCGCAGACGGACCTGCGCCACGTCATCGGCTGGAAGGCCCAGATCGACGCCGCCGAACGGCTGGCGCAGGCCGGCGCGCTGGCTCCGAACCGGTTGCTGGGGATCTACACCGCCCGCGCGCCCGCCGCATCCGGCGGCGTGTGGGATCGGGTCGCGGCCTTGCAGGCGCTGGATATCGCGCTGGTCGCGGGACAACCCGACCGGGTGGCAGCCCGCCTGCCCGCCGCCGTCGAGGCGATGCGCGCGGCGGGGCTGGAGGCCGTGCTGGCGCAGATGTTCGGTGCGCGTCTGGTGCGGCTCGACCTGCCGCCCCAAAGCGCCGCCACCGCCGAGGCATTGGCCCTGATCGCGGGGGAGCCTGTCCCCGTACGGGCAGGCGGGCTGGACCCGCGTGTGGCCTTCGCCACGGCGCTGGCGCGGAACGAACCGCCGACCGTGGCCGCACCCGATGCTTTGGCGTCTGCCCTGATGGCCGGGCTGGGCCAGGACCGCCTGCCGGATCGCTATGCGTCGCTGGTGGCGCGCAAGCGTCTGGGGGAGGCGTTGCTGATGGCGCTCGATACGCTGGCGGCGGGGCGCGCGACAGACCCGGGGCAAGCGGGCGATGCCATGGCAGTTCTGCAGCACGCGGGGCTGGGCGATGTCGCCCGTGAGGCCGCGGCACAGGTCCTGCTGATGGAACAGATCCCGTGAGTCACGCTTGGATTTCCCGGTTTCTCGAAGCGCAATCCGCCGAACTGGACGCCGCAGAGAACACCCGGCTTGCCTATGGCCGCGATCTGAAGGATTTCGATGCCTGGCTCGCCGCACGCGGGGGCAGCTTCGCTGCGGCGGACCGGGCGGCGATCGAAGCGTATCTTGCCCATTGCGACGCGCAGGGACTGGCACGCGCCACGCGGGCGCGCAGGCTCGCGTCGATCCGGCAGCTCTACCGCTTCGCCTTCGACGAAGGGCTGCGTGGCGACAACCCGGCGATCCGCATCCGTGGCCCCGGCAAGGCGCGCAGCCTGCCCCACAGCCTGACCGAGGCACAGGTGGGCGCCATGCTGGACCGTGCGCCGCTGCACGGGCGCACGGACACCGACCGGATCCGGCTGACCGCGATGATGGAGCTGCTCTATGCCACCGGGCTGCGGGTGACGGAACTGGTCACGCTGCCCGTATCGGTGGCGCGCGGCGCACCGCAGGCCATGCTGGTGCGCGGCAAGGGCCGCAAGGAACGGCTGGTGCCGCTGACCGACGCTGCCCGCGCGGCGCTGGCGCGCTGGCTGCCGGTACGCGATGCCACCGATGCGCTGGCGGTCAGACGCGGCGCGCGCCCCTCGCCCTTCCTGTTTCCCAGCCGCGCGAAGGCCGGGCACGTCACGCGGCAGTCGTTCTTCCTGACGCTCAAGTCACTGGCGGCGAGGTCCGGGATCGACCCGACCCATGTGACGCCCCACACCCTGCGCCACGCCTTCGCCACGCATCTGCTGGAACACGGCGCGGACCTGCGCGCGATCCAGATGATGCTGGG
>DAIPIS010000163.1:0-5114 GCA_036770665.1 Meridianimarinicoccus sp.
CCGGCAAGCTGCTGTTCCCGCGCCGGCTGGTCGATGCCTGGCTGGAAGCGCAGACCGAACTGCCCGGCACCGGTATCGCGCCCGCCCCGCCGATCTATGCCGGCTCGAACGATCCCTTGCTGGAATGGGCGCTGCGCCAGTCGGGCAGCGACCTGGCGGTGCTGGCGCGCGGCTCGGCCCAGGGGCTTGCGGATCTGGCGGCGGGGCGCGCCGTGATGGCAGGGTTTCACTTGCTCGACCCGGAGACGGGCGAATGGAACCGCGCCGCCGCCCGGTCGCATCTGCCCGGCACTTCTCATGTCCTGATCCACTGGGCGCGGCGGACGCAAGGGTTGATCACCGCCGCAGAAAATCCGCTGGGAATTTCGGGGCTCAAGGACGCGACACAGCGCGGCTTGCGCTTTGCTACGCGCGCAGGCGGCGCGGGTTCGACCCGGCTGCTCGAGGTGCTGCTGGCCCGCGACGGGTTGACGATGGCGGACCTGACGACGGTGGACCGCCCGGCCGAGACCCACGCCGATCTGGCCACGTTGATCGAGACCGCCGAGGCGGACTGCGGTCTCGGCCTCCAGGCCGTGGCCGGGCATCTGGGCTTCATCCCGCTCGTTACGGACGAAAGCTTCGACCTTGCCATGACACGGCGCGACTATTTCGACCCGCCCATCCAGACCCTGCTGGCCTTTGCCCGCTCCGACACCTTCGCCCGCCGCGCCGAGCATTACGGCGGCTATGATCTGTCAAACCTTGGACGGGTGATGTGGAACGGCTGAGTCCGTGCGACGACTGGGCCTTGCAAGGGCCGACAGACGCCGCCCAGCGTCGGCAAGGATGACGCGGCCCTGCAGAGTCTGCGCAGCCCGATCTGGCCCCGCCCGTCGATCTGCCCCAAAGGCCCGACTCTCCGCCGACGCGGCGCGCAGGCTGGCAGGCACACCCTTGCCGGGTGACGCGCTTCCGGCAGCGGTCGTTTTCCGTGTGGCTCGGCGGGGATCAAGGGCGCGGTCGGCGGCTTGCGTGGCCTTGCCGCGCCGTGGGCTTGATCGCTTTCCCGTCGATGGCTGGGGGCGAAGCTGATAGCTGCCCCGGTCGGGCCCTGCTGGCCCCTTCACGCCGTCATGGCGCGGCGCGATGTCCGCAACCGGTCGTTCTGCGCAAAGACCACCACACGGATCGGGACAAGGACATCGGCCGCCATGATCCCCGGCGGAACCGTCCCGGGGTTGCCGCGCAGCACGCCGCCCGGACCGTGCCTGGCCGGACGCGCGGGCCGCATCCCGCCGTTGCACACCCGTGGATCACCGTGTGTCGTCAGCGCAGATGGGCCGGGGTGTCGCGGGTCGAACCACGCAAACGGGTGGACATGCCCCGTTCCTGCATCCGACCGCGACGTCAGCCACGCGGCATCGGCGTCCGTTTCAGCGTCTTGCCGTGGTTCGCGATCCAGTCCATCGCCGCAAGCAGAACTCCGGAGACCACGAAAACAAGATGGATGATCACCATCCAGCGGATCTGTTCGGGCGCGTATTTCGCCACGTCCATGAAAACCTTGAGCAGGTGAATGCCCGAGATCGCGACGATGGACGCGACAAGCTTCAGCTTCAGCGCCGAGAAATCGACCTCCCCCTGCCAATCCGGTCGATCCTCGTGGCCCGCAAGATCCATGCGGCTCACGAAGTTCTCGTAGCCCGAGAAGATGACGATCAGCAGCAGGTTTGCCGCAAGGCTGAGGTCGATGAGGGCAAGAACGCCAAGAATGGCGTCGTCGACCGTCATCGCGGTGATCCCGCTCACGAAGCGCAGCAGTTCAAGGGCAAACACCCACAAAAGCATCGCGACCGTGACCACCAGCCCGAGATACATGGGTGCCAGCAGCCAGCGGCTGGCGAACAGGGTGCGTTCGACAAGACGTTCCATCGGATTTCCAAGCAAGGCTGACCTGACGATTTGGGAGCCGGTTACAGGATCGCTGGCCCCGACGCCATTGCCATCATGCGGCCCGGGTCGAGGTCGATTGCAGGCACGACAAGGGCCAGCCCTGTGGCGGTCCGATGGCGTTCTGCGCGGAAGCCGTGCGACGGAGGCCGACAGGGCGGCAAGGTCTGCAACGGGGTGGGAAAAATGGTGGGCGACCCTGGAATCGAACCAGGCGTGGGTCTCCCCGGCGGAGTTACAGTCCGCTGCCGCACCTTGCAGCCCGTCGCCCTAATCTGGCGCTGGATACTTGCCGGTGTGAAAGGGGTCAAGGCGAAAAACGGTGCGAGTTCGGGGTGGGTTTGCGCGGTCCGGGGCTTGCCTGCCGGGCATGGCTGGCGCATGGTCCGGGCCTTGCAGGACAGAGGATCGTGACCGTGCAGAAGCCGAAATGGGTGATCGAAAAGGAACAGGCGCGGCGGGCCGCGGCCGCCGAAACCCTGTGGCTGTTCGGCCTGCACGCGGTGCGGGATGCCCTGATGAACCCGGCGCGGGCGCGGCTGCGGCTGGTGGTGACCCGCAACGCCGCCGACAAGCTGGCCGACGCCATCGCCGCCAGCGGCATGGAGCCGGAGATCGCCGATCCGCGGAAGTTCCCGGTGCCGCTTGATCCCGGATCGGTACACCAGGGTGCTGCGCTCGAGGTCCGACCGCTCGACTGGGGGAGCGTCGCCGACCGCTGCGCCACCGGTCCAGCGGGCCGCGCTGTCGTCGTGGCGCTCGACCGGGTGACGGACCCGCACAATGTGGGCGCGATCCTGCGGTCGGCGGAGGTGTTCGGGGCACGCGCCGTCATCGCGCCAGCACGCCACGCCGCCCCCGAAACCGGCGCACTGGCCAAGACGGCATCGGGCGCGCTGGAACGCCAGCCCTACCTGCGGGTGCGCAACCTGTCCGCCGCGCTGGTAGAACTGCGCGACATGGGCTTCGTGCTTCTGGGGCTGGCGGGCGACGCGGACCGGACGCTTGCCGATGGCATCGCCGCCCATCCGGGCCGCCCCATGGCACTTGTGCTGGGGGCCGAAGGGCCAGGGCTGCGCGACGGCACCCGCGCCACATGCGATGCGCTGGTGCGCGTGCCCGCCTTTGGCGATTTCGGCTCGCTCAACGTATCCAATGCGGCGGCGGTGGCACTTTATGCGGCGCGCATGGGCGGGGACTGACGGGCGCGCCATGGCCTATCCGAAGATCGCCACATGCTGTTATTGCGGCACGCGCGCGGCACTCGTCCTGCGCGGCGGGGTCCGGCACGAACTGGCCTGCGCGTCCTGCGGCGCACCGCTGCACGACCTGAAGTCGCTCCCGCGCGACCTGGTGCAGCGGGCGTCCCGGTCACCGGAACCGCGGCCCGTGGCACAAGCGCCCAAGCCCAATCGGGCGAAAGCGCCAAAGCGCCGGAAACGCAGATCCCTGTCCCGCCGGATCATGTCCGAGGTCGTCGACCTGATTGATGACATTCTCGACTGACCGCCCGGGGCGCGGCGTTCACACTCGCGTCAACAGCGCATCATCGGCTTTTCCCGCGTGCACAGCCACCTAATTCCCTCAAGTGGACGCAAGACATGGAACCCTTGCGACCGCAACTGTCCCTCGTTCCAACAACTGGCGCCCGGCGGATCGGGCGCTTTTTTTCTGCGCGGCGCTGGTGCGCGCCGCCGGGCCGTGGCAGGGTATCGCCCATGATGTCCGATGCCAACCTGCGCCAGATCCTGACCGACATGCGGGTTGTCGCGTGCGTGGGTGTGTCGCCCAACCCGGTGCGGCCAAGCCACTACGTGGCACGTTACCTGTCGCTGCGCGGGGTGCGGGTCATCCCGGTCAATCCGGGCCACGCCGGCGCGCGCCTGTTCGGCGAAACGGTGGTGGCGCAGCTGTCGGACATTCCCGCCGATGCGCGCGTGGACATGGTGGATATCTTCCGCCGGTCCGATCACGTTCCCCCCATCGTGGCCGAGGCACTGGAACACCTGCCGCATCTGCGCACCGTCTGGATGCAGATCGGTGTGGAACATGCCGAAGCCGCCGCGATGGCCGCGGCGCGTGGCGTGACCGTGGTGCAGAACCGGTGTCCAAAGATCGAATACCAGCGCCTGTTCGGCGAGTTGCGCCGGGGCGGGTTTGCGACCGGCGTGATCTCGTCCAAGCTGTGAGCCGTGGGCGCGGGCCTGAGGTAAAGTGTCGGGGTCGGGCAGGCGCACGACGCCAGCCGCACCCGTGCAGCTCGGGTTCAGCGTGACGCTTTTTCCTGCAGCCCCGACTGCGACCCCCGCCGCTCCAGTTCGGCCAGGACATCGGCCAGCGCCACGTCACGCGACGCAAGCATCACCAGCAGGTGATACAGCACATCCGCCGCTTCGGACGTCAGCGCGGCGCGGTCGCCCTTCACCGCTTCGATGATCGCCTCCACCGCTTCTTCGCCGAACTTCTCGGCGCATTTCTCGGGGCCCTTGGCCAGCAGTTTGGCCGTCCACGAACTGTCGGGCGCGGCATCACGACGGGCCGTGATCGTGGCGAACAGCGTCTCGAGCGTGGTCATCACAGCCTCACGGGGATGCCGGCGGCGGCCATGTGCGCCTTTGCCTCGGCAATGGTATGTTCGCCGAAATGAAAGATCGATGCGGCCAGCACCGCGCTCGCGTGCCCTTCGGTGACGCCTTCGACCAGATGATCGAGCGTGCCGACCCCGCCCGACGCGATCACCGGTATCCGCACCGCATCCGCGATGGCGCGCGTGAGCGGTATGTTGAATCCCGTGCGCGTGCCGTCCCGGTCCATGGATGTCAGCAGAATCTCCCCTGCTCCCTTGTCGGCGACCGTGCAGGCGAATGCGACCGCGTCGATGCCCGTGGGCCGACGCCCGCCGTGGGTGAAGATCTCCCACCGGCCCGGTTCGACCGTCTTGGCGTCGATGGCCACGACGATGCACTGGCTTCCGAACCGGTCGGCGGCGGCGGCCACCACATCGGGGTTCGCCACGGCCGCCGAATTGAACGACACCTTGTCGGCACCCGCCAGCAGCAGCTTGCGCACGTCATCGGGGGTGCGCACACCGCCGCCGATGGTCAGCGGCATGAAGCAGTGTTCCGCTGTGCGCGTGGCGAGATCGTACATCGTCCCGCGGTTTTCGTGGGTCGCGTTGATGT
>DAIPIS010000023.1:0-21576 GCA_036770665.1 Meridianimarinicoccus sp.
ACAGCAGACTTCCGGCACCCGCGCACGTGGCCATCATCATGGATGGCAACGGGCGGTGGGCATCACGCCGGGGTCTGCCGCGGCTGCGCGGGCACAAGGCCGGGTCCACCCGCGTCAAGGAAATCGTGCGCGCCTGTCCGGATCAGAACGTGCGCTATCTGACGCTGTTCGCGTTCTCGACGGAAAACTGGCGCCGGGCGCGGACCGAGGTGGCGGGCCTGATGGCGCTGTTCCGGCGCCACCTGCGGACCGAGGCGGACGAGTTGCACGAAAACGGCGTGCGGGTGCGGTTCATCGGCGAACGCGACCGGCTGAACCCGCGGCTGGTCACCCTGATGGAGGGGCTGGAGGATCGCACGCGCGACAACGACCGGCTGCACCTGACCATCGCGCTCAATTACGGGGCGCGCGGGGAAATCGCGCGCGCGGCGCAGCGGTTGGCCGAAGCGGTCGCGCGGGGCGAGATCGACGCCGCCGACATCGGGCCGGATCACGTGGCGGCGTACATGGACACCGCCGACCTGCCCGATCCGGACCTTGTGATCCGCACCTCGGGGGAGATGCGGTTGTCGAATTTCCTGCTCTGGCAGGCGGCTTATGCGGAATATGCCTTCACGCCGGTGTTGTGGCCCGATTTCTCGGCGGCGCATCTGGCGGATCTGCTGCTGGATTTCGGGTGCCGGGAACGCCGGTTCGGTGCCGTTCCGGCATGACGGACGGCGCGGCAGCGGGGCGTTGGGCTGATCTGGGGCCGCGGGTCGGCACCGCCGCGGGTCTGGTGACGGTCGGTGTGGCCGCGATCTGGGCCGGTGGCGCGTGGTTCGCGGCGCTGGTGACGCTGGCCGTCGGGGCCATCGCCTGGGAAGTTTCGGTGATGGCGCAGGCGGATCGGCCGCTGATGCTGGCGGCGGTCGTGGCGGGGGCGTTTCTTGGACTGGTGGCATTGCCGCCGGGTTGGGGGTTGCTGCTGGTTGCGGTGGCGGTGCTGGTGGCGCAGCCGCGCCTGCGTGCGGCGCATCTGGCGCATGGCGCGGTCGTGGCGCTGGTCCTTCTTGCGGGGTACGGGCTGGTGGACCTGCGGGTTGGGGCGCAGCCGCTGTGGCTCGTGTGGTTGATCGCCGTGGTGGTTCTGACCGACATCGCGGGGTATTTCGCGGGCCGCCTGATCGGCGGGCCGAAGTTCTGGCCCCGGATCAGCCCGAAGAAGACATGGTCGGGGACCGTGGCGGGCTGGCTCTGCGCGGGCATTCTGGGCGCGGTGATCTGGTCGCGGGGGCTGGCCGGGCCCGAGATCGTTGCGTTGAGCGTCGCGGTGTCGATGGCGTCGCAGATGGGCGACATCGCGGAAAGTGCGCTGAAGCGGCATGTGGGGGTCAAGGACAGTTCGCGCCTGTTGCCGGGGCATGGCGGGGTGTTCGACCGGTTCGACGGGGTTCTGGGCGCGTCGGTGTTCCTGCTTCTGGTGGAGCAGGTGGTCGATTTTCCGCCGCCGGGGGTGGTGTGACGTGACGCTGCGGCGGGTCAGCATCTTCGGGTCCACGGGGTCCATCGGCGTGAACGCGGTGGACCTGATCGCGCGCGCGCCGGAGCGGTTCGCGGTCGTGGCGCTGACCGGCGGGGCGAACGTGGCGCTGCTGGCGGAGCAGGCGCGGGCGTTGCGGGCCGAGGTGGCGGTGACGGCCTATCCCGACCGGCTGGACGATCTGCGCGCGGCGCTGGCGGGCAGCGGGACCCGCGTGGCGGCGGGACCGGCGGCGTTGCTGGAGGCGGCGGAGCGGCCTGCCGACTGGGTGCTGTCGGGCATCGTGGGGGCGGCGGGTCTGCCGCCCGGGCTGCGTGCGCTGCGGCAGGGGGCGACGCTGGCGTTGGCGAACAAGGAAAGCCTTGTGTGCGCGGGGCCCCTGATGCTGGCCGAGGCGGCGGCGCATGGCGCGCGCATCCTGCCGGTGGACAGCGAACATTCGGCGGTGTTCCAGGCGCTGGTGGGCGAGGACATCGGCGCGGTGGAGCGGATCGTCATCACCGCGTCGGGGGGGGCCTTCCGCGACTGGCCGCTCGACCGGCTGGCGGGCGCGAGCCTTGTGGAGGCATCGTCGCACCCCAACTGGGCCATGGGCCAGCGGATCACCATCGACAGCGCGTCGATGTTCAACAAGGCGCTGGAACTGATCGAGACGCGCGAATTCTTCGGGATCGATCCGGCGCGGATCGAAACCGTGGTGCATCCCGAAAGCCTGATCCACGCGCTGGTGGGGTTCCGCGACGGGGCGCTGATGGCGCATGTGGGCCCGCCCGACATGCGCCATGCCATCGGGTACGCGCTGAACTGGCCGGAGCGGCGCGAGTTGCCGGTGGCGCGGCTCGATCTGGCGGCCGTGGGGGCGATGACGTTCCGCGCGCCCTGCGAGACGCGGTATCCCGCGCTGCGGCTGGCGCGCGCGGTGATGGCGGCGCGCGGGCTGGCGGGGGCGGTGTTCAACGGCGCCAAGGAACGCGCGCTCGATCACTTCATCGCGGGGCGGCTGGGGTTCATGGACATGGCGGCACTGGTGGAGGATACGCTGGAGCGGATGGACGGCGCGGGCGGGCTCAAGGGTGACATCACACTTGATAACGTGCAGGCCGCGGACCACATGGCACGGCAGGTCGCCGACGACTGGATGGCCGCGCGCGGTTGACCGGGTACGCGGGCCGGGCGGACGAAGGGCGCGGTCTCGTGACCCCGACCGGGCGGCTGGGACGGATCTGGCCGGAAGGCCGTGGCGGGCCTTTCGGGGCAGCCAGAACGGAAAAGGTGGAACGGCGCTTTGGATATTCTCGGACTGATCCCGTCCTTCGGCAACCTCGCCTACACGATCGGGGCTTTCGTCATCGCACTGTCGGTGATCGTGGCGATCCACGAGTACGGACATTACATCGTGGGCCGCTGGTGTGGCATCCACGCGGAGGTGTTCTCGCTCGGGTTCGGGCCGCAACTTTTCGCGTGGCGTGACCAGCGCGGGACCCTGTGGCAGGTCGCGGCGCTGCCGCTGGGCGGCTATGTGAAGTTTATGGGCGATGCCGACGCCGCGAGCGCCGCCGATGGTGTGGCGATCGCGCGGATGGATGCAGCCACGCGGCGGCGGACGATGCACGCCGCCCCCCTGTGGGCGCGCGCGGCGACGGTGGCGGCGGGGCCGCTGTTCAACTTCGCCCTGTCGATCCTTGTCTTCGCGGCGGTGGTGATGTGGCAGGGGCAGGCGCGCGCGCCCCTGACCGTGGCCGAACTGTCGCCGTTGCCTGCGGCCGTGGGCGCGCTGGAGCCGGGCGACCGGATCGTCGCGATCCATGGCCGCGACGTGCCGGATTTCGACGGGTTCGCGGCCTTCGTGGAGGCGCTGCCGCGGGCGCCGGAGCTGGACTACACCATCCTGCGCGACGGGCAGGAAATGACCGTGCCGGGGCCGTTTCCGTTTCCGCCGCTGGTGTCGGGGGTCAGTCCGCAATCGGCGGCGATGGATGCGGGGCTGGAAGCGGGCGACGTGATCACCCATGTGGACGGCGCGCCGATTTCGTCCTTCGAGGATCTGCGCAGCGCGGTGCTGGTGTCCGAAGGCGCGCCGCTGGACCTGACCGTCTGGCGCGACGGCGAGACCTTTTCGCGCGACCTGATCGCGCGCACCGCCGATGTGCCGCTGCCGGATGGCGGGTTCGAGCAGCGCTATCTGATCGGGGTGACGGGCGGGTTGTTCTTCACGCCCGAAACCGTGACGCCGGGGCCATTCGCGGCGCTGGCGACGGGGGTGGACCAGACCGGGGCCATCATCCGGCAGTCGCTGTCGGGCATGTATCACATGATCACCGGGGCGATCAGCACCTGCAACCTGTCGGGGCCCGTGGGCATCGCCGAGACCTCGGGCGCCGCGGCGTCGCAGGGGTTGGCGAGCTTCGTGTGGTTCATCGCGGTGCTGTCCACGGCGGTCGGATTGATGAATCTCTTTCCCGTGCCGGTGCTGGATGGCGGGCATCTGGTGTTTTACGCCTACGAGGCCGTGGCGGGTCGCCCGCCCAGCGACCGCGCGTTGCAGGTGCTGATGGCGGGCGGGCTGGCGGCGATCATCACGCTGATGCTGTTCGCGGTGACCAACGACATCTGGCTGTGTCCCTGACGGTGCGGGCGATGGGGCCGTCAGGCCGCAGCGACGGCCAAAAGCGGCCCATCCCGGCATTGCAGTTTTGACAACCGCGCCGCGCGCCACTAACCCCGCTGAAAAGACCGGCAGCGCCGGACGTGAAGGCCGAACGGGGCGAAAGGGCAGCGGGATGAACCAGAAGCGCGGCACAGCCGGTATCGTGGGACGGCGGATCGGATGGGGTCTGGCCGTCGCGCTGGGTGTCGGCATGGCGCTGGTACCCGCGCAAGGTCGGGCGCAGGCCCAGTTTTCGCAGGTCGAGGTGCGCGGCAACCAGCGGATCGAAACCGACACGGTGCTGACCTATGCGGCGATCGAGACCGGCCAGCCCGTGACCGCCGGACAGGTGAACGCGGCCAAGCAGCGGATCCTGGCGTCTGGCCTGTTCGAAAGCGTCGAGATGACGCCCGCGCAAGGTCGGCTCGTGATCGACGTGGTGGAGTTTCCGACGATCAACCGGGTGAGCATCGAGGGCAACCGGAGGTTGAACGACGAGGTGCTGGAGTCGCTGATCACGTCCCAGCCGCGCCGGGTCTACAGCCCGTCCACCGCCACGGCCGATGCGCGCGCCATCACCGATGCCTATTTCCAGGCGGGGCGACTGGCGGCGTCGGTCGAGCCGCGCATCATCGCGCGCGACCAGAACCGGGTGGATCTGGTGTTCGAGGTGACGGAAAGCGGCGTGGTCGAGGTTGAACGGATCGGCTTTGTCGGGAACCGCAGCTTTTCGGACCGGCGGTTGCGGCAGGCCCTCGGGACGAAACAGGCGGGCATTTTCCGCCAGATCATCCGGCGGGACACCTTCATCGAGGACCGGGTGCAGTTCGACCGGCAGGTCCTGACCGATTTCTACCGGTCGCGCGGCTTCGTGGATTTCGAGGTGCTGTCGGTCACGCCCGAGTTTTCGCGCGAACGGGACGCGTTCTTCCTGACCTTCAACGTGCGCGAAGGGCAGCGGTTCACGATCGGTGCGGTGTCGGTGACGACCGATGTGCCGGGGATCGATCTGCCCGCGTTCGAACGCGAGGTGCGGGCGCGCACCGGGCAGACCTATGCGCCGAACCGGATCGACGACACGGTGGCGCGGCTGGAGCGCCGGGCGATCGAACTGGGACTGGATTTCATCCGCGCCGATCCGGTCATCACCCGCAACGACCGCGACCTGACGCTGGACGTGGCGTTCAACCTGACACGCGGGCCGCGCATCCTGGTGGAGCGCATCGACATCGAAGGCAACGCCACGACGCTGGACCAGGTGATCCGGCGGCAGTTCCGGGTGGTGGAAGGCGATCCGTTCAACCCGCGCGAAATTCGCGACAGCGCCGAACGGATCCGGGCGCTCGGGTTCTTCGCCGATGCGGACGTGACCACGCGCGAAGGGACCGCATCCGACCGGGTGATCGTGGATGTGAACGTCGAGGAACAGCCGACCGGGTCGTTGACGCTGGGCGGGTCGTATTCGCTCGACGAAGGTCTTGGATTCGCCATCGGCCTGAGCGAGCGGAATTTTCTCGGCCGGGGCCAGTCCCTGAACGTGTCTCTGAGCGGCGGGATCGACAACAACAACTCCAGCATCAGTTTCGTCGAACCGTCGGTTCTGGGGCGGCAGGTTCAGGGCGGTTTCAGCCTGTATTTCCGGTCCACCGACAGCTTCAACGCGGATTTCAACACCGAGCAGCTTGGCTTTTCGCCATCGGTCGACTTCCCGATCAGCGACAACGGGCGGCTGAACCTGTCGTACCGACTGTCGCGGGACGGCATCAGCGACGTGCAGACGGGTAATCCGGAGGTGCCCGGCGACAACGGGTCGTCGGTCATCATCCAGCGCGAGGAAGGGCGGCTGATCACGTCCGCCGTCGGCTACAATTACAGCTTCAACTCGCAGCGCGCGGGGCTTGATCCGAACACGCGCTACACGTTCGATTTCGGGCAGAACTTTGCCGGGCTTGGCGGCGACACCCAGTTCATCGAAACCACCGTCTCTGCCGGGTACGAGACGAAGGTGCTGAACGAGGATGTGGGCGTGTCGGCGACGTTCCGGGGGGCTGCGCTGAACTTCACCGAAGGCAGCAGCCGCGTCGTCGACCGGTACAGGGGGCGCCGCTTCGCGCGCGGCTTCACCGCCAACGGGATCGGGCCGCGCGACCTGACCGCCACCAACGAGGACGCGCTGGGGGGCAACTATGCCGCCGGGATCGCCTTCGAGGCGGATTTCCCCCTGGGCCTGCCCGAGGAATACGGCATCCGTGGCGGCGTGTTCTACGATCTCGGTTCGATCTGGGGGCTCGACGACACGGCCGGTACGGCGGGTGAGGTGGACGACTCGTTCCGGCTGCGGCAGGTGGTGGGGGCCACGCTGTTCTGGACCACGCCGATCGGTCCGTTGCGGTTCGATTTCACGCGTGCGCTGCAGAAGGAAGACTATGACGACGAGCGCACCTTTGACTTCCGCATCTCGACCCGCTTCTAGCGGTCGGCTGCGCGCGGTCCGGATTGCCCTTGCGGTTGTCCTGCTCGGGTTTGGCGGGCCGGGCGCGCCGATGGCGCAGGACGCCGTGCCATTGGCCGTGGCGACGCTGGACCAGGAGGCGCTGTTTCTCGACTCGGCATTCGGTCGCCGGGTGACGCGGGAACTGGAACGGGACCGCGACGCGCTGACCGCCGAGAACCGCGAGATCGAGGCCGATCTGATCGCCGAGGAGCGCGCGCTGATCGACCAGCGCGCAGCACTGCCGCCCGCGGAGTTTGCGCCGCTGGCAGACGCGTTCGACACCAAGGTCGAACGCATCCGCGCGGAACAGGACCTGAAGGGCCGCGACCTGCAGGTCCGGTTCGAGGAAGCCCGCCAGACCTTTCTGGGGGAAATCGGGCCGATCCTGACCGACCTTCTGCGCGCACGCGGGGCGCAGGTCCTGCTGGATCGCGCGGCCGTGCTGATCGCGGTGGAAGGCGTCGACATCACCGCCGCCGCGATTGCCGCGATAGACGACCGGCTGGGCGATGGGACCGCGGCGGGCCCCGACGCACGCCCGGATGCAAACCCGGACGCGGGCACGCTGCCCGGCCCGTCGCAACCCCGGTGAGAGTGCCGCGACTTGTGCCCGGCGGGCGCTGTTGCTACGCAGACCGGGACGCGATCCACCACAGGACACGATCATGACAGACATTCCCGGCATTGCCGATATTGCCCTGATCCAGCGCGCGATTCCGCATCGGTATCCGTTTCTTCTGGTGGACCGGGTGGAGGACATCGTGCCGTCGACATCCGCCGTGGGCATCAAGAACGTCACGATGAACGAGCCGCATTTCACCGGCCATTTCCCCGGTATGCCGGTCATGCCCGGCGTGCTGATCATCGAGGCGCTGGCGCAGACAGCGGCGGTCATGGTGTCGCTGTCGCTGGGCCTGATCGACAGCGGCGCGATGGTGTATTTCATGGGCGTGGACAAGTGCCGGTTCCGGCGCAAGGTCGTGCCCGGCGACGTGCTGCGGCTGCGCGTGGACGCGCTGCGCGGCGGCGGCAAGGTGTGGAAGTTCACCGGGGTCGCGACGGTGGGCGACGAGGTCGCCTGCGACTGCGAGTTCATGGCGATGATCGACCGGGGGGGTGCCGTGGCATGACCATCGCGCCCTCGGCCCGCATCCATCCCATGGCGGTGGTCGAACCGGGGGCGGTGATCGGCGACCGGGTGGAGATCGGGCCGTTTTCGCTCATCGGGCCCGAGGTCAGCCTGGGCGCGGATGTGGTGGTGAAGAGCCATGCCGTGGTGACGGGCCGGACCGATCTCGGCGCGGGCTGCGTCGTGTTCCCAGGCGCGGTGGTGGGCGAGATCCCGCAGGATTTGAAGTTCAAGGGCGAAAGGACCCGGCTGGTGGTGGGCCAGCGCAACCGCATCCGCGAAGGCGCGACGCTGAACACCGGCACCGAAGGCGGTGGCGGCGTCACCCGGGTCGGCGACGACTGCCTGTTCATGACCGGGGCGCATGTGGGGCATGATGCGCAGGTGGGCTGTCGGGTAATCCTTGCCAACCAGGCGGCGCTGGCGGGGCACTGCATCGTGGCCGACGACGTGATCGTGGGCGGATTGTCGGGGATTCACCAGTTCGTGCGGATCGGGCGCGGGGCGATCATCGGGGCCGTCACCATGGTGACGAGCGACGTGATGCCTTACGGCCTCGTGCAGGGGCCGCGCGGCGTGCTGGACGGGCTGAACCTTGTGGGGTTGAAACGGCGCGGCGTTGCGCGGTCGGACATCACGGCGCTGCGCGCGGCGTTCCAGATGCTGGCGCAGGGCGACGGCGCGTTCATGGACCGTGCGCGGCGGCTGGGCGAGGAAACCGAAAGCGACTACGTGCGCGAGATCGTCGATTTCCTGCTGGCCGACAGTGACCGGCACTTCCTGACGCCGCGTTGAAACATGGCGTGCCGCGGTGGGGAACGGTCTTGAACGGGTCTGACATCCATTACCGTGTGGCGGGGGCTGCGCGTGAGCGGCGGGGGCGCTAGGCCCGTGGCGGTGCCGGTCGGCATCGTGGCGGGCCGGGGCCAGTTGCCCGTGGCGCTGGCGCGCGTGCTGCGCGACGCGGGCCGGGACGTGGTGCTGGCCGAGATGGCGGGATTTGCCGCCGACAACCCCGATGGTCTGCCGGTCATTCCGTTCCGGGTGGAAAAGCTGGGCGCGCTGTTCAAGGCGCTGCGCGGGGCGGGGGTGGCCGAGGTGGTCTTCGCCGGGGCCGTGGCGCGGCCGCGGCTGGATCCTGCGCAGTTCGATTTCAAGACCATGACGCTGGCCCCCCGGTTCCTGCCCGCGCTGAAGGGCGGCGATGACGCGATCTTGCGGGCGGTTCTCGACATTTTCGAGGCGGAAGGGTTCGCGGTGCGCGCGGCGCAGGACGTGGCACCCATGTTGTTGCCTGCGCCGGGTGTGTTGACACGGGCGCAGCCGGGCGCGCGCGACCGCAAGGATGCCGCGCGTGCGGCGGCGATCGTGGCGGCGCTGTCGGCGGTGGACGTGGGGCAGGGCGCCGTGGTGGCGGGCGGGCTTGCGTTGGGGGTGGAGGCGTTGCCGGGCACCGACCGGATGCTGGCGCAGGTGGCGGCCCTGCCCGCGGCCCTGCGGCCCGACCCGGCGACGGCGCGCGGTGTGCTGTTCAAGGGCCCGAAGGCGGGGCAGGACCGGCGGGTCGATCTGCCGGTGATCGGCCCCGGCACGGTCGCGGGGGCTGCGGCGGCGGGTCTGTCGGGTGTGGTCATCGCGGCGGGCGGTGTGATGGTGCTGGAGCGTACCGCCGTGATCGCCACAGCGGATGCGGCGGGGCTGTTCCTGTGGGTTCGGCGGGAGGGTGAGGCATGAGCCTGCGGATGTTCGTCGTCGCCGGGGAGGCATCGGGCGATGCCCTTGGTGCGGCCCTGCTGGACGGGTTGGCGGCGTTGGCACCCGGCGCGGAGGTGCGGGGCGTCGCCGGGGCGCAGATGCAGGCGCGCGGCGTCGAGAGCCTGTTTCCCATGTCGGACCTGTCGGTGATGGGGCTCGCCGAGATTCTGCCGAAGTACCGCCACCTGCACCGGCGGCTGCACCAGACGGTGGCGGCGGTTCTGGCGATGCGGCCCGATGTGCTGCTGACCATCGACAGCCCGGATTTCGGCTTGCGGGTGGCGCGTTTGGTGCGCAGGGCGGCCCCGACGATCCGGACGGTGCATTACGTGGCCCCGTCCGTCTGGGCATGGCGGCCGGGGCGCGCGGTGAAGATGGCACGCATGGTCGACCAGGTTCTGGCCCTGTTGCCGTTCGAGCCGCCGTTGATGGAAGCGGCGGGCATGCGGTGCGATTTCGTGGGCCACCCCGTGGTCGCCGCCCCGCAGGCGACGGCGGCCGAGGCGGACGCGCTGCGGGCGGCGCTGGGGGTGGGGTCCGGGCCGCTCGTGCTGGCCTTGCCGGGGTCGCGCCGGTCGGAAATCACGCGGTTGGCCCCGGTGTTCGGCGCGGCGCTGGGTCGGGTGGCGCAGGCGCGGCCCGGGGCGCGGGTGGTGCTGCCCGCGGCCCCCGGCGTGGCGGACATGGTGCGCGCGGCGGTGGCGGACTGGCCGTTGCCGGTGGAGGTGATCGGGCCCGAGGATGCCGCGCGCAAGCGGGCGGCCTTCGCGGCGGCGGATGTGGCGCTGGCGGCGTCGGGGACGGTTTCGCTTGAGCTGGCGGCGGCGGGCACGCCCATGGTGATCGGCTACCGGATGAACTGGCTGACCATGCGGATCATGCAGCGGATGGCGCTGATCGATACGGTGACGTTGGTGAACATCGTGACCGACACGCGGGTCGTGCCCGAGTTTCTGGGGGATGACTGCACGCCGGATGCGCTGGCTGGGGGGCTGTTGCGGGTGCTGGACGATCCCGCGCCGCAGCACGCGGCCTGCGCATTGACCATGGACCGGCTGGGGCGGGGCGGCGAATCGCCGGGGTTGCGGGCGGCGCGGGCGGTGCTGGACGGGCTTGGAGTGTGACGCGTGTCACGGACCGGGCGGTGGCGCGGGGCATTTGCCCCAAATCCTGAACAGATTGGTGCGGCGGGTCAGCGCCGCCGTCCGGTGATCCAGCCGCCGCCCAGGACGCGGCTGCCGCCGTCTTCGTAGAACACGCAGGCCTGTCCGGGGCTCACGCCTTCTTCGGCGGTCAGCAGTTCGACTTCGGCGGTGTCGGGGCCGGTCGGGCGCAGGATCGCGGCGCGGGGTGGGCGGGTCGAGCGGACCTTGACGGCGACGTCGCGCGGGGTGCCGTCGAAAGGACCATCGCCGAGCCAGTTGACCTCTTTCAGCGGGATGATGCGGGTGGCGAGCGCGTCCTTGGGGCCGACGACGACCTGCCGCGCGTCGGGGTCGAGCCGCACGACGTAAAGCGGATCGCTGAGGCCGCCGATGCCCAGCCCGCGCCGCTGCCCGATGGTGTAGTGGATGACCCCATCATGGCGGCCCAGCACGTGACCGGCCATGTCCACGATGTCGCCCGGATCGGCGGCGTTGGGGCGCAGTTTCTTGATCACGCTGGCATAATCGCCGTTCGGGACGAAGCAGATATCCTGGCTGTCGGGTTTGTCCGCGACGCTGAGCCCATAGCGCGCGGCCAGATCACGGGTCGCCTGCTTGGACGGCAGATGCCCCAGCGGGAAGCGCAGGTAGGACAGTTGTTCCGCCGTGGTGGAGAACAGGAAATAGCTTTGATCCCGCGCGGCATCGGTGGCGCAGTGCAGTTCCGGCCCGCCGGGGCCCACCTTGCGCTGGATGTAGTGGCCTGTCGCCATACAATCGGCATCGAGATCCTTCGCCGTTTCAAGCAGATCGCGGAATTTGACCCGTTCGTTGCAGCGGATGCAGGGCACGGGGGTCGCCCCGCCCAGATAGCTGTCGGCGAATTCGTCGATCACGGCCTCGCGGAAGGTGTTTTCGTAGTCGAGCACGTAATGGGGAAAGCCCATGGCCTCGGCCACGCGGCGGGCATCGTGGATGTCGCGCCCTGCGCAGCACGCGCCCTTTTTCGCCAGCGCAGCACCGTGATCGTAGAGTTGCAGGGTGACGCCCACCACGTCGTAGCCCTGTTCGGCCAGTTGCGCCGCCACGACGGAACTGTCGACGCCGCCGGACATGGCCACGACCACGCGCGTGTCGCCGGGGGCCTTGGGAAAGCCGAGCGAGTTGAGGGGTTGCGTCATGGCGCGAAACGACTCCGAGTCTGCGGGAATTCGCAGGAATATATAGGAAAATCATAGGCATTAACAAGAGGTGTGTTTCAGATCCCGTTAAGCGCCGTCGCGGCATCCCAACGACATGGTCAGTTGGGAGAAACGGGATGTATCTCAAGAGAGTGGATGGTCCGCGCATCGTGACGTTGCCGGACGGATCGACCCTGTCGCGGGCGGACCTGCCGCCGGACACGACGGTGCGCTGGGTGGCGTCGCGCAAGGCGGTGGTGGTGCGGGCCGTGAAATATGGGCTCTTGTCACGGGACGAGGCGCTGGGGCGCTACAACCTGTCCCGCGACGAATTCGACAGCTGGTGCATGGCGGTCGAACGCCACGGTGAGGATGCGCTGAAGACGACAGCGCTCCAGCGGTATCGACAACTTTGAATTGTTTTTCCATCGGGGTCGGGCATAGTAACCTCGGGTTAAGAACTCGGGGTCACGTTTACCTTGCCGATGTGAACAACTAGGAGAGTGTCATGCGCGTTTTGCTGGTCGAGGACGATCCGACGATTTCGAAGAGCATCGAGTTGATGCTCACCCACGCCAATCTCAACGTGTATTGCACGGACCTGGGGGAGGAAGGGGTCGATCTGGCGAAGCTCTATGACTACGATCTGATTCTCCTTGACCTGAACCTGCCGGACATGAACGGGCAGGAGGTGCTGCGCCAGTTGCGGGTGGCGCGTGTCGGAACGCCGGTGCTGATCCTTACCGGCGAGGACGATACCGAAAGCAAGATCAAGAGCTTCGGGTCCGGTGCGGACGATTACCTGACCAAGCCGTTCCACCGGGAGGAACTGATCGCACGGATCCATGCGATCATCCGGCGGTCCAAGGGACATTCGCAGTCGCTGATCCGCACCGGCAAGGTCGTTGTCAACCTTGACACCAAGACCGTCAGTGTCGGCGGCGCGGCCGTGCATCTGACCGGCAAGGAATACCAGATGCTGGAACTGCTGTCCCTGCGCAAGGGCACGACCCTGACCAAGGAAATGTTCCTGAATCACCTGTATGGCGGGATGGACGAACCGGAATTGAAGATCATCGACGTGTTCATCTGCAAGCTGCGCAAGAAGCTGAGCATCGCGACGGACGGCGACAACTACATCGAAACCGTGTGGGGCCGGGGATACGTTCTGCGCGATCCCGAGGCGGCGGACGCACCGATCGCGTTGCAGGCCTGACGCCGGGCCGGGCCGCTGGACCTGTGCCCATTGCCATCCTATCACCCTTGCGTGGATCAGCGGTGTGAGGGGCGGCTTTGGCAGGGCGACGCGAAACGGCAGGCGATGACGACGGCACGGACGACAGCGCGACCCTGTCGCCCGCGGAGATGGATGATCGGGACGCGGCTGCCGAACTGGAACGTCTGGCACATGTCCTGTCGCGGGCAGACAGTGCCTATCACGGCGATGACGACCCGGTCCTGACGGATGCCGATTACGACGCCCTGAAGCGACGCAACGCCGAGATCGAGGCACGGTTCCCGAACCTGAAACGTGATGACAGCCCTTCGGATCGTGTCGGGGCCGCGCCGGCCGAGAAATTCGCCAAGGTCATCCACGCGCGCCCGATGCTGTCGCTGGGAAATGCCTTCGACGACAACGATGTCGCCGATTTCGCGGGCACGATCCGTCGGTTCCTGAACCTTGGGCCAGATGCGCCGCTGGCCTTCACCGCAGAGCCGAAGATCGACGGGCTTTCGCTGTCGTTGCGCTACGAGAACGGGCTGCTTGTCAGCGCGGCGACGCGGGGCGACGGCAGCGAAGGCGAAAACGTGACCGCCAATGCGCGCACCATCGCCGACATCCCCACCCGGGTCGCCGCCGCACCCGACCTTCTGGAGGTTCGCGGCGAGGTCTACATGCACCATGACGATTTCGCGGCGCTGAATGCGCGGCAGGCGGAGATCGGTGGCAAGACCTTTGCCAATCCGCGCAACGCGGCCGCGGGATCGCTCCGGCAGCTTGACCCGCGGATCACGGCGGCGCGGCCCCTGCGGTTCTTCGCCTATGGCTGGGGGGAGCTGTCCGCGCCGCTGGCCGAGACCCAATTCGATGCGCTGTCGCGGCTGGGCGACATGGGGTTCCGGATCAATCCGCTCACCCTGCGCTGCGACACGCTGGAGGCGCTGCTGGGCCAGTACCGGACCGTGGAGTCGCAACGTGCGACGCTGGGGTATGACATCGACGGGGTGGTCTACAAGGTCGATGATCTGGACCTGCAGGCGCGGCTTGGGTTCCGCGCCACGACGCCCCGCTGGGCCATTGCCCACAAGTTTCCCGCCGAACTGGCATGGACCATCCTCGACGCCATCGACATCCAGGTCGGGCGGACCGGCGCGCTGTCACCTGTCGCGCGGCTGGTGCCGGTGACGGTGGGCGGTGTCGTGGTATCGAACGCGACGCTGCACAACGAGGACTACATCGCCGGGCGCGACGCCACCGGCGCGCCGATCCGCGACGGGCGCGACATTCGGGTGGGCGACCGGGTGCAGGTCTATCGCGCGGGCGACGTGATCCCCAAGATCGCCGATGTGGACCTGTCGTGCCGCGCCAAGGATGCGCCGCCCTTCGTGTTTCCGACCGTCTGCCCCGAGTGCGGGTCGGCGGCCCTGCGCGAGGAGGGCGACGCGGTGCGCCGCTGCAGCGGTGGGCTGGTGTGCCCGGCGCAGGCGGTGGAAAAACTGCGCCATGTCGTATCGCGCGCGGCGTTCGACATCGAAGGTCTGGGGGCGCGGCAGGTCGAGGCCTTTCATGCCGATGGCTGGATCCGGGAACCCGCGGACATCTTCACGCTGGAGGCGCGGTTCGGGCAGGGGCTGCAGCAGGTGAAGAACCGCGAGGGCTGGGGCGAGACGAGCGCGCGCAACCTGTTCGCCGCCATCGCGGACAAGCGGCGCATCCCGCTGCACCGGCTGATCTTTGCGCTGGGGCTGCGCCATGTGGGGGAGGTCGCGGCCAAGGATCTCGCGCGGCATTTCGGGACGTGGGATGCGTTGATCGCCGCCGTCGATGCCGCGCGCGCTGCCGCCGAACGCCACGCCGAGGCCGAGGCGGCGCAGATCGCCGAACGCAAGGCCGCCGCCGCAGAGGGTCGCCGCGCACAGCCGAAACGTGCCGCGGACGCCGTGTGGACCGCGGAGCCGCCGGTCCCGGAGGCCGCGCGCGCGGCGTGGGATGATCTGGTGAGCATCGACGGGATCGGCGTGGTCGTGGCCCGGTCGCTGGTCACGTCCTTTGCGCAGGCCGAGGAACGGGCATCCATCGACCGGCTGGCCGCGCAACTGGACATCGAGCCTGCGGCGGCACCGCAGGGCGCGGGCAGCCCGCTTGCGGGCAAGACCGTGGTGTTCACCGGCAATCTGGAAACCATGACGCGGGCCGAAGCCAAGGCGCGGGCCGAGGCGATGGGCGCGCGGGTATCGGGATCTGTATCGGCCAAGACCGATCTGGTGATCGCGGGGCCCGGCGCCGGGTCGAAGGCCGCGAAGGCCGAGGCGCTTGGCATCGCAACGCTTGACGAGGCTGGCTGGCGCGCGCTGATCGGTGAGGCATGAGCGGGTCGCGCCCGCCGATCCTGTTCCCGCTGTTCGCGGGGCTGGATACGTTGCCGGGGGTCGGCCCGAAGACGGCGAAGCTGATGGGCCAGATGCAGGTGACGCGCCCGCGCGACCTGTTGTTCACCCTGCCACACGGCGGGGCGGACCGGCGGTTGCGCGACAGTGTGCAGGGCGTGCCGCCGGGCCAAGTGGCCACGGTGCGGATCAAGGTTCTGCGTCACCAGCCGGGGGCGGGGCGGGGCCCTTACCGCGTGCAGGTGGAGGATGCGCAGACCGCGTTCTCGCTCGTGTGGTTCCGGCCCAACCGCGGGTACCTCGAAAAGCTGCTGCCGGTGGGGGCGGTGCGGATCGTGTCGGGCAAGATCGAGCATTACGACGGGATGGCGCAGATGCCCCATCCCGATCACGTGTTGCTGCCCGAGGAAGCCGCCGAGATCCCCGCGTTCGAGCCGGTCTATCCGCTGACGCAAGGGTTGACTGCGCGGGTGATGGCCAAGGCGGCGGCGGGGGCGGTGGCGCGGGCGCCGGACCTGCCGGAATGGGCGGACCCGACGCTTGTGGCGCGGCGGGGCTGGCCTGCGTGGCGTGCCGCGATGGTCGCGGCCCATGGGCCGGGCGGTCCCGCCGACCTGTCACCCCGTGCGCCTGCGCGCGAACGGCTGGCCTATGACGAATTGCTGGCGCACCAGATGACGCTGGCCGTGGCGCGCGCCCGGGCACGGGTGCCCAAGGGACGGACAACCGTGGGCGACGGGGCGTTGCGGGCACGGGTTCTGGATGCGCTTGGTTTCGCGCCGACCGGGGCGCAGGTGCGCGCCGTGGCGGAAATCGTGGCCGACATGGCGTCGGATCGGCGCATGTCGCGGCTGTTGCAGGGCGATGTGGGGGCCGGCAAGACGCTGGTGGCGCTGCTGGCGCTGCTGGCGGCGGTGGAGGCCGGGGGGCAGGGCGTGCTGATGGCCCCGACCGAGATCCTGGCGCGCCAGCATGCCGAGGGGCTGGGGCCGCTCGCCGCCGCGGCGGGTGTGCGGCTGGAGGTGCTGACCGGCCGGGACACCGGGGCCGAACGGGCGCGCAAGCTGGCGGATCTGGCGTCGGGGGCGATCCATGTTCTGGTCGGCACCCATGCGGTGTTCCAGGCGGATGTGGCCTTTGCCGATCTGCGGCTGGCGGTGATCGACGAACAGCACCGGTTCGGCGTGCGCCAGCGGCTGGAACTGGGCCAGAAGGGCGACCGGGTGGATGTGCTGGTGATGACGGCGACGCCGATCCCCCGCAGTCTTGCGCTGACGCAATACGGCGACATGGACCTGTCGGTGCTGGACGAGAAGCCACCCGGCCGCAGCCCGGTGCGCACGGCGCTGTTCAGTGCCGAACGGCTGGACGAGGTGGTGGCGCACCTGCGCCGCGCGGTGGCGGAGGGGCGGCAGGCCTATTGGGTCTGTCCGCTGGTGGAGGAAAGCGAGGCCGTGCCGATGGTCGCCGCCGAGGCGCGGTTCCAGCAGTTGCGCACGGTGCTGGGCGACGATGTGGTCGGGCTGGTCCACGGGCAGATGCCGCCCGACCGCAAGGATGCCGCGATGGCACGGTTCGTGGCGGGGCAGACCGGCGTGCTGGTGGCGACCACGGTGATCGAGGTCGGCGTGAACGTGCCCAACGCGTCGATCATGGTGATCGAGCAGGCCGAAACCTTCGGGCTGGCGCAGTTGCACCAGTTGCGCGGCCGGGTCGGACGGGGGGCGGTGCAATCCACCTGCCTGTTGCTCTATCATCCGCCTTTGGGCGAGACGGCGCAGCGCCGCCTGACATTGCTGCGCGACACGGATGACGGGTTCCGGATCGCCGAGGCGGATCTGGAGATGCGGGGGGCCGGTGACATGATCGGCGTCAGCCAGTCCGGCCTGCCGCGGTTCCGCATCGCGGACCTGGAAACCCAGGTCGGGTTGATGGAAATCGCCCGCGACGATGCCCGTGCGTTGCTGGTGCGCGACCCGGACCTGACCACCGACCGGGGGCAGGCGATGCGCGTGCTGCTGTGGCTGACGGAGCAGGACAAGGCGCTGCACCTTCTGCGGGTCGGCTGAGATGTTCCCGGAAAGTTCTTAAGAATCGCTTTACACGAATCGAGAAGGAACATACCAAGAACACATCGGATGGATCGGAGGACGAACGATGCTTCAGGATGTGAGAACGGCCTTGCAGCGGACCGGCGACACGTTGTGGGCGGACCTGCTGGGCATGGCGGCACTGGCCGTGATGCTGTTGTCCGCCCTGTTCCTGCCCAGTCTTCTGGGTGCCATCTGAGCCGATTTCGAACTGCCCCGCGAACCGGGCCTGTTGCCATACCCCATGGTCTGCCTGCTGCCGGGTCTTGCCTGTCCCGCCTGCAACCGGTTCGCCTACCTGACGCCGCGTATCCGGTTGCCCCGGTGCGCGGCGTTTTTTTGTCAGGCGGGGGCGGTGCCCTGCGCCTGTGCGGTGGCCGCGTCCATGGCGGCGAGGGTCGCATCGAGGCTGAGCAGAATGGATGCGTGGCGATTGCCGAAGTCGCGTGCGGCCTCCATCACCTTGAGCCCGTCGAAGGGTGGTTGTGGCGCGGGCCCGTTGGATTTCAGCATGTCGGACAGGGCCGCGCGTGCGGCGGCGAGATCGGCGCGCGACGATCCGATGGCGGCGGCACCCACGACGGCGGCTGCGGCCTGGCCAAGCGCGCAGGCCTTCACGTCATGGGCGAAGCGGGTGATGCGGTCGTCCGCGACGTCCACATCCACCGTCACCACCGATCCGCAGAGCGGCGCGCGCACGCGGGCGCTGCCCATGGGCGCATCGAGCCGCCCGACATGGGGGATATCCGCCGCAAGCGCGAGGATCGTCCTGGAGTAGAGATTGATCAGCGCAGTGTCCGACACGGGCAGCTTCCCCTTCGTTTCGTGCGGGGTTACATAGCGGGCGGGTCCGCCCAAGCAAAGGATGCGCCATGCCGTTCGATCCAGCCAGCCTGAAATTCGACGCCGCCGGGCTGGTGCCCTGCATCGCGCAGGACGTCGCGACGGGTGAAATCCTGATGATGGCGTGGATGTCGGCGGAGTCGATCCGGCGCACGCTGGAAACCGGTCGGATGACCTATTGGTCGCGGTCGCGGCAGGCGTTCTGGGCGAAGGGCGAAAGCTCCGGCCACGTGCAGACGCTGGTGGAGTTGCGCGTGGACTGCGACCGCGACTGCCTGCTGGCGTTGGTCGAACAGATGGGGCCGGCCTGTCACACGAACCGAAGGTCCTGTTTCTACACGGCGATTCGCGACGGTGACGCGGTCGAGATCATGGCGCCAGCGGCAGGTTGAGCCGCGCACGCAAGTCCGTGGGCGTGACCCCGTCGGCCCGGTAGGCGGCGATCGCACGGGCGTCGTCGCGTTTGGCCAGCCGTTTGCCGCTGTCGTCGCGGATCAGGCGGTGGTGGTGGTAGATGGGCGTGGGCAGACCCAGAAGCCATTGAAGAACGACGTGAATCAGCGTGGCCGGTCCGAGGTCCGCACCGCGCGCGACATGGGTGACGGCCTGTGCGGCGTCATCGACCACGACCGACAGGTGATAGCTTGTCCCCATGTCGCGCCGCGCGAGCACGATGTCGCCAAGGGTGCCGGGCAGGTCCGCGACTACGGCGCGGGTGGCAAATCCGCCGACTGGGCCGATTTCGGAAAAAAGGATATGGTTCAGCCCCTTGGCGGACAGGTGCGCGGCCGCGCGGGCCATGTCGAGCCGCAGTGCCGCGTCCCGCGGGCGGGGACCGGCGGGCGCTGCGACAGGGCGGCAGGTGCCGGGATAGAGGACGCCATCCGGGCCATGCGGGGCGCCTTCCTGTGGGGCGTCCAGCGCGATCAGGATGTCGCGTCGGGTGCAGACGCAAGGGTAGAGAAACCCCATTTCCCACAGGGTATCAAGGGCTTGGTCATAGGCGGCCTGCCGGTCGGACTGGCGCATGACCGGGGTTTCCCATGTCAGTCCGAACCATGCGAGGTCGTCGTATATCTGGGCCTCCCACGCGGGGCGGGCGCGGTCGCGGTCGATGTCTTCGATCCGGAGCAGGAACCGCCCCCCCGCATGGCGCGCAAGATCATGGGCGACGGCGGCGGAATACGCGTGCCCGAGATGCAGCGGCCCCGTGGGGGACGGCGCGAAGCGGCTGACGATGCTAATCTTTTCGGTCCCGCATGATCCGGGCGGTGCCTGACTGGTGGATCAGGAACCATGCAAGGATGATGAACATCGGGTGCGTCAAACCGCCGGAAAACAGGATCGCGGGTATCCAGATCAGGAAGGTGACGATGGCCACGATGGGCCGTCCGGCGATGGCGATGGACAGTGGCGGCAGCAGGATCGCGAGGATGTAGTTCACGGTTCGACCTCGGGTTCTTGGCGTATGACTCGCGTATGACTTTCATATGACTTTCATATGACTCGCGCAGGGTCTCGGGGCGCGGCGCGGCGCGACGACGGCTGGTTATTCGGCCATGCGCGCCTGTGCTTCGCCTCGGCCCTGTGCGCGGGACGGTGCCTTCCATGGGGCGGATTTCACCCAGGCCGCCAGATGGGCGACGCCAAGGATCATCGCGATGCCGACGGCGTTCACGGCAAGCGCCGGCCCCCAGCCGCGGACTTCGGTGAAGTCCAGGAAGAACCCCAGGATCAGCGCCAGCCACATGGAAAAGACGAACACAGCCAGCGACTGTTGTCCGATCTTGACCACCTGCGCGATGACGCCCCGCGCGATGGCCGCGCCTGCCCCGGTGCCAGTGGGACGAAGCCGGACGCCGCGCGGCCCGGCAAGGGTGACGGCGAGATAGGCCAGCGCCAGAAAATGCAGATAGCGCAGGATGCCCGCGTTCGTCTTGGAGAACAGGATCGGATTGGCATCGCGCCACGCACGGATCCACTCCACCTCGGTCCAGATTTGCCAGCGCGCGAACGGAATCGACACGATCAGGAACAGGAGGATGACGGCGACCAGACCGCGCGACACGGGCGGTGCGGGAAGCCAGCCACACCCGAAGGCGAAGCCGGTGAAGAAGATGAGCTGCCATCCGAACGGATTGAAGAACCACGACCGGTCGGACCAGGGGTCGGCTGGCAAAGCCAGCGCGCCCGTCTGCGCCGCGGCCCAAAGGATCACGGAGGCCGCCATGGCCAGTTTCGGGTCGACCCGCGCCAGCGCCATGAACAGGGGCAGCATGGCGAGGATCACGAGGTACATGGGCAGGATGTCGAAATAGTTCGGCACGTAGGTCAGGGTCATCAGACCGACGAGGCCGGTGAGGGGCGCGTCGAAGAACAGGTCGAGGGCGAGCGATCCGACATAGGATTTCTCGAATGTGCCGTAGCGGACAAAGATTTCCGACAGGTCGAGCGCCGCCATGGTCGCCGCGATGGCGAGGAACATGCCGAGATGCGCCCAGTAGACCTGCCAGACGCGGTAGGCGATGCGCGCGGTGCCCATCGCCCAGCCACGGTGCACGAAGACCTGCCCGAACGCGAGCGCCGAGGCGAAGCCCGAGCAGAACACGAAGATGTCCGCGGCATCGGACCAGCCGTAGCGCGCCGGGATGTAGTTGGAGACCCGGTTGAAGGGGATGTGCGCGATCAGGATGATGATCATGGCGCAGCCGCGAAACAGGTCGAGCCGCAGATCGCGCCCGCCGGACGGGACCGGACGCATGTTGGCGGGTGTGGACATGGCAAGGCTCCGACTAATGACATGTGTGCAGGGATGATGACGCGATATGTCGGAAGGGCGGGGGCGTTGTCCATGCGGTGCGGCACCGACCAAGGTTCACGTGGCGTCACAAGAGCGGAATCGGTGGCGAGTCGCCGATCCGGACCGTTCCTGCGGCGGCGCGGACCTGCCGGCGCTTTGAAATGGCTTGCGAGCGCGCCTGAAAATTAAGCACTATCAGCGCGTTGTGCGGTTCTTGACAGGAAAATGACAGAGATACGAATTTTCTTCTTGCGGTCGCGGAAGCAGCGGCCTAAACACCCCTTCACCGGCGGGGCGGCGACGTTTTGTTGGGTTCCGGGGATGGTTGGTGGCGGTGCTGCTGGTTGTTTTCGGGGATAAA